>CAIOIX010000287.1 GCA_903858445.1 uncultured beta proteobacterium
AATCTTAGTGATGGCTATGTGCTTGCCCGATGTAGACCAAGGTCAACATCATGAAAATAAAAGCTTGCAACAAAATTACTAGAATATGGAAAATTGCCCAGGCCGATCCAGCAATCACATTGCCGACGAAACCAAGCATGTACAGATCCAAATTAAAAGTCCACATGCTACCTAAGAGGGCGATAAGCAAAAATAGTAGTTCGCCAGCATACATGTTGCCAAACAGTCGCATGCCTAAGGAAACCCCTTTGGCAATATATTCAATGATGTTCAAAATTAGATTGAAGGGTGCCAAGTACCATTTCGCACCAAAAGGCGCAGAAACCAGCTCATGCATAAAGCCGCCAAAGCCCTTGACTTTGAAGCTGTAGAAGAACACCAGCAAGAGAACTGAAAATGATAAGCCGAAGGTCGCATTTAAATCAGTGGTCGGCACAATCTTATGATGGGGAACATGAACCCCAAAACTACCAATAAATTGATTTACGCCGAAAATCCAATCTACCGGCACTAAATCCAAGGTATTCAAAAGAATAATCCAGCAAAAAACAAATAATGCTAGTGGTGCAATAAAGCTGCGATCGCCGTGAACAATGCTTTTGGTTTGGTTATCTACCATCTCAACTAGCATCTCTACTAGACACTGAAAGCGACCAGGGACTCCGGGGGATGCTTTACGAGCTGCTAGCACCAACAGAAAAACAGTTACTAACCCCATTAGAGAGGTCCAAAAGATAGTGTCTAAATTAATTATGCTGAAATCAATGACTGAGGTTTGCGCCCCACCAATGTTATTGAGGTTTTGCAAATGCTCAGCAATATAAGCAGTGGGTGTAAGCGGTTCGCTAGCCACATGTTGGGCTACCTCTGCTGCTGCGTTGACTTCGCTAGACATCTCTAAACTTGTCCTTATCTATATTTACCGCTTGTCACTTCCAAAACCATGCCAACAAATAACATTTGAGGGTGGCTAAATAAGTCACAAGCAATGGAATCCATTTCAAATCAGGTTGCTTTATGGCAAAGCCAATAAACAGGAGCACGGTTGCCAGAATTTTAATAAATTCACCAGAAACCACTGCCGTTAAAAAGCCGCCGGGACTTGATTTAACACTTTTTTTTGCTACTTCCAGTCTCATTAAAAACAACGCGGAAGGCAAAAAACCAATCAAGCCACCTACTAAAGCCGAGTAAGTATAAACGCTTCTTTCGCCACCCTTAACAAAAAGGTAACAAAAACCAGAAATTACTAGGGTAAGCACCACCTGACTTATAACAACCGTCCACCCATTAATTGAGGAAAAGCTTTTTGGTCTTGCCTTCCTTAATGCATCCATCTCGACCCTGCTAAGGGTCTTGTATTCATCGTCTTCCCGCTCATCCCATGCATCAGAATTCCGTAGACGTGCTTTATTTTCTGAATCTATTTCTAACTGCGTCATGGCTGTCACTTTAGTTGAACCCAATTCCCAGTTTTTTGAGTAATGAATCTAGCTCATCAAACTGACTGAAGCTGAGTCTGAGTTCGCCGCCCTTACCCTTGAGTTTGAATTCAACATTTAAACCTATTAAATCTGCGATTTCCTGTTTTAAACGACGCATATCAGGATCTTGATTTGAATTGGTAGTTGATTCTGCCTTCGTTTTACCCTTTTTATCCCCAATCTGCCCGCCCGCCAACGCCAGAGCTGTGGACATTCTTTCTGCCTCGCGAACAGATAAGCCTTGGGCGGCAATTCTCTGCGCCAAAGCCACTTGACTCGCTCCAGGCAGAGGCAATAAAGCACGGGCATGTCCCATGTCAATTTCTCCTGCCAACAGCATTGCTTGGACGGGCTTTGCTAACTGGCTCAAACGCAAGAGGTTGGTAATCGCGCTGCGTGATTTGCCTACTGCTTTAGCGGCCTGCTCGTGTGTAAAGCCAAACTCTTGAATTAAACGAGCTAAGCCCTGTGATTCTTCAAGAGGGTTTAAATCCTCGCGCTGCATATTTTCAATTAATGCCATCGCTGCTGCAGCTTGATCATCTGCACCAGAAACCAAAACGGGCACCTCTTTTAAGCCGGCCAATGTTGCTGCGCGAAAACGACGTTCACCGGCAATAATTTCATACTTACCGGCAGCAACTAAACGTACGAGTAATGGCTGCATCACGCCTTGTTCGCGAATGCTTTCGGCTAACTCTTGTAATGCGCCCGCTTCCATTTTTTGGCGCGGCTGGTATTTGCCTGCCTGCAACGCGCTCAGTGGCAGCCGATTAATTTCTTTAGGGGGGCTTTCCTTCTGAGACTTTTCACCAAGCAATGCTTCGAGCCCACGACCTAAACCTTTTTTCTTAATAGCAACCATGATTTCCTAAAATATTTCCATTAATTACATGTGTTTAATGCGCTCGACCATTTCAGCGCCGAACTCTAAATAAGCCTTAGCACCTCGCGATGCCCTGTCAAAGGCAACCCCAGGCAGCCCATAGGATGGAGCTTCAGCCAGTCTTACATTGCGCGGAATGATCGTCTTGAATACCTTATCGCCAAAATGTTCAAGTAACTGTTCGGATACTTGTTGTTGTAACGTCATGCGCGCATCGAACATCACGCGCAACAATCCAATAATGACGAGCTCAGGATTTAAGTTGGCATGCACTTGTTTAATCGTGTTTACCAAATCAGACAACCCCTCTAATGCAAAGTATTCGCACTGCATCGGGACAATTACGCCATTGGCTGCACACAGGCCATTGAGGGTAAGCAGGGAGAGCGCAGGGGGACAATCAATTAGAATGAAATCATAGTCATTTGCCACCATTGCAAGCGCATCTTTTAGGCGCTGCTCTCTTGAATCCATGTCTACTAATTCAATTTCAGCCCCCGCCAAGTCGCGATTGGCTGGCAAGACATCAAAACCAGAGCTTTCACAGCGTTGCACGCAATCTTTAACCCCTGCAAGACCAATTAATACTTGATAGATGCTGTTATTGAGATCCGCCTTTTCAATGCCAGATCCCATGGTTGCATTACCTTGCGGATCCAGGTCAACCAATAAAACACGTTGCCCATGACCAGCCAAGCCGGCTGCCAAATTTATGGCTGTCGTTGTTTTACCAACGCCACCTTTTTGATTTGCAATACAGAATATTTTTGCCATGGTCAGTCTCTGCAGTCCTGCTCTAAAAGGGGTGATTTTCTCACGGGGGTTAGCAGCAAAAGTCGTCTTTCAGCTGCTAAATTAGGTATATATAAAGGCTCATCAGCCACTAAGCGCCAATCATTCATTGAAACTTCCAGCATTTCCTCATCTGCCTTTTTGCCCTTCATGGCAAAGACGAGTCCATTTGGTTTTAATAAGGGTAAGGAAAGCTCCAAAAACCTTGCCAAGCTTGTAAATGCACGAGAAATAACAGCATCATATTGAGCGGGTTGTTGCAGCGCAACATTTTCTACGCGATCACTTAGTATCTCTACATTTTTTAATTTAAGCTTCCCGCGTACATGCTGCAAAAAAGCGGTCTTCTTACGTACTGCCTCTATCAAGGTTAGGCGCCACTCCGGTTGCAATATAGCAATTGGTATAGCAGGAAGACCTCCGCCAGAGCCAAGGTCTGCAATGTGTGGTGATGGGGTACTTAAAAACTGCCTCATTACTGGTAAAACAGCAATAGAATCAATAAGGTGTAATCGTATTGATTCTTGCTCGCCCTCGATAGCCGTCAGGTTATGGACACGATTCCAGCGACCCATCTCATGCAAAAATATGTCTAAATTGGCTATGTTTTCTGGGCTTAAATCTAGACCCAATTCCTGAATGCCTAGCGCAACAAGATCCTCGCTCACGCCACCTCTTGGGATCGACCCAAACCTTTTTTAAGGTGTACCAATAGCAAAGAAAGTGCCGCCGGCGTAACTCCAGATATTCGGCCGGCCTGCCCTAATGTACTGGGTTTATGTAAATTTAGCTTCTGCTGAACCTCTTTAGAAAGGCCAACAACTAGGGAATAATCTAATCTTTCTGGCAGCGGGAAGCCCTCATTGTGCTCTTGGCGGGCAATTTCCAGCGCCTGCCTGTCGATGTAGCCCTGATACTTCAGTGAAATTTCAACTTGGTCGGCAATTTGCTGAGCCAGCCCACTGTCCTCATCCAATATTCCGGGTGACCACCTTCCATCTGACAGGCTTGTAATGGCCTGATAAGTAAGTCCTGGACGCCTCAAAATCTCTGCCAAACTGCACTCATGGGATAAGTCTTGGCCCAATAAAACAGAAACTGCCGAAGCAGAATCATGCTTTGGCCCAATCCAAACATCCTGCAGACGGGATGTTTCACGTGAAACAGCCTCTTGCTTTCTACAGAAAATATCCCACCGATAGTCATCAACCAAACCTAAATCTCGACCTATCTTAGTGAGGCGCATATCTGCGTTGTCCTCCCTTAGGCTTAGACGATATTCTGCGCGACTAGTAAACATACGATAGGGCTCTTGTACACCTCTTGTAATAAGATCATCCACAAGCACGCCAATGTAGGCCTCACTCCGCTTAGGCAACCAAGGCTCCTTACCCTTCGAAGCAAGACCAGCATTAATACCGGCAAGCATTCCTTGGGCGGCAGCCTCTTCATAGCCAGTTGTACCGTTTATTTGGCCTGCAAAATAAAGCCCAACGATAACCTTGGTCTCCAAACTATGTCTCAATTGGCGCGGATCAAAGAAATCATACTCAATGGCATAACCTGGGCGAACGATGACAGCAGACTCCATACCGCGAATGCTTCTTACTAAATCCCATTGAACATCGAAAGGAAGGCTAGTAGAAATGCCATTAGGGTAGAACTCATTTGTCGTCAGGCCTTCTGGTTCCAAAAAGATTTGGTGGCTATTTCTAGAGGCAAATCGATGTATCTTATCCTCAATAGAAGGGCAGTAGCGCGGGCCAACACCCTCAATTACACCCGTGTACATAGGTGACCGATCCAAACCGCCCCGAATAATATCGTGCGTTTTCTCGTTAGTATGAGAAATCCAACAGGGGACCTGTTTAGGGTGCTGCTCTGGGCGACCTAAATAAGAAAACACTGGAACGGGATCCAGGTCACCAGGCTGCTCAAGCATTACTGAAAAATCGATAGTGCGGCCATCAATACGAGGAGGGGTGCCGGTCTTCAATCTTCCTTGTGGAAGTTTTAATTCTTTTAGTCTTGCAGATAAAGAAACAGCGGCTGGGTCGCCTGCGCGACCACCAGCGTAGTTATTTAAACCTACATGAATTTTACCGTCCAAAAAGGTGCCTGCAGTAAGTACAACCTTTTTAGCCATAAACTCTAGGCCCATTTGGGTAATCACACCCTGAACCTCATCACCCTTAACTAGTAAATCATCAACTGCAGCCTGAAATAGGGTGAGATTCACTTGATTTTCTAAGCGGCGACGAATGGCTGCTTTATATAAAACACGATCGCCTTGGGCACGAGTGGCTTGGACAGCAGGACCCTTACTCGAATTCAAAATCCTAAACTGAATACCCGCCTCATCTGTTGCGGCTGCCATAGCGCCGCCCATGGCATCAATTTCTTTAACCAAATGGCCCTTACCAATACCGCCAATCGATGGGTTACAACTCATAGCCCCCAGACTTTCGATGCTATGAGTAACCAATAGCGTATCGCAGCCCATTCGAGCTGCCGCAAGAGCGGCCTCAGTCCCAGCGTGACCGCCACCAACGACAATGACATCAAAATTTTTGGAATAGCGCATGATTTGCCTCAGATAGGGCGATGATCATAGCATTTTGTTTGTTTCACGTGAAACAAACAAAACAAAAGATTCAGTGCTGTATATAAAATAAATTAGTAAGTCTTTGATTTCATTGAATAATTATATTATTTACAAAAAGAAATAGTAAATATAGGGATGATCATTGCAGACCTATTGTTTAGGCAATGATAAGAATGAATGTACTAGGGGCCCAATTAAATCCAAAGGCGACAGTTAGCTCTTGATCTTAAGATAGGCCAGAATTTCACCAACAACACCCCGACGAAATGCCAAGACACAGAGAACAAAAATAAAGCCCGTTGCAATCGTGCTCCAAGAGCCAATGTTTGCCAAATAATTTTGTAAGCCCACAACTATGCTTGCGCCAACAACCGGGCCCAAGATAGTGCCCATACCGCCTAGCAAGGTCATTAAGACAACTTCACCAGACATGTGCCAATGCACATCCGTTAAAGTTGCCAACTGAAATACCAAAGCCTTCACAGAACCAGCCAAACCCGAAAGGGCAGCTGAAAGCACAAAAGACATCAACTTGAATCGATCGACGTTGTAACCAAGTGAAATGGCTCGTGGCTCATTTTCGCGTATAGCCTTTAGTACCTGCCCAAAAGGAGAGCGTACTGTTCGCATAATCAAGGCAAAACCAAGCAAGAAAATTGCCAATACAAAGTAATACATACTGACATCATCGTTTAAATCAATAAACCCAAATAGCATTCCACGCGGCACACCCTGAATGCCATCCTCACCACCTGTAAATGGCATTTGGACAGCTAAAAAATAAACCATTTGAGATAGGGCCAAGGTCACCATTGCAAAATAGATCCCCTGTCTACGAATAGCCAATGAACCAATTAAATATCCCAGAACACCAGAACCTAAAACTCCCAAGACAATACCTAACTCAGGAGAAAAACCCATCTCCTTACAAAAGTAAGCGGTGATATATGCGGCGGTTCCAAAAAAAGCAGCATGCCCAAACGATAAGAGTCCAGTAAATCCAAGCAGCAAATTAAAAGCGCAGGCGAACAACGCAAAGCACAACACCTTCATCGCAAATACCAGATAAATGAAATCTTGAAATGGTAGCAATACGGCAATCAAAACCAAGAAGCCATAAAGGCATTTTGTTTTTTGATTCATGATTATTTTTCCCGCCCAAAAAGACCAGCAGGACGAAGGAGCACAACGATGGCCATGAGCACAAAAATAACTACACCCGAAGCCTCTGGATAAAAGACTTTGGTAAGACCTTCTACTAACCCCAAAGCGAGCCCCGTCAAAATGGCGCCCATGATTGAGCCCATTCCACCAATCACAACAACTGCGAAAACAACAATGATGAGGTTAGAGCCCATCAGAGGGTTTACTTGAAAAATAGGTGCAGCTAAAACACCAGCAAAGCCAGCAAGACCAACACCATAGGCGTAGGCCAAAGAAATCATTAAGGGAACATTAATACCAAACGCTTGTAATAGTTTTGGATTTTCAGTGCCGGCGCGAAGATATGCGCCCAACTTTGTACGCTCAATAACGTACCAAGTAGAAAAGCAGACTGTAAGAGAGGCGACAACTACCCAGAGGCGATACTTTGGCAAAATAATGCCAATGGAATCGAGTGGGATCGCGCCCTGCAATATCTCGGGAGCAGGATAACTCTCTCCAGAGATACCATACCAGTGACGCAGCATCCCCTCAATAATCAATGCCAACCCAAAGGTTAATAGCAGTCCATATAAATGATCTAAATGGTAAAGCCGCCTGAGCATAGTCCTCTCAAGAATCAATCCAAAGCCAGCCATCACCAAAGGCACCAGAATTAATGCAAACCAGTAATTAATCGAAAAATCCGGAAATCCAAGCCATTGACTCAACTGAGTCAGGCCAATCCAAGCAAGGAATGCCCCCATGGTGTATTGAGCACCATGTGAAAAATTAATGATGTTGAGAAGGCCAAAAATGATGGCCAAACCCAAACTCAAAATGGCGTAAAAAGAGCCATTAATCAGCCCCACCAAGAGCTGAGCAATCAGACCTTGTGGGGTGATACCAAGAAGTTCAAACATGCTTAATTTCTAAAGATTACTTGTTGACTAACTTACATTTCGATTGCGAAAGCGGCAAAGTCGCTTCGGCCGCAGGAATTACAGCGCGCACATAGTAGTAGTCCCATGGGCTCTTAGAGTCAGCAGGCTTCTTAACCTCCAAGAGGTACATGTCATGTTCAAACTTACCATCCGCACGAATCTTACCTTTAAAGAGACCGTCATCAATATTCGTAGATTTTAAAACCTTCATTACAGCTTGCGTATCATCTGTACCAGCTTTTTGAACAGCATTTAAGTAAGCAAGAACGGATGAATAAACTCCCGCCTGAACCATAGTAGGCATACGTTTATGTTGCAACATGAAGCGCTTAGAGAACGCACGGGTTTTATCATCTTTGTCCCAATAAAAACCCTCAGTTAAAAACATACCTTGAGCTGCATTCAACCCAAGAGAATGCACGTCGGAGATAAACATTAATAAAGGAACAACAGTTTGTTTTTTGTTAATGCCAAACTCGGAGGCTTGTTTTACAGTATTAATAGTATCTTGACCGGCGTTAGCTAAAGCTACGACATCGGCACCACTAGCTTGCGCTTTTAGAAGGTAGGAGGAAAAATCACTATTAGGAAATGGGTGCTTGCTAGTGCCTAAAACCTTGCCACCATTGGCAGTGACAACTGCAGTAGCATCTCTTTCTAGGGCAGCTCCAAACGCATAATCAGCAGTAATAAAATACCAATTTTTCTTACCCTGTTTCACTACCGCCTTACCTGTCCCATTTGAGAGTGCATAAGTATCGTAGGTCCAATGAACGTTATTGGGCGTACATTTTTCATTGGTGATAGGTAATGAGCCCGCGCCAGAAACCAAGGTGATTTTATTTTTCTGCTCAGCTACCTCCATTACGGCCAGCGCAACGTTGGTTGAAACCAACTCAACAATTACATCAACACCATCTTTGTCATACCACTCACGCGCTTTATTTGCGGCGATGTCGGCCTTATTTTGATGATCGGCACTTACAACCTCAATTTTTTTTCCAAGTACTGTCCCGTCTTTAGAAAAATCGGCGACCGCCATTTTTGCTGCGATTACAGCGCCAGGGCCAGCCAAGTCAGAATAGGTTGAAGAAAGGTCAGTTAATACGCCAATCTTTACCGTGTCATTGCTGACTTTTGAGGCCTGTGCAAAAGCTGGGTTTACACCAAACATGGTGGCCGCGACTAAACAGGCTGTTATTTGCTTTAACTTCATCTTTATCTCCTATGAAAGACAACTAAATACCAAGATACTCATTTAATAAGGATGCTTTTTCGGTTAGCTCATTGTGATTCACCACCTCAACCACTTTTCCATGCTCAACAACATAATGGCGATCTGCTAAAGGTGCGGCGAATCTAAAGTTTTGCTCAACCAAAACAATCGTGAAACCTTTTTTCCTCAGGCTACCAACTACTTCGCCCAGCTTTTGAACAATCACTGGGGCTAAACCCTCGGTAATTTCATCTAGCAGCAATAGTTTTGCGCCTGTTCTTAAAATGCGAGCCATAGCCAACATCTGCTGCTCACCGCCTGATAGGCGGGTGCCTGGGCTATTGCGCCTCTCATATAGATTTGGAAACATTTCATAAATCTCATCTAAGCCCATCCCGCCTGATGAAATTTCAGGTAGAAGTAATAAATTTTCCTCGGTGCTTAGACTTGCAAAAATGCCTCGCTCTTCCGGGCAAAAGCCGACACCCAATCGAGCAATTTTGTAGGTTGGCATTGAAATTGTCTGGGCACCATAAACTTCAACGACCCCAGTGCGCCGACTAGTTAAACCTAAAATAGTTTTAAGGATGGTGCTGCGACCGGCGCCATTCCTACCTAGAAGAGTAACAACCTCACCATCCCTCACAGAAAAATCAACACCATGAAGAATGTGAGATTCACCATACCAAGACTGTAGATTTTTTACTTCTAGGGCTATAGAGCTCATAAGGTATCGCTCCCATGGCTTCCCATGTACGCCTCAACCACGAGCGGATTATTTGAAACCTCGTGATAGGAACCCTCAGCGAGGATTGCGCCGCGCTGCAAAACAGTAATACGATCAGCAATTGATGAGACTACCTTCATATTATGTTCAACCATTAGCACCGTCCTGCCCTTGGCAACCCGATCAATTAACTCTGTAACACGCTCTACATCTTCGTGGCCCATACCTTGGGTTGGCTCATCCAACAACATCAGCTCAGGCTCCATGGCTAGGGTGGTGGCAATTTCAAGAGCTCTTTTGCGACCATAAGCTAAATTTAAGGTGTCTTCATGGGCAAAGTCGGCCAAACCGACTTCAAGTAAAAGCTCCTCAGCCCTTTCATTTAGGACATTAAGAGAGCTACCTGACTTCCAAAAGTGAAATTCGGTCCCCAACCCTCGCTGCAGTGCAACACGGACATTTTCGAGAACGCTAAGATGAGGAAAAACAGCGGATATCTGAAATGACCGAATAATGCCACGGCGTGCAATCTGTGCCGGCGCCTCTTTGGTGATGTCAAATCCATTAAATAGAATTTGCCCAGTAGTAGGCTCTAAGAATTTTGTTAGTAAATTAAAACAAGTTGTTTTTCCGGCGCCATTTGGACCAATAAGCGCGTGAATAGTCCCACGCGTAATGTCAAGATTGACATCGCTAACGGCGGCAAACCCCTTAAAAGATTTACCTAGCCCAATTGTTTTTAATATTGTTTCTTGCAAACCAATTCCTCAATCCCGCGCTAGGGTAAGAAATTGAGAATACCTCAAGATTCGTTAGCTATGTATAGCGATAACCCTAAAGAGCATGAGGAGAAATGCTTTAGCGTTCTTGGGTTGTTTTTAGATAAGTTTGAATTGCTGCTCTAACTGTTTCATCCAAAACATCTATTGGAATTCGCTGAGCCCCCTGCATAATCATCAGGGCATATGGCTTAGCAAGGATTGTGGCCTCAAGACACAGGCGTAGCTCTTCACCTGAAGCAGGAGACTGGCTCCGCCAATAGTTGATTGCCGCCTCAAGCTCTTGAATAGTAAAAAACAACATGGGGAGATATTAAAAGTTTCTCACTTATCGTCAAGCGAAAGCATGGTGCCACGACACTTTTTAGCGCCGCAACGACACTCATAATCTTTTTTCATTTGCTTGGTAACCCTTCCCTCTACATCTAGGGAATAATCGTAAAAGAGTTCCTCGCCAACTTTAAGATTGCGTTTTGCATAAACAAAAACGCGGGCCTCATTGTTAAAGATATCTTCGCGAGTTTCACAATTTGGTTTACATGAGTGATTTATCCAACGCGCCGCATTTCCACCATACTTCGCGTCAATCACGCGACCGTCTTCTAGTGAAAAGTAAAAGGTATGGTTTGGGTCCTTAGGATCGTGTGGGTGACGTTTTTCAGCCAACTTCCAACTAATGCGCTCACCCTTGTATTCAACAATGGGGTCGCCTTTTTTTATGGGTCTTGCTGTAAATACACCCTTACCATGAATGGGGGAAGATTTAACATCAAAGTTAGATCGATCTATTTTAGGTGGTGCCAATTTCTTGTTCTTCATCACTTAAACATCTAGATTTCGAGCAATCAGAGCATTCTTTTCAATAAATGCACGGCGAGGTTCAACCTCATCACCCATAAGGGTAGTAAAGACTTGATCGGCAGCAATGGCATCTTCAATCCGTACTTGTAGAAGGGTGCGTGAAGCGGTGTCCATTGTTGTTTCCCACAATTGCAATGGATTCATCTCACCCAAGCCTTTGTATCGTTGTCGGCTAAGCACGCGCTCAGCTTCTGATAACAACCAAGAAAATGCAGCTCGGAAGTCTTGAATTGATTGTTCCTTTTGGTTCTTATCTGGATCACCACGACGAACTTTTGTACCTGGCAAAACTTTACCCGACAAAACAGAGGCTGCATTAGCTAGGCTTTGATAATCATCACCATGAACGAAGTCCGAGTTGATTGCAGAGAGCTTTAAGTTGCCATGAATACGACGTGACAGTAATAATTTAAAGCGATCCGTACGCTCCTCTTTTTGCACAATAATTTCTGGTGGCAAGGCTAAAGGGTTTGTGGTTTGGGCTAAAACTGTACGTAAACGGTCTGCAGACTCATTTGCTGATGTCTGGGTATCGAGATTTAGTTGCGTACCATCAGCAATCGCGCGCAAGGCGTCCTCATCAATGGTTCTAGATAGGCGATCCACAATTGACTGAATAATTTGATAGTACTTAGCTAATTCCGCTAAACCAGCACCTTCAATTACCTCGCCAGATGGAGTTTGAAGTGAGGCTGACTCTAAAGCAATCTTTAGTAAAAGTTGATTTAGTTCGGCGTCATCTTTGATGTATTGCTCATTCTTACCAAACTTCACCTTATAAAGCGGTGGCTGTGCAATGTAAATATGGCCACGCTCTATCAACTCTGGCATTTGCCTGTAAAAGAAGGTAAGTAATAAGGTACGAATATGGCTGCCATCAACGTCCGCATCGGTCATGATAATAATGCGGTGATATCGTAACTTATCTGCTTTGTATTCTTCGATACCTATACCGGTGCCTAAAACAGTAATTAGTGTTACAACTTCTTGGCTAGCCAACATCTTATCGAAGCGGGCTTTCTCAACGTTAAGGATTTTTCCTTTTAAAGGAAGAATTGCCTGAAAGCGTCTGTCACGTCCTTGCTTAGCAGAACCCCCCGCTGAATCACCCTCGACAATAAATAATTCAGACTTTGTTGGATCCTTCTCTTGGCAGTCAGCTAATTTCCCTGGTAAACCTAAACCATCAAGGACGCCTTTACGACGCGTCATATCACGCGCTTTACGAGCTGCCTCGCGCGCACGAGCTGCATCAACAATTTTTCCACAAAGGATTTTTGCGTCTGCTGGTCGTTCTTGTAAATATGCACTTAAAGCTTCGGCAACAATTTCTTCAACCGGCCCACGCACTTCGCTCGAAACTAATTTATCTTTTGTTTGACTGGAAAACTTTGGTTCAGGGACCTTAACTGATAAAACACAGGCAAGACCTTCACGCATATCTTCGCCAGATATTTCAACTTTAGCTTTTTTGGCAACTTCATTTTCATCAATATATTTATTGATGACACGAGTCATTGCAGCTCGCAAACCCGTTAAATGAGAGCCACCATCACGCTGTGGGATATTGTTTGTAAAGCAAAGCACTTGTTCACTAAAGCTATCATTCCACTGCATTGAGACTTCAGCGGTAATATTTCCACCTAAATCTGATGGACGAATACCTTCAGCATAAAAAATATTTGGGTGTAATACATTTTTGGTTTGATTAATATATTCAACAAATCCTTTGACACCACCAGAGAAGGCAAAGTCTTCTTCTTGGCCAGAACGCTGATCAATTAATTTAATGTGAACGCCATTATTTAAAAACGAAAGCTCACGTATGCGTTTTACGAGAATTTCATAATGAAACTCGATATTTCCAAAAATATCTTGATCCGCCAAGAAGTGCACTTCAGTGCCTGAAAATTCAGTATCACCTATCACTGAGATTGGAGAAGTACTAATACCATCTTCAAGTTGAATATTAGGGTTTTGAATCACCCCGCGCGCAAATTCCATGTAGTGGGCTTTACCATCTCGGCGAATGGTTAGCTTTAACCATTTAGATAATGCATTTACACAACTAACACCAACACCATGAAGACCACCAGAAACCTTATAACTATTTTGGTCGAACTTACCACCAGCATGTAATTCGGTCATTACAATTTCAGCTGCACTTCTTTTAGGGTCGTGCTTATCGTCATATTTAATACCGGTAGGCACACCACGACCGTTATCAACAATAGAAATGGAGTTGTCTGTTTGAATTACAACGGTAATTTCGGAACAGTAACCCGCCAAAGCTTCATCAATAGAGTTGTCAAGAACTTCAAATACAAGATGGTGTAGACCTGTACCGTCAGACGTATCACCAATGTACATGCCAGGTCGCTTACGAACCGCTTCAAGACCTTCTAGGATTTGAATTGATGATGCCCCATACTGCTCAACTACTTTTTTTTCTTCAGTCATTTTTTTCTAAATTAAATGCGCATTGGCATCACAACATACTTAAAGTCTTCGGAGCCAGGTAGCGTTACAACAGCACTGCTATTTGCATCACCTAAACTAATTTGAATATTTTCATTTTTTAAATTTGATAAAACATCAAGTAAATAGCTGACATTAAAGCCAATCTCAACAGCTTCACCACTGTATTCGGTTTCTATTTCCTCTTGCGCTTCTTCTTGCTCAGCATTGGTAGATTGCACCGTAATACAGTTTGGTGATAAAGAAAAACGCACACCTTTAAATTTGTCTGTAGTTAAAATCGCTGCGCGCTGAAGTGCAGCTTGTAAAGTATCCCTTCCAACCACTAAAGAATTTTTATGGCCTTTTGGAATAACCCGTTGGAAGTCTGGAAACTTACCTTCAACCAATTTTGAAATAAGCTCAATATCACCAAATGAAAATTTCACTTGATTTGAGGTGAGACTTATTTCAAGAGCCTCATCAGAATCTTCCAATAAGTGCTGACACTCAAGAATTGTTTTTCGGGGAATGATGATCTCTTGTTTTTGCCCCGATCCCAGAGGAGTCTCTGTTAATTCAACCTGAGAATAGGCTAAGCGATGACCGTCTGTGGCTACAGCAATAACTTGTTTACCTTCAACTACTAACAGCATGCCATTTAAATAATAACGAATATCTTGTTGCGCCATAGCAAAGTGCACTTGGCTAATTAATTGGCGAAAACTTTTTTGAGTCATTTTCCAATTCGCCAATACCTCACCAACACTTTGCATTACAGGGAATTCTGAAGCAGATAGCGTTTGTAAAGAAAAACGACTTTTTCCACTTTGAACGACCATTTTGTTGTCTTTAAGATTTAGGGCAACAGGGCCTTCGGGAAGGGCACGTAATATATCTAATAATTTTCTAGCGGCAACTGTTGTGGTGACATCTTCAGTACCCACTCCAAAACTAGCCGTGGTTGTTATTTGGATTTCAATGTCAGTAGAAATAAAAGAAACCTTGTCACCCTGCTTTTTGAAAAGCAGATTTGCCAATATAGGTAAAGTGTGACGACGTTCAACAATTCCACTAACAACCTGCAAATGTTTAAGTAAGTTGTCACGCGAAGTGTTAACAAGTTGCATTGCTTTTAAGTCCTTGTATATATCTTAATAGTAGTAGTAATAAGGCTCATTATTTCAGTGGATAACTCAAAAACCTCATATATAACAACACATTAAAGCCTAAAAAACCTGTGGAAAACTTTTGTATAAGCGCTGGACAATATTTGGATAACTTTTTACTAACACCCTATTTTTGCATGAAGCGCTAGCTTTCCACAATTTATCCACACACAATCCCCAAACTTATCCACTGAGCTATCCACAACCTTATCCACAGGCAAACTAAGCCTTTAAGGTCTGCTCTATTACGTGGATTTCATGGTTGAGTTGTCCATCATGTGATCGCTCTTCACCAATTTTACGAACAGCATGCAATACGGTTGTATGGTCACGCCCCCCAAATAACTCCCCAATCTCTGGGAGACTTTTTTGAGTTAACTCTTTAGCCATGAACATTGCAATCTGCCTAGGACGGGCAATGTTTGCCGGCCGCTTCTTAGAATACATATCTGCCACTTTAATACTATAGAAGTCTGCCACCGCCTTTTGAATATTTTCCACAGAAATTTGGCGATTTTGAATGGAAAGTAAATCCTTTAGGGCGGTCCTAGCAACCTCAATTGTGACTTCTCGACCATGAAAGCGTACATAAGCCAAAATCTTGCGCAATGCACCCTCAAGCTCTCGTACGTTTGAGCGGAGATGTTTGGCTACAAAAAATGCCACATCCTCACTCATGGGTATGCCTTCAATAATCGCTTTTTTCATCAAAATAGCCACCCGCATTTCTAACTCTGGCGGTTCAATGGCGACCGTTAGACCGGAGTCAAAGCGCGAAATAAGCCGATCATCAATACCCGCCATTTCTTTGGGGTAGGTGTCACTGGTAATAATAACTTGTGCTTTGTTGCTTAATAAAGCCTCAAAAGCATAGAAAAACTCTTCTTGGGTGCGGGATTTACCACTAAAAAACTGAATATCGTCTATCAACAATAAATCTAATGAGTGGTAATAACGCTTAAATCGATCAAAAGCTTTTTGTTGATAGGCGCGAACCACATCAGAAACGTACTGCTCGGCATGGATATAGCGAATCCGAGCATTTGGTTTCTCTTTTAAAAGATGGTTGCCAATAGCGTGAATCAGGTGTGTTTTACCCAACCCAACCCCGCCATACAAAAACATTGGGTTATAAGATGTGCCGGGATTGTGGGCTACCTGTATGGAGGCTGCTCTGGCAAGTTGATTTGCCTTGCCAGTAACAAAAGTTTCAAAAGTTAGGTTTGGATTTAATTTTGAATGGTCCTCAATCTCAAAAGAGCGTTCTTCCGTGGAGAGATCCTCTTCTGGGGGCGATTTTCCTAAAATGAGCTCTGGAGGCGGCATATTTTGAACGGAGATGGCGGTTCCAGAGCTTAAGTCTGAGGTATTTGACTCAACATCAAGTACGAGATTGAGGTTTACTGGGAAACCAAAGTATTGCTCTGCTAATTCCTGAAAACGGTCTGCAAAAGTCTTTTTAATCCAATCTAACTTAAATCTATTTGGTGCTCCAATTGTAAGTGATTGATCACTTACCTCAAATGAGATCAACCGTAATGGCTGAATCCAGGTTTTAAACTGCTGGGGCGACAGTTCGCGGGACAAAATGCCAATAGCACTATCCCAAAACCCCAATGGGTTAAGTGAATTCAAAGTGGGGGGATTGTGTAGGTTGCTCATATTTTTGGAGGATCCATTGTAGCGAGACTGCAAAGTTATCCACAAGCCAGAATATCGTGGAAAACCTGTGGATAACTTGTGTACAAAATGAAAAAA
>CAIOIX010000288.1 GCA_903858445.1 uncultured beta proteobacterium
CACCATCATGGACTTTAAAAAGGCTACAGAGCTTTTTGCTGACGAAGCATTTGATGGGCCACCAATTGTTGTGTACAACCCAGGACCAAATGATCCGCCTACGCCACCTGAAGAGCCTGGCGAAGAGGGTGGTAGTGGAGGTGGTTTACCGGGTGGTGAAGGCGGAGATACTGGCGGCGAAGGTTTTCCACCTGGGCCAGAAGGCAAGCGCGCTAAATACTATATTGGCGATGTAGAAGTTCATGTAATTGCTGAACGAGTTCAATACTATGGACCTGAAGGAAAGTTGATTACTGAGTCATTAAAAGACTACACACGCAAGGCAGTGCGTAAAGACTATTCAACACTAGATGAGTTCCTAAAGAGATGGACTTCTGCTGACCGTAAAGCAGCGATTATTAAAGAACTCGAAGAGCATGGAGTCCTCCTTGAAGCACTAGCTCTGGAGGTAAGCAAAGACTGCGATGCATTTGATCTAATTTGCCACGTAGCTTTTGACCAGCCTGCCCTGACTCGTAGAGAGCGCGCTGAGCAAGTCAAAAAACGTAACTATTTCACTAAGTATGGCGAACAAGCCCGAAAGGTTCTCGAGGCTTTGCTTGAAAAGTATGCGGATACCGGCATCGAGAATATCGACGATATTAAGATTCTGACCCTGGACCCATTTAGTAAAATGGGTACACCAAGTGAGCTTGTATCAGCCTTTGGCGGTAAGTCAGGCTATATAGCTGCATTGCATGAGCTAGAAAACCAGCTCTACGCCTAAAATTCATCGCAATACCCAAATATATAGGCTTTACCACTTATGAGCATTAGTTCAACTATTAAATCAATCCAAGACATCATGCGCAAAGACGTAGGTGTCGACGGTGATGCCCAGCGTTTAAGTCAATTAGTTTGGATGCTCTTTCTTAAGATCTTTGATGATCGCGAGAGCGAGTGGGAGCTGCTGCAAGATAAATATAAATCGCCACTTCCAGAAAAGTACCGCTGGAGAAATTGGGCGGCCAATGCTGAAGGCATGACTGGGGATGAGCTAAAGCAATTTCTAGACAACGATCTATTTCCAGCCCTACAAAACCTAGAGGCTAAAGGTAGTGATCAGCGCGCTTACGTAATTCGCTCTGTATTTGAAGATGCTTATAACTATATGAAGTCTGGCCAGTTGATTCGCCAGGTAATCAATAAGATACAAGAGGGTGTTGATTTCAACAAAGCCCAAGAGCGTCATCTCTTTGGAGACATGTATGAGCAACTCCTTAGGGATTTGCAAGCAGCAGGTAATGCAGGCGAGTTCTATACCCCAAGAGCCGTAACTGAATTCATGGTGGAAATGGTTAACCCACGCCTTGGTGAGAAGGTAATGGACCCAGCCTGCGGTACAGGCGGATTCTTATCATGCTCAATTGAGCACATCAGAAAACAAGATGTCAAAACATTAGAAGACGAAGCACAACTTCAAGGCAGCATCTTCGGTATTGAGAAAAAACCAATGCCGCACTTACTCTGTACAACGAATATGATTCTTCACGGCATTGATGTTCCAAGTAACATCCGCCACGACAACACTTTAGCCAGGCCTCTTATTAGCTGGGGCCCATCAGAGAGAGTGGATGTGGTGGTAACAAATCCACCATTTGGCGGCATGGAGGAGGATGGTATTGAAACCAACTTCCCAACAGCCTTTAGAACAAGGGAAACGGCTGACCTTTTCCTGGTATTGATTATGCAAATGCTTAAACCAGGTGGCCGTGCGGCTTTGGTTTTACCGGATAGTCTTTTATTTGGGGATGGTATTAAGACCCGCATTAAAGAGAAGCTCCTGGAGGAGTGCAATCTTCATACTATCGTGCGATTACCTAAGGGTGTGTTTGCGCCATACACCTCAATTAATACAAACCTCCTCTTTTTTACCAAGGGCACTCCAACAAAAGATATTTGGTTTTATGAGCACCCTTATCCAGAGGGTGTAAAAAGCTATAACAAAACTAAGCCTATGCAGATTGAAGAGTTTGAGGCAGAAAAAAGATGGTGGAAGAGTGAAGACGATGAATTTAAGAGACGCGAAGAGAGTAGGTATGCCTGGAAGGTAAGTCTCGAGAATATTAAAGCCAGGAATTACAACCTTGATATTAAAAATCCTCATATTAGCCATACAGAAGCCCAGGATCCTGAAGTGCTACTTGCAGAATATGCAGCTATACAAGAGGATATCAAGAAGTTAAGGGATGAATTAAAGGCCGCACTTAGGCAAGCTCTTCAGCAAGGGTGCGCTTGATGAATCACGTTCAAAGGCTGCTTATTGAGCATTTAGATTTATGGAGTGCCGTAGGTGCTGAAAACAGCTCTGGGCGAGGTCGCGCTTCAACAGATACGAATCATATTTACGGAGTCGCAAAGTTGAGGGAAGTAATTTTGGGCTTGGCTGTTAGTGGAAGATTAATTTCTAGATCTGAAAGTTATAGTGCAACTAAATTATTAGATCAAATTTATAGTGAACGGGAAGCACTCATTTCTGCAGGACTGATTAAAAAGTCTAAACCACTTAAGCTTATTTCGGATATCGACATTCCTTTTACCATACCGAGGAACTGGATTTGGGTCAGACTTGGTGAAATTACAAACTTTGGCGTAACTGAAAAACAAGATTCTATTGAAGATGATGTATGGGTGCTTGATCTTGAAGACATTGAAAAAGATACGTCAAAATTACTTCGTAAATGTCGATATTCTGATAGGAAGTCATTAAGCGACAAGAATCTCTTTAAGGCTGGGGATGTACTTTACGGAAAGTTAAGGCCATATTTAAACAAAGTTCTTGTAGCTGATGAGGATGGTGTCTGCACTACTGAAATTTTACCAATTCGATGTTATGGACCATATGTTTCTGAATATTTTAAGCATGCCTTAATGAGTCCATACTTCCTTAAATATACAGCTTCAATAAGCTATGGGATGAAAATGCCTCGCCTTGGAACTGAGGGTGGAAGAGATGCTCTTTTTCCACTCCCTCCTGTAGAGGAGCAACGACAAATTGCAGACAAGGTAAATGAGTTAATGCTGCTTTGTGATCGGCTTGAGGCAAGTATTACGAAGGCCAATGCTTTGCAGCGAAAAATTGCAGATATTTTAGTGGACCAAGCATTAGCCTAACCCCCGGGAATCCCCGGGGCTACCTGCCTTGATGACCGCTCCTGAAGGCGAGAAAGAGCCTAAAGCTTATGACCTGGGAGAGTTATTGCCTGCACCAGCTGCAATCACTGTGGATGTACTCCCACAGCCAACCATTCAGACTGAAGGCGCAGAAGAATTCATCAATCGGGTGTTGAACCCTGGACCTGTGGATTCGAGCCCCGAGAACAATAATAAGCCTAATGAAGAAGCCTCTGGCGACATCAAGTCAAAGCGTGGGTGTGAACGGATTCAAAAGATCATCAATGAAAAGCGAGATCTAGAAAAGCAGGTTGAGGATTTGCAAATTACTGTGGTGAGCTTGCAAGATGCTCTTCGTAAATATGAAATCGAAAGTCAATTTGTTGATAACGCAATGTCAGTATCTAACAAGCAGAAGAAACCTGCCGAGCTAGTATCAGAGGCCAAGCACCAGATCATCAAATACTTAAACTCTCGCGAAGATGAGGTTGATCATTCGGCTAAGGCTCAATGTTTTTACAAATACCTGACCGACCCCTTTTATATGCAGGTGTTTGTGCAAACCAATAAACCAGAGCAATGGCAATCTACGATTGAATCCATCTACGACTCAATAGGGACGCCAGAGCCTAGCTTTTCGAATGTAAAGATCAACTCTATGAAAACGCTTCAGCCTATTCGGGCGCGGACCTCAACCTTGGGTGCGCCACTGGCTAGCTCCGAAAACCCAATGGATCGAATCGCTCAGCATTTGGGCAATATGGGGATATAGATAACTGTGAATTACATGCCACTCAAAATCAGTGGCATGTAGACAGAAATGTCTTTGGGCACCATAAGCACCTCATTTTGTCTACAAAACAGCAGATATAGCCCTTTTTTGTCTACAACTTAGCTTATATCGTGAGGATCAAGCAATTGATACTGTGAAGGGTTGTCTGTAAATGCGTTACAAACCTTCATTTTTTCCCAAAGATTCGGGAAGTTCGAATAATCAAATCCAGCGGACCAACGCCATGCACGAGTCATGGATCGAATGAAAGGATTGGGATCATTGTTTTGAGACAGCGCTTTTAATGGCAGCAAATAATCCTCACGATAAGCTGTGGGAATAATGATGCGAGAAGCGAAATGTTGAGTTAAGTAAGCATTCATCGTTAGGCGCGCAGTTCGACCATTACCATCCATAAATGGGTGCACTTCAGTAACAACAAACATCGCCATCAATGCGCGCGCAAATGGATCTTCCAGTAAAGCGATGCGCTTGAACCCCTCGCGCAAAGTACCTTTTACAAGCTCTGGGTGAACAAAAATGGTATTGCCTGCTTGGTTGGTTTGCTCTTTCCATTCGCCTGGATTTTTATCTGGACGACTAGAGAGTATTTGGAGGTTACATTGCTTAAGCCACGCTAGGAAATCATCTTCATCTTTTGGAGGCTTAGAGCGAAAGGGCTGCTCCATGATTGCTTTAAAGGTACCAAGTACATCATGTGAATCTTCATTTCGCTTTGGAATGATTTTCCCATCGAAAATAATCTCGGAGGCCTCTTCAACGGTGAATGTAGTGCCTTCAATGTAGTTCGAAAAGTACGATTCAAAGAATGCAAAATTAAATGCACTTTTGCCAGTCTTCGCCGGATCTTGAATGATTGAAAAAGGCTTTCTTAAAGCAGAAAATAAAGTTTCAAAGATCTCAATACGATCAGGATCATAGGGCTTGCCAGCGGCGCGTGCTAATGCATCGGCTGCACGTAGAGAGCGAGCTTTACCAGTTTGCATTAAGGCGGAAACAATTGTATTCAGGGTTTTAAATTGAACCTCAAGACCCAATTGAGGGGCAATAACTTTAGCGTCATCACGTAGTGCATTGAGCTTATGTTCACCACGTATGGTGCACAGCTTACTTAAATAAGACTCAACCCAAGGGCGACCCATAGTACGAATATCTGAACCTTTACGGTTATAGAGGTTCTCCAGTAACCGCCTAGCCTCGGAGGATATAAAGAGTTTTCCATAAGGGGTATCGTTAAGCGAACCCTTGTACGATTGAACTGCAGCAGGACCTGGCAAGATATTTAGAGTCAACCCTGGAAATACTATTTGACGTGCTCTATTGCCAGATACTAAAAATACATTGCCGCTATCATCTGGTTTGCAAAGATGCGCAGAACGGTAAGCTATTACAGAGCCTGGATAAAGATATTCGGTAATTTGCCGCCAATTGGGCCGAATGATTTGTTCGAGCGGGCTGGTGATGTCGCTGGTGTAAATGCCGCGATAAATTTGACGCAAACGCCCAGACCTAGCCAAGCGGGAAATTCTCTGGGCGTTGGTTTTGTCTTCTCTTGAACTAAAAAGCAAGAGGGGTAGCTGGTCAACAGAAGTACTCATAGGGCCTCAATTTATCCATTAATGTCAACAACTATGCATATATTATAGTTTAATGTCAACAAAAGTGCGTATAGAATCAAAATAACCCTATTTTTAGGTATATAGATACGGCTATTTCAAAGCCTTGGCATCGCTTACCAGTTGATACATCTGATTGTGCCTGTGAAGGATTTCAAAGAAAAGCCTCAAGGTATTGAGAGCATCAACATCCGCTCTATGTGGACTGCCTTCAAATTGAAGCTTAAAAGAACCAAGGCCTGAGGACAGACCGCCACTGGGTTTTTTGCCCAAGGCAAGCATGTGCAGGCTATACCAAGTTTTGACATCGATCCAGCGACGACCAAAATGGGGAAAGCTAATACCTCGATCTTTAAATTCAGCTTTCAGTTCAAGTGAATCGCCACCGCCCCAGGTAATGGGATTAACAAAGCAATTGCGCTTAGTAATAATTTCACCGATTTCTTTAGCTGCTTGTTCATGTGGAACTGCATAGTCAGAAATATCCTGATTGCAAATGTCCGTTAATTGGGTGATGAACTCAAAAATAGGCTCTTCAGGATCTAAGAACCATTTATACGTAGATAGGGATTGATTGACATAGTCATGGTAATTGCCAACGGCTATGCCGACCTGAATGATCTTTGGATTTACTGTGGAATTATCTTGGGCATTATTGAGTTCTAAATCAAGCGAGAAATAACACTGCTCTTTATCCATGAAACCTCTTCATTGTTTGTTTAGATGAATGAGCAATGTAGAGGCCGTACCTCAAAGAGTCAAACAAAATAAATCACCATATGACTATCAATGAATTGCTGAGAAGGTGATTCCGTCAAGGGCACCCCAAAGGGGTGGCTTGCGCACCCTTGACGGCCACGACCAAAGAAACGCTCTTTTATGCCCAAGGTGGCGCAATGACACATTGGGCATAAAGACCCATAGCGAGCTAAGGAGCTAAGTAAATAAAAACCCCAGAAATATCCAAGCCACACACTAAGTCCCCCAATAATCAATTCATGTAGTGAGAGCTAAAAACTTTAACTACTGCTTCAGACCAATGCGTTAAAGCTAGAGTCGCGCCTAGTAGCGTAGCAATGGATGGGTTCACGCTCCATCACCAGGTATTGAAGCCACCAATTTCATAAATAACTATTCATGGAGGTGGCGTATGCCAATTTCAAATACAGACTTGCAAGAGTTAGCTAAGGTTTCCTTAGATGAGTACTTGCGTAATCTACCAGTCGATCAAATCGCGGTAGAGAGACCTTTCCTTAAAAAGCTCATGGAAGGGCGTAAAAGCCTATTGGGGGCCAAACAGAACGTTGTCGAGAACATCCGCAAAGAGCATGGCAGTAACTTTAGCTGGGCTTTTGGTGAGGAGACAGTCAAGTTCAATAAACGCAATACCACTGAGCAAGCCTCATTTCCATGGCGCAGGGCGGTAGATGGCCTCTATATTGACTATGACAGGCTGTTTAGTAATGGCATCAAGGTGCGTGAGGGTGGGGCACGAGGATTTCAGCTGGAATACAACGAGCGCGTGCAATTGATCAATCTGTTGGATGAGCAGTTAGAAGTCCTGAGGGAGGGATTCCTCAATAAGCTAGATCTAGAGTTGCACCGCGACGGCTCGCACGGCGCAGATGCAGTAGTCGGCTTAGATAGCTTAGTAAGCCTTGCCCCAGATGCGGGCACAGTTGGTGGTATCGATCGAGCTAAAGCAAGCTACTGGCGTAACTATGCTGTTAAAGAAATTGCCTCAACATCGCCAGGTAACTTAGTAGGCGAGATGGAGACTGCTTGGCGCCAATGTATTAAGCATGGTGGAAGCCCCGATTTCATTATTGCGGGTGGCAAGTTCATTGATACCTATCGCAAACAAGTCACAGTGACCCATATCGCTGGATCGGGCGAGACCAAGTACATCGATGCTGGCGTAGGTGCAGGTGTAAATACTGGCTTAGCCTTTAAAGGTGTTGAGATCATCTGGGATCCGCAGTTTGATGAGTTGGATGCCATGGCTAATAGAACAGTGGAGTGGAGCAAGCGCTGCTATTTCCTCAACACACGCTTTATGAAGTTACGTGATGATGACTTAGACATCGTTGCCCCCATTCGTCCGCACGACACGCTCGCTATGTACGCCATGGTGAACTTACGTTGTGCTTTATCCATCTCAAGAGCAAATGCCCATGCGGTATTAGCTATTCAATAAGGAGGAAGACATGCAAAACAATCAAATAAGCCATAAGGAGCTAGTACATAGTGATTATCAAATACGAGAAGTGGAAGCGGTGGTGCGCAGGGACGCGTTTACAACAATTCATGTGCATGTGCCTCCGTATGAAACCAATATCCTTCGCAATCTCTTTGGGCGCGAGAACGTCACGGTATTTGAGCGACCCAATAAAACCACCATTACTCCAGAACAAGAGTACGACCGCCTGTGCGCCAAGTACGGACATGAAGTCGTAGCCAAAGTCTTTGGTGAGGATGATGGTGATCGTCTTATGGAGATCGTAGAAGGACTGATGGCTGAAGGTCGACTACTTGCTCAAGAGCAAACATTAGATAAAGCTTTCGAACCAGAATTACCGCAAGAAACTAAAGGAGCCAAGAAACGCTAGCAGTAGGGAAGGCCATCGCCATGACCACTAGCGGCAGGTGTTTGGGTGCGGCTGCGAGTGTTGAAGTAACCATGGTGTGTGGGCGCGCGTAACTGCGCCCCACTGCCAACACCAATTAAAAGCCTAGGCGGTAGTGGGGCGGTGGACTTCCATACTTATTCATACCTTCGAGCATCAAGAAAAGAATCCATTGCATGCTTCCAATCATCACCTCTCTAGTGCAAACCTTGGCCGTCAATGGCCTTGGTCTACTTGCGGGCGCAGTCCAAGCCAAAGGTAAGGAATTCATTGAGAGCAAGATTGGGGCGCGGATTCCGGACAACCCTAGCCAGGAAGATCTCATCAAGCTCAAGCAGTTAGAGATTGAACAAGAGCAGCTACTACTCCAATACACGCTTAAGCAAAAAGAACTTGAGATAGAAGAATCAAAGCTTCTGGCGGAGATGCATCGAGCCTCACAAGAGAATGCTACACACCGCTGGCAATCCGATATGGGTAGTGACTCAAAACTATCCAAGAATATCCGGCCTGGAACGCTGGTTTATATCCTGACCGCCTATCTACTGTTTGCACTTCTATCAGCTATGGGTATTGATATCAATGAGGCCTATGTAAAGCTCCTCGGCGATTGGGGGCAGCTAGTCATGCTGGCCTATTTTGGCGGTAGATCAGTCGAGAAGATCTTTGAGATGCGTATTCATGGCCAAAATAAAAAAGAAGATGCCAAGTGAGTGCAAAAGTAAGCGGCTTAGTAGCAGAACAAGCAGCCTTCCTGCTAGACGTCTGCAAACTCATTCAGTTTGCTACTGCAGAAGGATGGGTGATTACCGGCGGAGAACTATGGCGCTCACCAGAGCAACAAGAACTTTACTTTAAGACTGGTAGATCAAAGACTATGAATAGTAATCACCTAAGGCGGTGCGCTATTGATTTGAACTTCTTTTGGAATGGGAAGCTCGTATGGGATAAAGAGTTAATTCGCACGGTTGGTGAATACTGGGAAAGCCTCAGTCCCAAGAACAGATGGGGCGGGAATTTCAAGGGGTTTGTAGATGTACCGCATTTTGAGAAGGTAGTTTAGGGATAGCTTAAGCTGGTGCTTTCGGCCATTATGAGACATTGGAGGTATTTTTTGTAAAATTATCCTTTCTTCACCAGAGCTGTCATTAAGCTCAAACTCAGGCGTACACAGCTTCTAAATATTTAGCGGCCATTAATCCTTGCGTGCATCTAACAGCAGCTTTCAGATGCACCGCGAGAGTTCTTGCTGCCTAAAGCTAAAGCTGTAACGGTTGGAAAGTGGGCCTTTAATATGTAGGAAGCCGGTTTTATGCACCTTAATCCGCATTGATCGAAAGGTTAGAGCTACTTAATCCAGTGGGCATACGCTGCACCTGCTTTTGCGGGGACCGACGATGCATCTATAAGCTGCACAAGGGCCTTGTACTTAGCGCGGCACGATGAATGGGCTTTAAGCCGCTCACCAAATACGCATTTTTTCGATGGCAGGCTAAGCATAATTTCAACCTCACTGGGAGAAAAGCTCTTAACCATTTTATGAAGGTAGGGCAAAGCAGCGTTAGATACGCCATAAGAATTTCCGGAGGCGCAGGTAACGACTGTTTCTACTAATTCCTCTTTCACAGTGTCGGGTATAGCTACCTGTTCGGATAGTTGCAACAACCTTTCGGCGAATGGCGGTTCGTTGTAGAAGTTTTCGTAAGACTGGTGAACTGTCATAAGGCGCTTGCAGGCGTTTGAAAGCAACGAATGCACCTCATGTTCGCCCAATAGCGCAAGCATTCCCAGCTTCTCAAAGAATTGTAGGGATGCTTTATAGCGTTTCTCATCACCCTTTGCTATGTAGTCATGGTGACGGTTAATTAGGTCCGATCGGGCCTTTGGCGTGAAGTGTGGGGCGAAGTCAGCAGCAACTGAAAGTGAGTTCACACGAGCCTCCTCGTTGCTGGCAGGGTCGCTGTAGATGCCGTGTAGAGAGCCAAAGATTAAGTACTGCTGCGCTTCATGTGTTTTTTCAATCCGATGAACCCATTGACTCTTCTGTTCCGAGGAGAACTTGGCGCCCTTAATTGCAACCATGAACTCAGAAAGATTTACACCGATTGGGTTGTGCTCACTCCCAAGAGCATATTTTGCACATCGATTGGTAAAACTGATAAATTCATGATCGTCAATCTTGCCAACTACGGGATGTGCAGCAGAAAAATTGTTCCGAATGTCTCGACATTGATCGAGAAAAAAATAGCCATCCACAGTAATTAGGTTGAGCTTGAGGCAAAGGCTAAGCAGTTCTGCATCTTTCAAGTCCAGTAGCGCTT
The DNA here is from genome assembly GCA_903858445.1 of uncultured beta proteobacterium. Lineage (GTDB taxonomy): Bacteria > Pseudomonadota > Gammaproteobacteria > Burkholderiales > Burkholderiaceae > Polynucleobacter. The sequence goes on from CAIOIX010000288.1 coordinate 10,511, forward strand.
GCTCATCAAATGATGTTCTACCGGTGATTTGTTCGACAACATTCAGACCAAATCGCTTAATCTTCTCTCGTAGCTCAATTACTGAGCAGTTCCAGATGTAGTTGATTGCACTATCGAATAGGCCAGATGCAACAGCGACACACATACGGGCCATACTCTCCGTACGCAAAGCAGGAGGTATCTTCTTAAGCACCCCCGGAAGGTTGGCCCAAGCAGTTTCAATCTCGACCGGTGAAGCCAGTATCTCGCGTGGAATTCCAAGCGCCTTCGTAAGCTCATCGAGTAAGGGTAACGTATTTGCGGTAATAGCTGGAAGGTGCACATCTGTCATTCGATTTGACTTTCGGGGGTGGAGTGAGATTAAGCGGTTTAAAAGTGGAAGTCGCAAGTTATGCGGGCTTTATCGCGTAGCATCCGGTAGACCGCTAGGCTATGAGTTGACTCGGATATCGAGAATATTTTCGAGCGTAAGCGAAAGCTCCTGCTCCAAGGCGCGTGCGCCAGGAACTGTGTTGTCATACTCAATTCGTCGAATATGCGATAAGTCGAACGGGAACTTAATTTCTTCCGCTGAACGTTGGTAGAGCAAAATCGTCTCCTTCCCAAGAGTATGAGCAACGCCTAGCTCATACATTACATTGGGATTTAGGTTGGTCATGTCTGCGATGATGACTCGCGCTTCACATATCGATTTCCAAATGTCTTGAATAATTGCACGGTTTGACTTGATGTCATCGGCTCTTTTGCACACAAGGCCAAATTGTGGGTTTTCAACAGTTGGCTTTATCAAGGTCTGATAGATTTCCGTAAGCGAATCGGTGAATGGCATTAAGACGAAGGCAAGCCTTCCATCCACTTTGTATTGCGCAGGGCCAAATATGGGATTTATCTGGATAGTATTCATTTCCGCATTTACCCTTTGGAGTTCTGATTCAACATGACTTTTGGCGATGGCTTCTAGTGCAAGTTTGCGTTGGTCTGTGGGTTGGTCAAGTAGGGTGGCCGGGAAGGCGATAACAAAAGGATCATCAAACCCGAATTCCCATTTTGCCGCAGTAAATATCTCCTCCATCGGAAATTGTTGTTGGCGAAAATCGAGCGTGCTTGTTGATGGCATCCCCGCCTGCTTCTGCGCTGCGACCCACAACGTTGCTGCATCAAGAATGACTACGAGGTTGCATGGAAGCATAGAGCGCACAATCGCACTCCGCAGCTGTCTGGCACGAACCTCCGAATTTGTGCATTCAAGGAATTCATCTAGCAGCGTGTCAACCTTTTTTGTCAAATCGTCTGGAAGATTTCCGCCAGTCATTCTGGCTCCACCCTTATGAAACATGCGATCTCCTCAATGCATAATAGTACTCACAAGCATACTAGAGGCCGTATAACAAATGAAGTAGTTATCGCAGGATTTGAGATTTTTTTCCATGAATTTAAGTTACCTGGATATTTTTGTCAATATAACAACCCCAATATGTTGGACACCTGTGGTTTGTTTTTATGATTGTTAATAGATATGGGCGATTACTTTCGGGAGAAGTTCGGAATGTCTCTTGATTGCCGCTGAGTGTTTAGAAACTGTCTGTGACTAGGTATCAGGATAATGGAGGCTTTAATCGGGACGTGGAAGAGCAGCTGGAATTAATGACTGTTTCAAATGGATCTAAAACAGACTATTAAGCTATAAATTTTTCCCATTCGATCATCAATTTAGCGCGCTTCTCAAGCTGATCCTGCCTCCTATAAGCAGCCTCAGACTTATTCTTAATGGTGTGAGCCAAAGCAAGTTCCACAGTCTCATTTGGATAGTCAGTAGTTTCTGCAGCCCAATCCCTAAATGTAGATCTAAATCCATGAGGAACATATTGAGCATATGACGGCATTCTCTTCATGATGGCGATTAGAGACATATTTGACATGTTGTCTTTGTTGTAACGCTTGCTCGGGAATAGGGATTCATTTACGCGATGTTTAGAGAGGTAATCATAAATTTCAACAGCTCGGTTATTTAGTGGCACACGATGTGCCTTACCTGCTTTCATTCTCTCAGCAGGAATAGTCCAAACCTTATTTTCAGTATCAAACTCATCCCATTTAGCATTAAGCACTTCACCTGTCCGTGTAGCCGTCAGAATTAAGAACTCAAGGGCAAGCACAGAGAACCCACTCTTTGTTCGCAGTTCTGTCATAAACTCACCCATCTGTTGAAATGGCAGAGCAGGGTGATGGCTTTTCTTTTGGATCTTATTTGCTTTGGGCAGTAGATGGGCTAGGGCGCCCTTGAGACGAGCAGGATTATCTCCCTTGATGTATTCATGCGCCTTGCACCAGTCAAGGATCACCTCAATTCGTTGACGAACACGTGTTGCAGTTTCAGTGCGAACATTCCAGAAGGGTCCCTCAACTTCACCAGACTTCTTTTTAATTTCTTGCTCAAGAAGCTTGGCGATATGGCCAGTATTGATTTGATCAACCCGCATCTTCCCAATTTTTGGATTAACAAAAGTAGCCATAGTGTTTACCCATTGATCAGCATGCTTCGCATTCTTCCATTCTGATCGTTTGGCTGCAATACA
>CAIOIX010000289.1 GCA_903858445.1 uncultured beta proteobacterium
TCGACTAAAGGGATTATGGCCTAACGAAGACATCATTAATCTGAGTAATGTCGAACTAAAAAAATTAATTACCCATCACCGCAGAATTAAAACTAATGAGGTGGATAGCGGGCGTTATCTATTCATTAACCCAGCAGAGGGTTCAGTTGAAAACTCAGTAGAAAATATTGTATCTCAAATCCATGAGGCCATCCGAGCAGTGACGGCGCAAGATAAGCAATTGCGCTTTCATCACTTACGTCACTCCTGCGCAAGTAATTGCCTCATATTCTTATTGGCTAATCGCCTACCCCATTCTCAGCGCTTCATTCTTGATCTGCTGTATGGTAATCCCGAGGCAAGACGAAGGCTAGACTGCATGGCAAAAACAGGATTGCGAGTTAACAATTATTTTGACCCAGACCTGCAGATCAAGATCTTAAGTGAACGCTCAGAACAGATTCGTAAATATCTACTCAATGATCCAAGAGCCTCAATCTCTGAAGTCTACGCTGTTTCCCGTCTACTGGGTCACTCCTCACCAATCACTACCTTAAAAAGCTATATGCATCTTGTGCATGTTCTCTTAGGCGCCTTTTTTCATGAGCGTTTTATTGATCTGCCAATATCACTACGCTCCGCAATCTATCCCTATGGACCGCAATATCTGGAAGCCCTGATTGAACAAACAGATCTGAAAATTACCATTCCGACCTCCACAGCTCCCATTACCTTATTGGAAATCAAAAAGACAGGAAAGCACAGCGTCTCTGCAGAAGAACTCACACTGCTTGAGATTATTGATAAACATCAGACCGAAGGACTACTGCTGATACTGGAATTACTGCAAACTCGCTTTTCTAAGGCAGCGTCCAATCCAAAGCGCTACTTTGAAAAAGCGGCCATTGCTGGTATTTCAAAGTTGCTAGCAAGCAAACTTGCCGACCAATTTGAGACCGTTATGGATATGTATCTCAAGGCAAAAAAAGGGAGGACCAATACACCGCTACCTTTGGATTTTGAAGATAACGAAATGGCGATGTTCAAAACTCCACTTTTGGAGCAGCAAGCATTGGAATGGTCGAGGATCTTAATCCGCTGGTACCAAGATCATCCTAAAATTGCTCGTGAATTATTAACCCATTATGTGGGGCAGGCCAGTAGAAGTAAGCCCAATTTAATTCGACTTACCCCGATTGAATTAAGCGCGACTCAAATACAAAACCAACCCCCTAAGAATGCGGGCTCTCAAGAGAGTAATCCAACAGCGGATCTTCGGCGATATCGACGTAACTATAAAGATCTAATGGATCTATTGGGGATTGGATGGAAATTTGATGGGGATACCATCCGACCCAAGATATCAAACGATGTTGCTGATCAGCTCATCGACAAAAATGGGGTTTGGGGCGTCTTGCGGAAGCTGCTATTTTTAATGGCGGCTGTCACACCAAACGAAGCGCACCAAAACTAGCCTTTATCTCATTGCGCCCGCATTCCAAAGGGCAAGCCTTTCTCGACTTAGTTAATCATTTGTAATGATGCGGGGAATACGCCCATTATTCTCCGCATGTATTACGGAGAATAATGGACTGCGCTTTCCTGATCCTTATTGTCGCTAAATAGCTCTCATTCCCTAAAATATCCGTTAAATGTCGTTTTATAGCTAAGATAGTGCCCATATTGTCGTAATACAGCTATTTCCTGCAAATTAGGCGGACTCAATAGATATTTAGATACCCAATAGGTATCTATTGAATATTAAATCGATACCTATTAAAATGGAAACATGGTGAATAAAAGGTACTCAATATGACTAAAGAAGTGCAAATGTCGATCAAAATGGAAAGTCAACTTCGCGATGAATTTATGGCGGTCGCTTCTGGGCGCCATCGCCCTGCCGCCCAAATTATCAGAGACCTTATGCGCCTGTACATCGCCCAAAGCGAAGTACCTAATGCATTAACCGCCAAGACCATTACCCAAAGCCGCAAAGGTGAAGACGTATTTACTGCAATAAGTGCGTCCAAACTATTTGAGCAATTGGGTATTTAGTGCGGCTTGCTAGTTATACGGGACAATTCAAGCGAGATGTGAAGTTGGTACAAAAGCGCGGTAAAGATATGGGCAAGCTCAAAACCATCATCGAGCTTTTGCTAAACAATCAAACACTCCCACGGGAACTGAATGATCATCCTCTCAAAGGCAACTGGAAGCCCAATCGTGACCTTCATATTGAGCCAGACTGGATCTTAATCTATACCCCATTAGAAAACGAGGTTCGCTTTGAACGGACCGGTACACATTCTGATCTATTTACAAAATAAATACTCAAAATATTTTTTGCCCACCAATTGCCATTTAAAATTTTTTAAAAGATATTGCAGACTCTACGAGTTCACTGCAAAACACTTTTGCATGAATACAACATTTAATTAATTAGAAAAAATAATTATTTCTAATTTTTAACTCATCAAATTACTTGCAAATAGGTAGCGACCAATCTTATCGGGAATTCAACAGAAATTCCATCTGGATACTAACCATATTGAGTCTGAGTTTGAAATATTATTTTTAAACGTAAAGAAATTACCGTAATAAAAGTCAAGCATTTTTTCATCTCGAAATTCATACTAAGATTCGCTTAGCATTTAGCGCCAATCCATATGAATAATTGGCTTGCTGTCTATTTATATTCTGGGATAGCATAAACTTTTATCACCATCAGAATGTATTCGTGAGTACAGCACCACCATACAATCCTCAAATTACTCGAAAGACTATGCAATCCTCATCAGAAGGCTCATCTTTAGTTGCCGTCACCCTATTACTGACCAGTTTTTGTATTGCTAGTCTCACAATACTGCCTAAAACTATCATTAAATAAGACTATATGACTAAATTTCTATTAAGGTCCGATCACTCGCTTATTAAAAAGAGCTCTCTCTCAGATGGGAGAAGTTTAATTATTGCAGGCTTAAAAAAAGCAGTTAAAGAACTTCAAAAAGAGCTCGGAACTCGAGAGATAAAAGTAGGCGACATCAATAAGCATTACACAACTTTTCAGTCATACATGGATGATTTCTTTGAGACTCACTATCCCGATGTTACTAGTGATGATAAATTCTTTCTTAGAAAAGAATTTTATGCACAGTCCGGAGTTACAGATGGTAAGCCTATCAAATACACACCCATGAGTTTTGAAGAAGTTCTTGATTATTTGAGAGTGAAGGGGATTAAAAGAAGGTGTGAAATCCCGTCAAAGCTGTATCAACACATTCTCGATCAAAAATGGATGGCGAAACTTCTATCGGCTTACCCTCTCAAAGGTGTCATGCTAAGCAAGGGCGGCCATGTTTGCAGATCAAGTTATGAATTAATCATTGCGAATTTATTGTGCGAATTATTTCCTCAAAACATTGTGAGGGCACAATTTAAATACCCGTTTGATCCATTATTAAATGAAAAAGGTCAATCGCTGACTTGCGACTTTGCAATCAAAATTGATAAAACCACTTACTTTATAGAGGTATGGATGTATCGCCCGGCTGGGCCTGAGACTTGGATGAATGGACTGGGTGCTGCACGCAAGTCATATTTACAAAAACGTCAGAGAAAAACCCTTCTGATTCGGAAGAATAAGAATATCAAACTCACTTCAGTTGATGTGAGTGCTTCCATGGGTAATTCAAAAAATCCAGAGCGATTTTTTAAAGATTCTTTAAAAATACTCAGTGACACATTTGGTTTAGATATAAAAAATCCTAATATACAAAAAATTACATGCAAAATTTGCCAAGAAAATTATGCGCCAAAAGATTCTGAAGCATTAGATCAGGCGGATACCTTATTGTTAGCTGCATCAAAAGTTATAAATACCTCTAAAGAAAAATTAGATCAGGTTCGAGTGTTAATGGAATCCGGGAAGTCTGGCAAAGAATCACTCGAAAAAATTGGCTTAAAAGGAGACGCCCTCTCTGGATTATGTCGACTTTACAAACAAGGTAGCTGGCAAGTAAAACTGCCATGGCCAACGAGGCATTCAAAAATATTCAATGATCGCCAAGAGGGCTTAGGGTTTAGCCAACTTTCATTCGCCAAGGCTATCACTCATGTACTTAATACATCACAGAAATATTTCAGTCAATTCTCCAAGTATCCGGATTGGGTTCTCAGGAACATAAGAAACAATGTTGCAATTGGTGCCATGGGTATATTTGGGGCGTCTTTTAGGACGCCAAAACCAAGAAAACCTGGCGAAAAAATAAAACCTTCTAATTACGCCTATTTAGTATGCCAATCAATCAGCAAAACTTATCTAGTTAATCCAGTAACAGTTGGCCAACAAATACATCTTGAAAACATAGTAGATGATGTCAAGAAATTTCTTGTTAAGCTGGTTGAGCAACTAGACGGCGTATTAATTTTGAATTTTGCTACTGTACATTCCATAGAAATTATGCAAAACCGCTTTCTCTTACAGAACCCTAGCGATTTAGAGTTAAAGAAATTAAGTCAAGATGTTGCCGTTAGGATTTTAAGAAAATACTGCGATAAAGATTTCTAGCTTCCCTTAATTTGACATGCTCGCTAATTCCGCATAGCGTGCCCTTATCTACCCTGGCCATCTTGATTCTTTAATGTCCTCAAGAATCCGAGCACCCTCTCTACCGCTTCTTCGTAACTAGGCTCGTAATTCAAA
>CAIOIX010000290.1 GCA_903858445.1 uncultured beta proteobacterium
CAAACACAAGACTTTATGACCGCGCATTGGGCGCATTTACCCCATGAATTATTGGGTAAGGTTTCCAATCGCATCATTAATGAAGTACGTGGCATCAACCGTGTTGTTTACGACATCAGCGGAAAACCACCAGCCACAATCGAGTGGGAGTAGAAGTTCTCACTACAAATGTCCACCACAAAACAAGCACTTACAAGATCCAATAGTTCTTGATCTTGTAATGCAGGTGAGGGCTACAGCGACTTCTTGGTGTGAAGCGCAGCCCCTAAGATCACTATGCCCATACAAATCATTACAAATGCAGATATATGACAAGTTACCATTTCATGGATGAACTCGATTAAAGATCGCCATTCATAAGCCGACTTGCTAGAGAGGGACTCAATACTCAAAAAGTCTAGGAATTTCTGCTGAAATACAAATAGTCCAAAGTAATTAACGAGCAGCAGAGCCCCATTGACAATCAGCAATAGGCCTAAGAAGCCTTCAGTCAGGAATGAAATTCGCCTATATAAGGTCAAAGGCTGATCTTTCATAACTCCAGATTCATCCCATTGCTTAATTACCCAGATTTTTGGTCTAAATAGATATCTTGAATACTTAGCTCAAAAATCACCAATTTGAGTATAAAGCCCTCATGCTATTTAAGGCATTAGCCCGAGGGCTAATATCGACTAATATAATCCGTAGAAGTAATAAATTTGTTATTAATTTAACAACTTTAAAAGTCAAATGGAAATATTAATTCGCACCCATAGATATTCATGACAATCTTGCATTCAGTATTTACACCGCACGTACTTGAATGGATGGCAAGATTTTGCTTTGGCTATCCCTTTGTCATGTCTTGGTATTGGATTGCTGGCTCTTTGTTGTATTGGTTTATCAGAGAGCGGCATCTACCAAATTACACCTTGCCACCAACACTGCCAGATACACCTTTAGTTTCTGTCTTACTACCATGCTTCAACGAGGCAGAACAGCTGTACGAAACCATGGCGGTGTTAATGAATTCCAAATATCCCAATTTTGAAGTTATTGCAATTAATGACGGCTCGAGTGATAACACCGGAAAAATATTAGATGAATTAATTCATCAATACCCCAAACTCCGAGTTGCCCATCTGGTTGAGAACCAAGGAAAATCAACTGCTTTAAATGCCGGATTATTCATGGCTCGCGGTGACTTATTGGTTTGCATCGATGGCGATGCCCTATTAGATCCGCATGCAATCCATTGGCTTGTTTTTCGCTTTTTGACCAATGACAGAATGGGTGGCATCAGCGGGAATCCTCGTATTCGAAATCGATCAAGCCTCCTTGGTAAATTGCAAGTTGGAGAGTTTTCATCCATCGTTGGCATGATTAAGCGCACCCAATCTTTATATGGAACGCTATTCACCGTATCCGGAGTGGTTTGCGCCTTCAGAAAAATTGCGGTAATGGAGGCCGGCCTGTGGACGCCGGAAGCGATGACAGATGATGTGGACCTGACATTAAGGGTGCAGGCAAAGGGGTGGGCAGTGGGTTTTGAACCCCATGCGCTTTGCTGGATCTTGATGCCGGAGACACTCGGCGGACTTTGGAAACAACGAGTACGTTGGTCCGAAGGCGGTTCACAAGCCGCCCTTAGCGCGACTAAGGCCATTCTCCAATCACACCCCTTTGCCTGGTCACTACTCTTGATTTGGAGTAACTTTTTCATTAGCACGCTGTGGGCATTTTGCATTGTGATCTGGTTCACCATACTCAATCTCAACCAATTTCTAGATGGCAACGTCCTCACTATCTATCAAAATTTTCTTCCACATTGGTGGGGGGTGATTTTGGCAAGCACCTACCTCCTGCAATCGTTAATTGGACTAGCGCTAGATGGTCAATATGAAAAAGGCTCACTTAAATCATTTGGATGGATTATTTGGTATCCATTAGTGTATTGGTGTCTTCAAACCTGTAGTTGTGTGGTTGGATTTACTAAGGCCTTATTTAGGCCGGCAAATAGCAAAGGTACGTGGGTTAGCCCTGATAGGGGGATTCGATGAAAAGGATTCCTACATTGAACTGGCCGCCCATCATTAATTCCAATGCTGTTTCTATTTGGATTAGGCTACGCGATATATCGCTTACCGTAGGAGCATGGTTAATCATTGGATTCACTATCCATAATCTCCTATGGCTCATCTTTGATTACCTCTCTGACCCCATCTTTCAACTAACCACCGTTGCCCCGCCCAATTGGACGGCAATTTGGCGCAAGGTGTCTTGGTTTATTTATATTGCCCTAGGATTAATTACTTGGATTTGTCTTCTAGCATCACTAAGAAGAAAAATTATTAATAGCACTAAATATATTAAGACCCTTCCCGCAGCAGTAGAGATAAGAGAGCTTGAAATAGGGTTGGGTGTATTGCCGGCGGATGTTGAGCACTGGCGCGAATTAAGATCTGTGCAGGTTTTTGTCAATAGCGATAACCGCGTTTATAAAATCATCCCAACCCAAACGAGCTAAATTGCGCTTTAAATACGATATCTCTCTGATTACTGCTCTTTTTCTGCTGTCGCTGACTCTAGCGCATGGGCAAACACCATCAGCAGACTTGGAGTATCAAAAAGCCCTGGCACTCAATAAATCTGCCAATTACATAGAGTCTGCAAAAATTCTGAAATCACTCATGATTTCGTATCCTGAAGTTGAGCGATATAAATCGGACTTCATAGCAGTAGCTGGCAATGCAAAGCTGTGCACTGAGGTGATTGCTTTAAGCAATAGCGGTTATTTGACTCGCTCCCCCTCATATGTCCAAGAGGCCATCTTTTCTTGTTACGCAAAATCCCAATCTTTTGCAAAAACAGAAGAAATTGCTAAGACAATTTTGGGTAAACATGGAAAGAGTGAGTCGATTGAGTTAAATATGGTGGTGCTAGCTCGGAATCAAAAGAAGCAAGCTGCCGCACTTTATTGGAGCGCACGCTTCTTGCAAGACTTTCCGAAAAATAATTCAGCCTGGGAGCTGAGGGCTGGAGCGCTACAGGATCTTGGAGATCGCTACGCTGCTCTTTTAATATACGAAGATATCAATCGGTATAAGCCAAAGGATCCAGGCACTCAACAAGAAATTATCCAAGTCTTGTTGGATATGGGTATTCCTCATCTGGCCTTATATTTAATCGATAAAGAGGGTTGGCCTGCCTCTAAAAATCAAAAATTGCGTGCTATGCATAATTCTGGAGCACAAGATCTTCGCTGGTCTGTTGCCGACTCTGCAGTGGCGCCTAATCGCTTTATAGCGGTTGATAGAGGCATTCAAGCCCTAGATGAATCATTGGCTTATGCTCATTCCATCGGCGCTACTGAGGATCAAATGACTGCAATCAAATTTGATTTGATTGTCGCCTACAACAAGAGAAATGAATGGGATAAAGCTCTCGCGTTATATGACCAGCTGATCGCAAGCGGGAAGACCGTGCCTGACTACGCATTATTGGCAGTTGCCTCTAGCTATAGCGGCAAGCATCAACCCACCAATGCTGGAGTCATTCTTCAAAGGCTGTACGATAAAAATTCTGCTGATTTGGATATTCAACTGGCACACTACTTCAACTTGACAGATCAAGATCAATTTCCGGCCGCAAAACAGGTATTGGATAAATTGACCGCTCAACTCAAATCCCGCCCTAAATATTTACCAAACCCAGACTTTGACTACACAAGCGCATTGATTGAAGCAGTGAGTTTTGAATCCTACCAAGAGAAATATCAAGAGGCCGATAAAAAACTAGCGCCTCTCCTTAGCGAAATCCCTTCTAATGCGGATTTACTGAAAACTGCTGGTAGTGTAAGAGAGGCCCAGGGCATGCATGAAGCAGCAGAAGATTATTATTCAATTGCAGCTAAGCAAGATCCGCAAGATGTCGAAGCAAAAATTGGCTACGCCAATGCCAGAATGAGTCAAGGTGATGTACCCACTTTCTTAAATACCGTGAACGAGTTAAGACCGAGCTATTCAGATATCAATGCGGTTAAAAATGCAGCCGAAAGGCTTGACGCCTATAAAGAAGGGTACGTCACAGGTAATTTTGTTTTGGGAAATGGTCAATACCTAGGTCAAACAAACAATAACCGGACTAGTGATCTACGCGTCTATAGCGCACCAATTGATACGAATTTCCGGGGCTTTGCCCGCTACCGGGATTTAAATAGCGGTCCTGCAATACCGGTGACTGATCAGGGGGCTGGCGGCGGCATTCAATATACTGGCTTGAATCAAGAAGCTGAACTGGAAGTGGGTAGCGCGGGATATTTCCGTGCCGAGGGAACTCAAACCTTGAGCGATCAGTGGGCTGTTGGCGTCTCCTACGAAAAAAATGCCTTTTACTTAATGCCTGGATCTCTCTATGCCACCTCTGGAGGAAATGTTGGAGGAATGAATGTTAAGTGGAAGAATGGTGATACTACGGATGCCTTGCTGGGCTATCGTTATTGGGCTCTACCTAATAACAATAAACAGGAAATTTATGGCAATGTTAATCAACGCCTATTAACTGAATATAACTATAAGGTGGATGTATCTGGTTGGTTTGGTAACCAACAAAACACCAACTCAAATGTGAGCTACTTTGCCCCAATTAATCAGACAGAATATTCAAGCACCCTGAATCTGCGAATTTTGCAGTGGCGTGATATCGAAACAAAAAAATATGATTTTTGGCATCGCTTCTTTGCCTCCTATGGTGTTGTCACTCAATCTGGATATATCTCCCTACCCATGAATAACTTCGGCTATGGCCAAGACTTTAATGTTGGCGATAAAAGAACGCTTAGCTGGGGTGTTGGTAAAACCAGTTTTCCATTTAATGGCGCTAAATCCAGTTACATCACCGGATACCTCAACTTTGAGTCTCGCTTCTAAATGAACCAGATCAAATACCTTCTCTGTGCTTTTGCTTTACTAAGCAATCTTGCTTGGGGCGCTAAAGACTTCAAGGTCTTGAGTTTCCATGACATCGTTCAAGAAATGTCGATTACTACTGAGCCTGATGATGTTAGTGCGGATAACCTGATTAATTACTTCTCATGGCTAAAAGCAAATGGCTACATAGTAATTTCGATTCAGGATGTGATAAATGCCAATAATGGCGGCAAACCATTACCCGATAAAGCCATTGTTCTCACCTTCGATGATGGCTATAAGAGTTTCTATACCTATGTCCTACCTCTATTAAAAGCTTTTAACTATCCGGCAACTTTAGCTATTGTTGGTTCATGGCTTGAGGTACCTGAAAATGGAACTGTATTTTATGCAGGCAAGCAAGTGCCTCGCTCGAAATTCTTATCCCTAAAAGAATTGAAAGAGATCGCTAGCAGTGGCTTGGTAGAAATAGCCTCTCATACCTACGATTTACACCATGGAGTTTTAGGCAACGCCCAAGGCAATGACATGCCAGCGCTCACTACTTTTGAATATAACCAGAGCACACACCAATACGAAACTGAAGAACATTATCTCAATCGGATTAAATCGGATTTAATTAAAAACAATGCTTGGATAAAACGGCATACTGGCATGACCCCAAGAATTATTGTGTGGCCATATGGTAGATATAACAGTGTTGGACAACAAATTGCCAAGAGTCTTGGTATGGACATTGCCATCACCCTAGATGACGGGGAAAATGTTGAATTGCAGGCGGTCGATAGCATCCGCCGGATATATCTGATCAATAACCCAAAAATCGATGATTTTGTCGCTAACTTGCGGGAGCATCCTCCAGAGCTTGAGCGGGTAATGCATGTGGATCTCGATTATGTATACGATAAAGACCCGGTCCAACAAGAAAAGAATTTGGGTAGTTTAATAGAGCGCGTTCTAGCTTCTGGAGTAACCACCGTATACCTCCAAGCATTTTCAGATGATGATGCAAGTGGCGTAGCCAAGAGTCTGTACTTTAAGAATAGCTACATGCCAGTTAAGGCGGATATTTTTGGTAGAGCTAGCTGGCAGCTCAAGACTCGTGCAGGAGTGAAGGTATTTGCCTGGATGCCACTCTTGGCATTTGATCCAGGCCCAAAAAAACTACGTGACTTAGATATTGTTAAATCCTCTGATGGCAGTAAAGGAATTGGCTACTTAAGACTGAGTCCTTTCTCCGAGCGTTCTCGGCAGTTTATCAAGGGCATATATACGGATCTAGGTCGCTACGCGAACTTTGAGGGGATATTGATTCATGATGATGCAACCCTCTCAGATAAAGAAGACGCAAGCCTGCCTGCACTGCAGTACTACGCAAAAAACTGGGGGCTACCACCCAATATTGGAGCAATTACTCAAAACCCCACTGACAACGAAAAATGGTACAAGGCAAAAACAGAAATGTTGACCCAGTTTTCTATCGAGGTGAGGGAGGCGGCTCAGCAATACCGTAAGCCTATTAGTCTTGCGCGTAATTACTACGCTGAAGTAGCCCTCAACCCAAGCTCAGAAGAATGGTTTGCGCAATCAATTCCGAATGGTTTACAAAACTACAACTGGGTGGCGCTTATGGCAATGCCCTACATGGAAAAAGCCAAGAACCCTAGCCAATGGCTCAATAACCTTATTGACGTTACTCAGGTTTACCCGAAAGCCAACCAGAAACTTATATATGAATTACAGGCAAAAGATTGGCGTACAGACAAGCCCATTCCCACTGCTGAACTCAGTTCATGGATGCGCAATATGAGAATTAAAGGTGTTCACAATTTTGGCTATTACCCTGATGACCAGTTTACAAACAGTCCCAATATGGAAATACTTAAGCGAGAGCTTTCAGCAAAAGCAGCACTTCAATAGCGACAGATCGCCATAATCCTTTTATTGGCATTCCGTAGGAAGGCTCATAAATTTTGTCCTTATTAGGTCTTGTATTGTGCATCTAATACCTGCGTACAATGCGTAGATACATAGACCTTCTTTTTTCGTCTACATGCCACACCACTAAGTTGCTTACAAAAAAGTTACACAAATGAAATCGATCAATACAACACATCGTTTTATAAGCACTCTTTACAGAGTAGCCACTGAGTAGGAGTGGGCGATTTAAGCCTGCTATCACCCATGCTCGAGTTACGAGAAGCCTCCCTCTCAATCTTGGCAAACACAGATGTACAAGCTAAGGTAAGTCAGCTATATCACTTGTTTGATGAGTATCAGCATCAACACATTGCTTTAAATCTTTCGGCCAGCTTGGACGCTCAAGAATTAATACTACCTGGACGTCCACTCAAGCCAGAGCTCGTTCCACCTTTGCAAGCCCCAAAAAGAAGAATGACTACC
>CAIOIX010000291.1 GCA_903858445.1 uncultured beta proteobacterium
CAGTCGTTATAGCCTTGGCTGCCAATATTCCAACCAATCGAGGTGCAATCCTGTTGCGCTGCTGACTCGATACTTCCACAGCCAGATAAGGCCAAGGCGGAAAGAATGGAAACCAAGAGAAGTGAGCGCAATTTAGGTGAATTCATCCCGTAAGTCTACTTGATTTTGGGGAGAACTCGAGGGAAAACATCCACTTGTGTAACTTTGGGTTTCCCAGTAAAAATAACTACCCATTCAATAACAAGAAATCAATAAAACCGGAGACAACAATGAAGTTATTTATCAAAAAACTTGCCGCACTAGGCTTTTTGCTAAGCGTTTTGCTAGTTGGCAATTCTGCTAGCGCTCAAAATCAAGATGGCTTTACCCCCCTGATCGACGGCGTCAGCCTTTCTGGCTGGAACATTATTGGCAATGCTCATTGGCAGATAGGCAACGGTATGATTGTGAGCGACAAGCCCATGGGCTTTTTAGTCAGCTCCGCAAAATATAAGAACTTTATTATTCGCGCTGAATTTTGGGCTGAGTCAAATACCAATAGCGGTATTTTTATTCGCTGCCAAAACCCGAACCTCGTTACCGCCGGCAATGCTTATGAAGTCAATATTTGGGATACACGCCCTGGACAAGAATACTCAACTGGTGCCATCGTCGATGTCGCTAAAGTGAATCCGATTCATAAGGCTGGCGGACGCTGGAATACGATGGAAATCGTTGCTAATGGCAGCCACTTCAAAGTAACAATGAACGGTGTTGTGACGGTGGCAGATGGTGAAGATAGTAAATTCTCAGAAGGTCTTATTGGCCTTCAATCTGCTGGTGGCACTATCAAGTTCAGAAAGCTAGAAATCAAAGCGATTTAAAGCCTTAAACCAATATTTCGTATCTATCACCACAGGCGATGGGCTGCAAGGCTCTCGCCTGTTTTTGCATCTTCACGAGCCCATAGTGAGACATTGTTTTTAAGGTTCTAGATAAATTCCCCTGCTTTCGACCAGTTATTTCCGCTAATTCAGAAATGGATACTGGCTTTGACTTTCTAATGACATCAAGCAGTGCGCGATTCTCATCACTCAAAACCTCGGCAAGCGAACGCATTGAGGTAAACCATATTTTTGGATCCGTTGATTTAACCTTCAGCTCGCCCTTGGCAATAGACAAAATACGCCTACGAATCTCTTCTTGAGGAGCAATTCCTATTTTGATTACTTTCATCATTCCCTCGCCAAATTCAATGCTTTATCAACATCCACAAAAAAATCAATTAACAACTGATAAGCATTTTTGTATTCATAACGAATACCTAAATCAGATGGACTTCTATGTCGGTGGTCATAAGGTAAAGTGCGATTTGCATACTTAGTAGGATTTTTCGGGGCATGGGCATTGTCATAACCCAAAATACGAATTCCTGCGGGATCATGCAATGTTAAGGAATACCGAATGCCATGTGGCACTGCCTCACTCTTGGGAACCTGCCACGCCTCCATCTTTACCCAATAGCCGCCCTCCTGATCTATTACCTGTCCATGCAAATCCAAAAGGGTAGTAATTTCATGCGTGTACATAACCCTTAATATATCAACAAATGATATACCAAAAATATCACCCTGACTACCACTGAGGGTGATATTGGTTAAAGGTGTTTATTACGCTGGGGGAAACCCAACCTTTTGCGGCCACTTATTATGGAAAACATGAATGATGGGGTTTTCATAAACTCCTGCCATCGTGAACGGCTCTGCTGCTATCCAAGCCTCAGCTGCAATGCGACTCGGAAAATCAATGGCCAATAAACTTCCGACAGTAGTTTGACCATCTTCAGAAGTAAGCGGTCCACAGAAAGCCATGCGGTCAGATAACTTGGCGAGATATTCACGATGAATAGGTCGCACTTCATCTCTTAATTGGGCCGTTCCAGGACGGTCCATTAGCCAGAATACAAAAATCATATTGATTCCTCTTGGTTACGTAAAAACAAAAGTGCCACATTAAACATAGTAAATACTAGCCTAGCTTGCAAAATGAAGTGTGCCCTGAAAATAAAAAACCACCCGAAGGTGGTTTAGAAACTACTTGGCGGAAGGGGCGGGATTCACAGTCAAACGCAAAATCGCCATTATACCCTTTATATATATGGGTTTCAACAAGTAACATGGGTTGAA
>CAIOIX010000292.1 GCA_903858445.1 uncultured beta proteobacterium
CTCTTGGGTAATGTCATTGATTTGGTAATTGCCAAAGAATGGAATCAAGTACTTGGTATAGATATGAATGTAATCTACATGAGTGCGTTTATTGGGATTAGCTTGGACTATTCGGGTGGCTGCGGCTAGTTCTTGCGTAGCCAATTGGCGAAAAGTCCGAGTCTTAATGGCTAGATCACTGGCTAGCTTAACCTTTACGGTTTCATAAATGGCTATGGCTTGGGTGGTGGCTTCGGCTAACTGGTCAGATCCCGTGCTAGCGGAATGCCAAGAGCCTGTAGTGAGCTTGAAACGGCATTGCCATTGTTGACTATTAGGTCTCTTATAGAGAGTCAAAAGACCATCAAGGAGCTTTAACGGCTCAGGCTCGGTGGTAGTACTGGAAAATAAGAGTGATAAATTATTCATTACAGGCGTCTCGTTAAGTGACACTTATTAGCTTAATTTCAGATTTAGATTTGGGCGACCTGAATTATTTACTGTCGGTTAAACCGACACTACGATGTCAGGGCTTGGATAGACTGCTTCTAATCACAAAGCAGACCTTAACCCTGGATACAAACGGCAGGCTCAAATCGACCCAAAGAAGCCGCCCAAAAAAGTCCAGAGGTGGTTTTGGCGTTTCTTAGTGACTTCTATCAATTGGATCACACGCCAGAGGATTAAACGCCTATCTGAGATTGGATAAAGTCGCAGACTAAAAGATTAAATGGCGCTGGATGCCCTGCATTTGCAACTTCAAGAGTTTCTATATATGGAATAAAGCTCTTGGCACCTTCAACGCGCTGCTTAGTGCAAATCTTGGACTCTGCACCATAAATCAGGCTCACTTTTCCTTTAAATCCCTCTAGAGCCTCATGAAAGTTCATACCCCAAACATCTGCCTGGTATGAAATATCAAAATGCCCAGGAAGCTGAACATCAGAAATGGCTTTTTGATCAACGCTTAAATCTTTCGCTAGCTCCCGTACTTCCTTGAAGCCCAGATCATTTTTCATTGATTTATAAAGAGCGTATAGGGATGTCCAATTAACTGTCAACGCAATATCATTCAAGATGATTCCATAAATTTTATTGCCCAATATTTTGGTAAGGTACATAGCTAAGACCCCACCCATACTGGTACCGAGGACAGTAATCTTTTTTTGCGGTCTACCCTGAGTCAAAATGGCACCTTGAATTAACTTACTTATATCGGATAGATATAGTGACATTTTGTAATCGCCGCACTCCCTTATATAGTCGGACTCACCTCTGCCCGAAAAATCGACACTAATGACTTTACAATTTTCAAATTTAAGAAAATATGCATGAATGACCATGAAAGATTCTTTGGTCTCGAGTAATCCAGGGAGACAAATTAAAATATTATCTCCGTCCATATCACCCGATACGGTGTAGGCAATATTTCGAGGATATTCCGGATCCTCAATCTTAAAGAATCTAGTCTCCGGCATAGTGCTAACCGCCATTCTTGATGACTGACGGTTTATTACAGGATTAGCCTCAAGGGGCACAAACTCGATAGAAGGTTCGTGAACACATATCTCAACATTATGATCGTCTTAAGAAATAGTGGTAACTGGTTTTTGGCCATTCAATTGAATTGATTGAATTACTTCCGCTTTAATTTCCTTCAAAACCTCAAAAATATTCTTCTTCATTCAATCATAACCATCAATATTTCTCAGACCAATAGACTTCAATGCCTTCACTGTATAGAGTGTTCATGACAGAATTACTTAAAGCGCACCAAATTGTGAAATTTAATAGTTAAACTACCGTTAATGGGGCGTTATAATGCTTGCATCTGCATAAGCTGACTTTGGTTTGATCAGAAATTAGCTACTTCTGCGCTTATGGCATTGTTTTAATTCGGAGGTTATTTCCAACTATGACTACTCGTTAAGGCCACATTTAGGCATTCAGCGTCTTAAGCCCCCCAAGCTGGATCCATACGTACAAGCTTCTTAAGACCTTTTCCGCATAGCGATCTAACTCGTTGGCGCTCAGCCTTTAGCCAACCGAGTGCAAATAGCAAATTAGGATCATCTTGTGTAAGAACCTCAATGCGTGAAATTGCTACGCATATATCATTAAATAATCCAAAATATTCCAGTGCATCTGCTATTGATTTATAAAATTTTGTGTAATTGCTCTTATTGCAATAGTCACTAAAAAAATCTAAGGAGTAGCGTATAAACTTCATCTTTTTTCTGACAGAATGAATTTGTTCGTCTTGCAATTCAGAAAATCGCGATGCCCTATCCGCTATAAAAGAAAATCCACCATCCAATAGTTTATTGATCGTTTTTCTGACTAGCCTTACTTCTTCTTTATCGCCCCTTCTATCTTCAGGCTCGGTACTTATGGGCGAGCTAAGATAGCCAATCGACATTAAATCCACCAACAGCAATTGAAACTCACTATTTTTTGTAATAAATGAGGGGTTTGGTAGTTCCTTGATGCTGGCGAGCTTTATTTCAGGACCTCCGAGGGATAACAGGATTGGGTTTAACGTACCTGCAA
>CAIOIX010000293.1 GCA_903858445.1 uncultured beta proteobacterium
CCCTATGCTGAAAAAATTCGTGAGATTGTTGCCAACCTTTCAAAAGCTAATCCTGAGTTCCGCCCCGCTTATATGGCAACTCGCGAAGTCAAGAAAGTGGGCACTATCCTGGTTACAACAGATAAAGGCTTGTGCGGCGGTTTAAATACCAACGTCTTGCGTTTGATTGTTAATCAGGTACGCGATTTTCAGGAAAAAAATATTGAAATTGCGTACACCGCTATTGGTTCAAAAGGGCTACAGTTTTTAAATCGCTCAAAAGCTAAATTGATTTCTCAAACAATTCAAATTGGCGATACGCCACATATGGATGTATTGATTGGCGCGATCGTTGCCCAACTTGAGGCTTTTGAACGAGGTGAGATTGATGCCGTTTATTTGGCATATACCCGCTTTGTTAACGCAATGAAGCAAGAGCCTGTTTTAGAAAAACTCTTACCTTTGGAGCCGGTAGCTTTAACTCCGGAAGACGAAGCAGCGAATTCTTGGGATTACATTTACGAACCTGATGCAGAGTTGATCTTAAATGGCTTACTCAAGCGTTATGTAGAGGCAATGATTTATCAGGCTGTTGCTGAAAATATGGCTTCTGAGCAATCTGCACGCATGGTCTCAATGAAGGCCGCCTCAGATAATGCGAAGAACGTTATTGGCGAATTGCAATTGGAATACAACAAAACACGACAAGCTGCTATTACCAAAGAGTTGTCAGAGATTGTTGGCGGAGCGGCCGCAGTTTAAGTGGCTAGCGTTTAGGAATACGAAAGAATTCAGGAATTAAAAGCGGAGAAATGCGATGAGTAACGGAAATATCGTGCAATGTATCGGTCCAGTGGTGGACATTCAGTTCCCACGCGACAAAATGCCAAGCATCTATGATGCGTTGACATTAGTTGAAAGTGGTGAAAAATCATTTGCTGAAAAAGGATTGACCTTTGAAGTTCAGCAACAGATCGGTGACGGCGTAGTTCGCGCGATTGCCATGGGTGCAAGCGATGGCTTGCGTCGTGGCATGGAAGTGAAATCAACAGGTAAGCCAATTTCTGTGCCTGTTGGCCCGGCAACGCTCGGTCGCATCATGGATGTTTTGGGCCGCCCAATTGATGATGCAGGACCAATTGCTACTGATGTGCGTCGCGCTATTCACCAACCAGCCCCTAAGTTTGATGAGCTTTCTCCATCAGTTGACTTGTTAGAGACCGGCATTAAGGTTATTGACTTAGTTTGCCCGTTCGCTAAAGGCGGTAAGGTAGGCCTGTTCGGTGGTGCGGGTGTTGGTAAGACCGTGAATATGATGGAACTGATTAACAACATCGCTAAGCAACACTCGGGTTTATCTGTGTTTGCTGGTGTTGGTGAGCGTACTCGTGAAGGTAATGACTTCTATCATGAGATGAAAGAATCTAACGTTATCGA
This sequence comes from uncultured beta proteobacterium, assembly GCA_903858445.1. Lineage (GTDB taxonomy): Bacteria > Pseudomonadota > Gammaproteobacteria > Burkholderiales > Burkholderiaceae > Polynucleobacter. The sequence continues at coordinate 1,417 of CAIOIX010000293.1, forward strand.
TAAAGTGGCGATGGTGTTTGGTCAGATGAATGAGCCTCCTGGTAACCGTTTGCGCGTTGCCTTGACTGGCTTAACAATGGAGGAAGCGTTCCGTGACGAAGGTCGTGACATTTTGTTCTTCGTTGACAACATCTACCGTTATACATTGGCCGGTACTGAGGTGTCAGCATTGCTTGGTCGTATGCCTTCTGCCGTGGGTTATCAGCCTACATTGGCCGAAGAAATGGGTAAGTTGCAAGAGCGTATTACTTCAACCAAAACTGGTTCTGTAACATCTATTCAGGCTGTTTATGTTCCTGCGGATGACTTGACAGATCCATCACCTGCAACAACCTTCTTGCACTTAGATTCGACGGTTGTATTGTCACGCGACATTGCTGCTTTGGGTATTTATCCTGCGGTTGATCCACTTGACTCAACGAGTCGTCAGCTGGATCCACAAGTAGTCGGTCAAGAACACTATGATGTGGCCCGTGACGTTCAAATGACGTTGCAGCGTTACAAAGAATTGCGCGACATTATTGCAATTTTGGGTATGGATGAGTTATCACCAGAAGATAAATTGGCCGTTTCCCGCGCACGTAAAATTCAACGTTTCTTGTCCCAACCATTCCACGTTGCTGAAGTGTTTACTGGCTCACCAGGAAAATACGTGCCATTGAAAGAAACCATTCGTGGTTTCAAAATGATTTGCGGCGGAGAGTTGGATCACTTGCCGGAGCAAGCGTTCTATATGGTGGGTTCAATTGATGAAGCCATCGAGAAAGCTAAGAAGCTTTAATCGAATTCATCTAGGGAAATTATGTCAACCATACGCGTCGATGTAGTCAGTGCCGAAAAATCTATTTTTAGCGGGGAAGCGAAGTTTGTTGCGCTTCCAGGCGAAAGTGGTGAACTCGGTATTTTGCGCGGCCACACACCTTTAATCACACGTATTCGTCCTGGCTCAGTTCGCATTGAAAAAGCGGATGGAGACGAAGAGTTTGTTTTCGTAGCGGGTGGCTATTTGGAAGTTCAGCCAGATCATGTGACCGTATTAGCTGATACCGCTATTCGCGGCCACGATCTTGATGAAGCTAAAGCAATTGAAGCTAAAAAGCGTGCTGAAGAGGCAATGCAAAACCGCGGTAGTGATTTCGATTTGGCTTTGGCCCAATCAGAGTTTGCTGTTGCTGCTGCGCAGTTGGCAGCGATCGCACGCTTTCGTCGTAAAAAATAAAAGCCCACCATCTCATTGCTCTTAAACGACCGTTTTTTAAAGGCATGCTTAGGCGAAGCGGTGGATCAAACCCCGCTTTGGCTGATGCGCCAGGCTGGACGGTACCTGCCTGAATACAACGAAACTAGAGCAAGAGCTGGGAGTTTTCTTGGTCTTGCTAAAAACCCCGCTTACGCAACCGAAGTAACACTTCAACCTTTAGACCGCTACCCCTTAGATGCGGCTATTCTATTTTCGGATATCCTGACCATTCCAGATGCAATGGGTTTAGGGTTGAAATTTACCGCTGGTGAAGGTCCGAGCTTTGATCACCCCCTTCGCACAGAAGAAGCTGTTAAGAAGTTACGCGTAGCCGATATGCATCAGTTGCAATATGTTTTTGATGCAGTTTCTGAAATCCGTAAAGCACTTATTCAGGATGGCAAACAACGAGTGCCGTTGATTGGTTTTTCTGGAAGTCCGTGGACACTGGCTTGCTACATGATTGATGGCTCTGGATCGGATGATTTCCGTCATGCCAAGACGATGATGTTTAGTCGCCCTGATTTATTGCAGCATATCTTGGACATTAACGTTCAATCTGTAGCAATGTATTTGAATGAACAGGTTAAAGCTGGTGCACAAGCATTGATGATTTTTGATACTTGGGGTGGATTACTTCCTGATGGCTGGTACCAAAAAATGTCTTTAGCTGCTATGCAAAAAGTTATTGCACTATTGCCTCGTGAGCACGAGGGTAAAAAAATTCCCGTCATTATGTTTACCAAAGGCGGGGGAATTTGGCTGAATGATATGGCACAAGCAGGAGCCGATGTCTTAGCTATCGATTGGACAATGTCATTAAGTCGAGCAAGAAAACAATTACTTGAGCTTAATAAGCCATTGGCCTTGCAGGGCAATCTTGACCCTTTAATCTTGTTTTCAGAACCAAAGCAAATTGCAGGTGCTGCAAGCGCTCTTTTAGAAGATCTTGCTCAGGCACCTGCGCTAAAAGCAGGTCTTCATCCGCTTGATGGGCACATCTTCAATCTGGGTCATGGAATTTCACAATTTACACCGCCAGAAAGCGTTACTGCCTTGGCGGGAGCGGTCATCGAAACATCGCGGGCTCTTAGATCTAAGTAAGAATTCAAAGTAATTGCTAACTTAGTCTTAAATACTTGCAAAAGTTATGCACAGTTTTGGGTTGTTGCCAAAATTCAGTGAGATTCAAGGTAATGATCATCATTCACATCTAGAAGTTATTGCAACACATTGATTTAAAACATATTTTTTAGTATTGCCTTAAAAATAGGCAAGAAGAATATGTTGGTAAATTAAGCACAGAATCATAAATATCAAATGATATCCACAGACTTATCCACAGGCAAATAAGAAAATAGAGGTAAATGAGCTCCAAGCCCATAGTGGTCCAGGCAGTTGTTGATAAGCCCCTATCGCAGGGCTTTGACTATCTATGGGATATAGAGAAGCTCGGCTGTTTGCCGGAGGTCGGGCAAGTTGTGCAATTGCCCTTCGGGCGCGGAAGTGAGGTGGGATTAGTTATAAAAGTAAACACTCACTCTGAATACTCAATAGATAAATTAAAGTCTGTTGAGAAGGTGGCTCCACTCCCCCCTTTGGATGATGCCTTGTTGAGGCTGATGAACTTCACTAGCCAGTATTACGTACACACGCTTGGTGAAACCATCATGCCTAGCATTCCAAAGATGTGGCGAAAGTCAGAAGATTGGGAAAAAATTCCAAAAAAGATAGAAAGTGCAGAAAAGAAAAAGGCAAAAAAAATCCCCAGTGAAGAGGTAGAGGGATACATTACGGTGGATCAATTGAATCCAGAGCAATTAGATGCGCTGAAAACGCTCGTTGACGAGCCAAAAAAAACCAAGAATCTGTTCCGCTCAATTTTGATGCAAGGACAAACGGGGAGCGGTAAGACGGCCGTATTTCTAAACTGGCTTGCTACTATTCTGAAGGATGAGGGTGCACAAGTTTTATTGCTGGTGCCCGAAATAAATTTGACGCCACAGTTAGAGCGACGCGTGCGAGCCTATTTTCCGAATGAGGCATTGGCCGTGCTTCATAGCGGCGTATCAGAAAAACAAAGAGGCATTGCTTGGCATGAGGCTTTCACAGGCAAAGCCAGAATTGTTCTTGGCACACGCTTAGCAGCCTTGGCATCGATCCCAAATTTGCGAGCAATCGTAGTTGATGAGGAGCACGACCCTTCATATAAGCAACAAGAAGGCACTAGGTATTCCGCAAGGGACTTAGCCATATGGCGAGCACACGACCAAAAAATTCCGATTTTGCTTTCTTCAGCAACACCTTCATTAGAAACATGGATGGCTGCAAAGGCAGGTAGATATGAATACATACGTCTTGATCAGAGAGCGCAAGGCGCCCTGATGCCTAAAGTTCATCTTATCAATTCACGAGATCCCCAGAACCAATTTAGCCCAGGCGATGAAAATAGCCCGCAAACCAGAAGCTTGATTACGAAAACCTTGGCTAATGCCATTACAAAAAATTTGGAAAGCTGCAAACAAAGTTTGATATTGATTAATCGGAGGGGCTATGCACCCGTACTGAGTTGTAGTGCTTGTACTTGGCTATCTGAATGCACACAGTGCAGCACGCATATGGTCATGCATAAGGCGGGAGCACTAGGAAAGAAATCGGTATTAAGCTGCCATCATTGTGGTCTTGTAAAGCCAATCCCAAGTTTCTGTCCAGACTGTGGAAATGCAGATCTCAAAACCTTGGGCCAAGGAACTCAGAGGCTGGAAGATGCAATAGAAGAAATGTGGCCAAAAGCAAGAGTGCTACGCGTTGATACAGACTCAAGTAGAAAGAGCAAAGGTGCAGAAGCGCTCTTTCAAGAAATTCATGAGGGTAAGGTAGATATCGTTGTCGGTACGCAAATGATTGCTAAGGGGCATGATTACCAAAATATAGGATTGGTTGCAGTGCTCGATGCAGACAGTAGGTTGTACTCACCAGACTTCAGGGCTGCCGAAAGATTGTTCGCGCAGTTGGTTCAAGTGGCTGGGCGCGCAGGAAGGTCTGGCAAAAATGGTCAAGAAGGTGGAGATATTTATATCGAAACACAGTACCCAGAGGCGGCGGTTTATCAGTACCTGTTGCGGCATGATGTCGATGGTTTCTTATCTCATACTGCTAGAGAAAGAGAAGAGGCGCACTTGCCGCCCTACTCCTATCAAGGCTTGATTCATGCAGAAGGAAAAACACTGGACAAGGCTATTCAGTTTTTAAGTAGTCTTAAGGGCCGCCTAAAAAACAAAGGCTTGCTTGGAAAGGAGTTGCGAATCTATGATCCTGTGCCCAAGGCGGTCATGCGCGTGGCTGGAGCGGAGCGTGCTCAGATAGTGATTGAGTCTGAAAGTCGCAAGTTATTGCAAGAAGTACTCGAAATTATTGATCAAGATTTGCGCAATGAATCTCAAGGTCGCATTAGTAAAACATCGCGCATTCGTTGGCTAATAGAGCGTGATCCAATCGCAATCTAATAAATTAGGCGCCCGCACTAGAGCTATATTCATCTAGGCTCATTAAGTTTTGTAATTCTGCTACAAGGCTCGCATCCGAAGCGGGTTTAATTTTGAAGAGCCAAATGCCATATGGCTTTTCATTAACCACTTCAGGAGTGGTGTCAACTTCATCATTCAATGCCACAATTTCGCCACTTACCGGTGCATGAATATCGCTTGCCGCTTTTACGGACTCAATCACAGCAATTGCTTCACCCTGTTTAACTTGCTGGCCTAGTTTGGGCGTCTGAAAAAACATCACATCACCCAAGGATTCTTGTGCATGATTGCTGATACCAACCCACACTAAACCATCCTCGTCCAGATCTGCCCACTCGTGGGTTTGTGCAAATTTAAATGTGTCTTGAGTCTTCATGTTTTATCCTTTGGACCTATTTTATCTTCACTGCCCTAAACTGGTCTCTTATCCATCCAAAAACTTTGTATATATGCCAATTAAATTAGGAATTGTTCCGGTGACTCCTTACGAACAAAACTGCTCTATCTTGGTATGCCAGGAGACTGGTGATGCAGCCATCGTAGATCCTGGTGGTGATGTCGACAAAATTCTTGAGGGCGTAAAGCAGATGGGTGGCACAGTGAAGAAAATTTTACTGACGCATGGTCATCTTGATCATTGCGCAGCCGCAAAAGATTTAGCTGATACATTAAGTGTGCCGATTGAAGGCCCGCAAATTGATGAGCGTTTTTGGATCGATCAATTACCAGAGCAAACAGTGCGCTTTGGATTTGGTCATGCTAAAGTTTTCGAGCCGACGCGGTGGCTAGAGGATGGTGATCATGTGCAGGTTGGCAATATTGATTTAGAAGTTTTACATTGCCCGGGGCATACACCTGGTCATGTGGTCTTCTTTGATAAAGAGGATCGCTTGGCCCTAGTGGGTGATGTGCTATTTGCGGGATCGATTGGAAGAACTGATTTCCCTCGCGGCAATCATGCTGATTTAATTAATGCGATTAGGACGAAGTTATGGCCGCTTGGCGATGATGTGCAATTTGTACCGGGGCACGGACCGATGTCTACCTTTGGTAAGGAGCGCCAAACAAATCCCTACGTTGGGGACGGCGCCTAAGCTAGATAGAGCGCAAACGAAAATGGATATTAGGTTTTTGCTGAACCGGTGCGATGCGTACGGTTATAAAGACAGCTAGCGCAAATCCAGCGTTGCTTACGATTGCTTGTTGGAATCCACGTACCTCCTTCTAGGCGCTTTTCGCGACTGCAAGAAGAGCAGAATTTAAGGCTCTGAGAAGTGTCTTGGGTAGGAGCTGGAGTCGAGGTAGTCATGGGCAATCCGGGTAAGCCAAATCTATACAGGAGATCTATTTTACCCGTTTTGTCCCGCCGGGGCTTCGCTCAGGACAACTCTGACCGAATCAGCCGTTTTATTGCCGTCAAAATCAAGCCAGGCCTTATTCTCAAAGTCATAGAGCTTGCATTTACGAGCCGTGTCGAAATACCAAGACCAAGAGAACTTTTGTACAAAAATACGCTCTGGAAGAATGGTTTCAAGGGTATTTTGGGCTTCTTGGAGTCGGTAGAGGGGAACACTCATATCAACGTGGTGGGCGGTATGCTCCATGATATGGTGCATCAGGGCGCCCCAAATCCAATTAAAGGTAAGGTGTACAGTCGTTGATACAAATGGTTGCGCGCGGAGCCATTCGGATTTCTTGTCATACCAAGAAACTGAAGGATGTGTATGGTGAACATAGACCACAAAGCCGATCATGCCGTTCCAAAATAGGAAAGGTAGAGCAAAACCAGTTAGTAGGCCGATAAAAATAGATTGGCCTGTAGCCATCGCTCCAGCAACCAGGCAGGCAATCCAAAGGATGGCGAAGCCAGTAACCAAAAGGTTGTCCTTAAGGAATATGGGGCGATTTCCCGGTTTATTTTTGGCATTTGGGAAATACTCGCGTCTCCACCAAATCTCAATTAAATAGTAGAAAACAGGACCCCAGCCGCTACGGTAAAGGCGCTCAAGGCCTTTGCGCCATGTTGGTAGTGCATCAAATTCTGCTTTAGATAAAGGCGCCCAAACAAAGTCGAAACCCTTAAGGTTGGTCTGACCATGGTGAACTACGTTATGACCTACGTCCCAGAGGCTATATGGAGTCAGAGATGGCAAAAAGGCAATGCGACCCAAAACTTTGTTGAGTTCACGGTTCGGTGTGAAGCTCTGGTGGCAGGCGTCGTGGCCAAGAATAAAAATGCGACCAGTCACAAAGCCGGCAACTAAGCCAAATATGACTTTGAGTAGGAGGCTTTCAACAAAAACAGTGCCAGCGATACAGCCAAGCCATAAGGCGGCATCAATCACTAAAAGCAATAGCGCGCGACCTGTTTCACCCTGAGCCATTGGAATTAACCAGCTCCGAATGACCTTACGGTGGGGAAGAGGTAAATGAGGGGCCAATGGATTGGCAATAGAGGGTTCAGACATGGATAGATTTGGACTGTTGAGCACGATAAAAATCAATAAGTTAGGTGCAAATGATAGTGGTTTTCGCCATACTGCGTATGACTTAGGTCAAAAACCCCCTACTTTTGGTGCGCCCGGCAGGAATCGAACCTGCGGCTTCGGAGGCCTCAACCGACAAAAAACATAGAAATATGTTAAATAACTGTACATTGTCTAAAACGTCTTAAGTCTATATAGATAAAGGCTTTTGCGTTCAAAAACTTGTTTTAGTAAAGACTAAAAGCAACGTTTAATACCAGTTAAGTTTTCAAGTAGATATTTCTCGAATAATTCGCAAAATAGGTCTATTAGACCCCTAGCCTCAATGCTCAACAGCCTTATTTTACGTTAAACGGCGCTCGTAAATATTTTACCAACCCCTTCTAGGAAGGCGGGTATCGGACTCCTTCGGAGGCATTCGCAGGTTCGATTCATGGATGCCCGCCTTTATAGGGGCTTCGGTAATTTTTGAGTTTTGAACTCTGCACTCTGATTTCGAAACTTAATTATGAGAAAGCGTGGACACGCTGCGCGCATTATCCGCAAGCAGCCAAATCTCAAATCGTGATTTGCAAACCCCCTTCTTTCGGTTTAAATGGTGGAATGGGGAAATCATCAGGAAAAAGCAAAAGATCTGTTATTCGGATTTATGAAGAAAGTCCTGAGGTTGAATTATTGCGCGAGCAATTCCCGCCCCGCGCAAATTTACATGCTGACGAAGTCGACCGACTATCTCGTGAGGACCTTAATCAATTTCTCTGGTTGGTTAGGCCAGAGCCTAAATTTCGGGCATTAGCATCAGCTATCGGTCGCCTTACAGCAGTGTGTAGGGAAATGCAAAAACCTGAAACTGGAGGCCCAAAAATAGACTGGGCGCTTCTCTTGCGCGTGGCTAATGAGATTTACCGATTGGGTATTTGGGCCCACAAGGTAAATACATCGCTTTTTGAAAATATGGGGGAATCAGATGATGCCGTTTCGGACAATCTCGAGGACGCTAGCGATAAACCTCCCGTCAATCCAATTTTGCATCACGGATCTTCAGCATTTCCAATTTACTCAATATTAAGTAACGATATTTGGCTCAAGGGCGTTATCGATGCTGCGGACAGGCAAGACGACCCCAGGATGGTTGCCATGCGTAGATTGGCCGGATTTGCCATTATGCGAAATTTGGAGCTGCTCGACATTACTAGGCAAATGCAAACGATTGAGGGTGAAGAGGAGTCTGCTCTAAAGAAGATTACTGCAGTGCAGCAAAAGTTTACAGATCCTGTGTTGTTCCAGAGCGTGGATGTTGAAAAAGATCGATATCACTTTTACTTTGTTGGGCTTGAGCAAGCGATTAGGGAGTGGTCGCGGGATTGGGATGGTATTGACGAGGCAAATCAGTTGTTCCAATGGGCGCAATTGCCCTACCCCAAATTTAAAGAGCAGTGTCTTGACGAGTATTTACATTTACAAGGTGCTCCCGGTAAAGAAAAAGTCACATTAACCAAATCACAAATAAAGTTCAAATCGGTATGTAGGGCATTTTCGAGTAGTGTCCGCAAATCAAAAATGAGCACATCGAAGTCCGGTTCCGGAGAGCGCTCGAGGGAAAAAGAAAATCCCGGCATTCAGTACCGCGGCCTATATCGAGATATTTGGCTTAGTGAGGGAGATCTTCGGGGTAACGAGTTTGAGATTATTCCTATTGATGACACCACCATCACCGATGAATACATCGAAACACTAATAGAGCCTGGCGACGATGTTGGCGAAGAAATCGAAGATGATCGATCCGATGCGCCCCAGTTAAGGTGGGTTGCCCCGCAGGTGGGCAAGAGTCGGTTAGAGCTTGAAAGAGATTCTAGTTATACGCAACGGTTTATAGCTAAGCTTAACCAGCGATTGTATTGGGGCACCAATGTCGCTTCCTGGAAAGAAATGGAGCTGTTCAAAAACTATTTGGACACTCTTGAGAGTGTGCTCAAGGGCGGCAACCAAGATGCATCAGAGCGAGCCACCCAATTGAGCGCAATTATGACGCTGCGCCTAATGTATGTCTTGGGGGTCGATATTCACACGGCATTGGGGGCGCAAATTATTTTGCGCGAGCGAGAGAGTTGGCGCAGTGGACATTCCAATTTTGAAGTTGGGGATGAGTTGTCTAAAGGGGATAAACCCAAATTGGGTAGCCAAACCTTGCATCTTGTAAAAGCCAATGCAATGCCTGTGAATACCCCTCCAAGCTATATTCATTTGTGGAGATTGTCGGTCCCCAATTACGCTTGGTCTGAACTGGTCAATGTGCAGGCAGAGGAATATGCGCCACACCTGGGTGCAATTGTTTTTCAGGACCTGTCGGGGGTGGCTGGCCAAATAGCAGCAGTCAACTCCCAGATATCAGAAACGCCCTCACCCATATTTGCTCCCAGCGCACGACTGGAGATTGAAAAAAAGTCTCAGAGCTTACTTACTCAATTTAATCGCGAGATGGATTTATATAGAGCCAAGCGCCCCCTGACCATGCTCAAGATCAGGGAGTGGGGTAAGCACCAAATGGTCAAGGACAATTTTGATCCAAAAATACTAGATGTTTTAGATCCCCATACCCCCAGAGCGTTTAAATCAGATTTGTATTACTACACCCACGATGCATACAAGGGAACAAAGCAGCTTGGCTCTCTTGATGGTTATTTAAAAGCCAGTGTTGACGTGGGTGATATTCAAGGGGCAGCAGCTTCGCAAGCAAGCAAAACAAGCATTTCTGACCTCTTATCGCAAAGAACGAAGCTACTCGGCGGCGATGTTGAAAAAGCAGACTTTAGGGGCATTAGGCCGAGTGTGGTGGGCGCAACGGGTTTGGTTGCCATTGATAGAGACGGGCATCCAAAAGCCTTGATTGAGCAGATACAAGAATTAAAAAAGCAGATTGATATTCCGCGCTTGGCCAATGGCAGAGCCCAGGATTACAAACAATTTTGCGACGCTTTTAATCAGCTCGCCCTATATTGCGCGCTTTGGTTTGCTTGTGAGACTTCACAGCGTCCACACCATCTTCCTTATGTGGACATTGCCTCAGTCGAGCCATTTTTGGGCCTTACTCGTATCGGCGATAAAACCAATCGCGCCGGGGATCGGCTGCGAGTCATTTGGTTAAGCCCGTTATTGCAAAAGCAAATGTGGGTGTATGAGCAATTGCGTCGCAAGTTGCTTAAAAAATTGTCCCCCGATGTCACGATGCATGCTTTGTATGGGGATCTAATCTGGCTTGAGCCGGTGGTGCCTGTTTCAAAAAAACAAAAGAGCAATAAGGTAGGCGCCCCTAGCTTGGCCGCGCTGCCATTGGCCATTGAAAAATGGAGCATGACCAAAATGCGGCGACACTTTAGAGGCTATATTGAAAGCTCGATTGTTGCTCAGCCCAATTTTCACCGTAAGCTCATGCCCGCCTTATTAAAAAATAGGGGGATGAGTCAGACGGATATCAGCACCTGGCTTGGTCATTGGCAAACGGGTACAGCGCCCTTTCATCAGTTTAGTTCCCATAGCTATTTAGAGTACATCGAGCGGATCGAAAACCCCATTCAAAAAACTATCAAGGGTTTGGGTTTTGAGCTTGTCACGTTGGCCATGCCAGCTTGGCCAAAGGAACAAAAGTAAGTGAGCGCTAAACCAACTGCCGCTGAAGAGGCGATAAAGGCGCAAGAGGTAATGTGCGCCCAATTAAGGGCCCATCTGCGCGCGTTACCAACCAACCCTCATTTACTTGCAATCATTACGCAGATTGCTCGTCCTCACCAAGATGCCAATCAAATCCTAAACACTTCTCCTGAGCAGGTTGGCGCAATGATTTGTTCCAAGATTCGAGAATGTATTGAAAAAGAATACTTGGCTAGGGACGAGCTCTCTCAGATTGGTTGCGCTCTATTGGGCATTTCTCGGCAGGCTCTGGATACCTCTTTACAAAAAGCTGCGCAAGGCCACTTCCTGCCAGATGATCAGTTACGCAGTGTGGACACGCTGCGATTGGAAAACCCCGCCCACTATATGCCGGGCGTGCAGACGCTTTTCAAAGCACTCTTTAGTTTGGCTGATGGTTTTCTGAGTTGGAAAAAATGGCTATTTGATGTAGTTGATGCAGATCTTGCGGATCTCTGCGCCCAGCAAAAACTCGAGTGGCCTGGCCTGGGAACTATTGAAGTTGTTTTGCCAGAGCCCAATCCTTATCGACACTTTGATCGCAAAAAAGCGGGGGAGGGTTTACCTGCTGGGGCGAAAAAAGAAAGGCTGGAGAAAGAAGCGCGGCAGGCAATGGCACTTCGTCTCATCATTGCGGCCTTTGCCAATCAGCGTTTTGGAAAATTAGATTGGGAGGCATTAGAGCCAAAGGAGCAGTTTGGTGGTTATCTATTTAGCGCCATTGTTTTTTCTGGAATACAAGATTTTGGGCGGCTTAAGCAAATTGCAGAGCTTAGTCTGGCTAAGGAGGAGTTAGATGCACCTTATTCCAGTCTACTGTTGCCTCGCAATCAAAAGCTCCGAATGGATGCTGCCTATGTCGCGCTTGAAAAGGCGCGCAAGGAAAGCA
>CAIOIX010000294.1 GCA_903858445.1 uncultured beta proteobacterium
CCGATCTACGCTCATGTTTCTTACTAGAGTTTGCATGAGACAAATCCACCATCAAACTGGCTGGAAGCTTGGCTGCTGCTAGCTCAGTACAGGCAGCATCGACAAAGCTTGCTTCGTAGTTTGGCTCTTTACCGCCACGCAAAATAACGTGACAGTCTTTATTGCCCTTGGTTTCAACGATCGAAACTTGACCATTCTTATGAACCGATAAGAAATGATGTGGACGACTTGCTGCTTGAATGGCGTCAGTAGCAATTTTGATATTGCCATCAGTACCGTTCTTGAAGCCAATCGGAGCCGATAAACCAGAGGCGAGTTCGCGGTGGACTTGACTCTCAGTTGTACGCGCACCAATTGCACCCCAAGAGATAAGGTCGGCAATATATTGTGGGGAGATGACGTCGAGGAATTCGCTACCCGCTGGCATGCCCAGTCGATTAATTTCCATCAGCACTTGACGTGCAATGCGCAATCCCTCCTCGATGCGATAGCTCTCATCAAGGTAAGGGTCATTGATGAGACCCTTCCAACCAACGGTAGTGCGGGGCTTTTCAAAATACACGCGCATCACAATTTCAAGTTCGCCAGAGAAGCGCGTACGCTCAGCCATGAGGCGCTGGCAGTATTCAAGTGCCGCTCTTGGATCATGAATGGAGCAGGGTCCAATGATGACTAATAAGCGATCATCTTTACCATGAATAATGTCGCGAATTTTGGCGCGGGTTTTACTGATTAAGGATTCAGTGGCTGTTCCCGAGATTGGGAAGAAGCGAATCAAATGCTCTGGCGGAGGCAGAACGGTGATGTTATGAATACGTTGATCGTCGGTATCTGACGTCTTATCGACGGCAGAGTACCAATTGGCTGGATTAGTATTTTGTTGGCTCATACGACTATTTTAAGCCGTATCAGGCAGATCCACCGACAGTTATGCTATCAATCCGTAAAGTTGGCTGCCCAACTCCTACGGGAACACTTTGCCCTTCTTTGCCGCAGACCCCCACACCACCATCCAATTTGAGGTCATTTCCGATCATCGAGACCTGTTTTAAGGACTCTGGACCACTACCAATAATCGTGGCGCCTTTGACGGGGTATTGGATTTTGCCGTTTTCGACCCAATAGGCTTCTGATGCTGAAAATACAAACTTCCCGCTGGTGATATCGACTTGCCCACCACCAAAATTGACCGCATACAGTCCACGCTTAATGCTGGCTACGATTTCTTGTGGGTCATCTTTGCCCGCCAACATGTAGGTATTGGTCATCCGAGGCATTGGTAGGGAGGCAAAACTTTCACGACGGCCATTGCCAGTGAGCGGCATTTTCATCAGGCGAGCGTTCAGGCTGTCTTGAATGTAACCCTTCAGGATGCCATTCTCAATGAGTGTGGTGCATTGGGTTGGCGTACCTTCGTCATCAATATTCAGTGAGCCACGGCGACCAGAGAGGGTGCCGTCATCTACGACCGTAACACCCTTTGCAGCTACCCGTTCCCCGATGCGTCCTGCAAATGCTGAGGAGCCTTTGCGATTGAAGTCGCCTTCCAGGCCATGACCCACTGCTTCATGCAGGAGGACTCCAGGCCAACCTGGCCCCATAACTACCGTCATTGGGCCGGCGGGCGCTGGACGAGAGTCAAGGTTAATGAGGGCGCCATCTACGGCTTCGTCTACATATTGGTTGATGAGCTCGGTATTGAAATAAGCATAATCATGTCTAGCGCCACCACCAGATGAACCAGATTCTCGGCGCCCATTTTGTTCTGCGATTACATGGACCGATACGCGTACTAGCGGGCGAACATCAGCAGCTAGTAGGCCATCCGCACGTACCACCAGGACAACATCAAACTCTCCAGCAAGGCTAGCCATTACCTGAATGATGCGGGGATCACGTGCTTTAGCGCGGCGCTCAATGCTTTCCAGTAGAGCAATTTTTTCTTTAGGCTGTAGAGAATCTAGTGGATTTAAATCTGAGTAGAGTTCGTTAGAGAGAGGGCTAAAGATTTTGCTGGCAAGGGCCTGCTTTCCGCCTGCAGGGCCAATCACACGGGTCGCTTTTGCTGCCTTAGTTAAGGCCTCTAAATTAATTTCATCTGAATAAGCAAAAGCAGTTTTGTCACCATAGATTGCGCGGACACCCACCCCTTGGTCGATATTAAAGCTACCTGATTTGACAATACCTTCCTCAAGACTCCAGCTTTCGCTACGAGTGTGCTGAAAGTACAGGTCTGCATCATCGAGGCGATGTGCGAACATGCTGCCGAACGTGCGATGCAAGTCTTGTTCGGATAAACCAGTGGGCTCAAGCAGAATCGATTTTGCTAACTTAAGTAGATCCACCTGTTTTTTAGGTTTCGTCCAATCAGCTGGAAATAGCGCTTCTGGTGCATTCATATTGTTTAAGTACATCTTTCGATTTAGAGCTTACGGTGTTTCAGTGCTGGTAGCTTAGAGCGTACCTCGTTTAATTTATCTTTGCTCAGAGTCCCAGAAATAAAGCCTTCACCGTCCGGGAGATTCCCTAATATAGCGCCCCAAGGGTCAATGATCATGCTATTGCCCCAAGTACGACGTTGATTGAGATGGATTCCACCCTGCGCTGACGCTAAGACATAGCACTGATTTTCAATGGCTCTGGCACGCAATAGAATTTCCCAATGGTCTTGGCCGGTGGTATAGGTGAATGCTGCTGGAATGATGTGGCAATCAACTTCTCCTAGAGCTCTATATAGCTCTGGAAAACGCAGGTCGTAACAGATGCTTAAGCCAAAACGCCAAGCTTGATGATTAATGTTGATGGAAAGGGCACCAGGTGTATTGCCTGCCTCAATCGTTTCAGATTCTTGGTAGCGCTCAGTTGCCGTTTGAAACCCAAATAAGTGTATCTTGTCGTAGCGCCCAATACGCTGACCCTGATTATCAAACACTAGAGTGGTATTTAGTACTTTACTAGGAGCATCCGCCTCTAGTGGAATGGTGCCTGCAATCAGATAGATATTGTTGGCTTTAGCCATGTTAGCGAGTTGTTCTTGAATGGGGCCACTTCCTAATTTTTCTCTAGCGAGAACTTTGTCAGTATCCCTTAGGCCCATGAGGCAAAAGTATTCAGGCAGGACTACTAACTGCGCCCCTACTTTGGCGGCCTGCTCAATCAGTCTGCTGGCTGTATCCAGATTCTCCTGAAGAACTGGAGTGGAGACCATTTGAATCGAGGAAATCTTTAGTTCAGAAGTGATGACTGGTGCGCTCATAGGTATTCACAAGAAAGGAGTATTAGATTGGAGTGCTAGCACTTGAGCTGTTTGTAGGTGAAGCATTCGGGGTATTTGGAGCATTTGGCTTAGATTGCTCTTTCAGTAAGCCCTTGCTGCGAATGCTATCCAAAGTTTTTTCGTCAATTGGCTGACCTTTTTGGTCAAGCGGGATGACCTCTGGATCTGTCCACGAACCTTGGACTAAGTAATCAGTTTGCATGGCGCGATTAATTTGGTTCGTGATGAGGTATTGACCTACCAAGGCACTAAGACCCACGATGGGGTTGATCACAAAGGCGGCTACTACTGAGCCTGCAGCAGCATCAATCGTTGGGAAGACCGTTACGCGAAGATCCTGAGTCTCCTTAGGAATATTAATTTGACCATTGATAGCAACGCGCGCTTGATCTAACTCCATCGTGAATTGATTTGTTTGGGCTATGCCATTCCTGACTTCAAAACTACTCTCGATAGAATTAAAAGGAGTTCCTTTTGTCACAATATTGCCAACGCTACCTTGTAGGTCAAGAGTGGCAAACCTAAATAGACTTTGGAGACTCAAGACATTTAGCAGTTTTGCGGCATCTGAATTGACCTCTAGTAAACGCCCCTTAATAAGATTCAGGTTGATTTTCCCTGTTAGCGTTCCATAGTCTGGTGTAAATAAATCACCATCCCATTCTAATTTTCCATTGAGCTTGCCTTGACCGCCCTCTACAGATTTAGCGCTGCTCCAGTGAGCAATAATCTGTCCGGCATCTTTTACATCCATATCGATGTTTAGCAAGCTGTGGTCTTTTCTATCCCCACTACCGCCATTCCACTGCCCTGACAAAATGGAGCTACCCTGAGGGTTCGATATGTGAACAGATTCAATTGCTAAAAGATTTTTGCTGGTGTGCGACTTAATTTTTAGGGCACCCAATTGCGCTTTAGACCAAGAAAAATCATCGATGCTGATATTTAAGCTCGGTATAGAGTTGGGGTCAGCTTTATTATCATTCCCGCTTTTCTGCGACATGCTACTTTGATTCTTAGGTAAAGACCCCAAGGGAGATGTACTTGTAAGCCCCTCCGGAATTCTGAGGTAATTTAGACGGCCCGTAATAAGTCCGCTGGGATTGCTACTATTTTCTTCCTGCCAGCGAATTTGTCCTGCGGCCTGAGTGGAGCTGAGACGCATCTGCCAGATATCGTTTTTATTATTACCAACAAGAGCAACATCAGTCCATGCGCGATCGAGCAGAATGAGTTTTTTAACCTGTGCCGTTACTTGAATATTGCTCTCGCTGGCAACATGTTGTTTGGCTATTTTGTTATGCTGTCTGACACTTAAAAAATCTTGCCATGCATCAATGTTGAGTTCGCTGGCTTGTAAATTGAGTGCAACACCCTGCTGAGGCAAAACAGCTGGGGCTCCTATCCCTAAAGCATGACGGACTTCGTTATCGAGACCAAGGCTGCCTTGAAGAGAGATTTGATCGCCAAATCTCCCTGACCAAGTTGCACGAGAGGGATTGGATTTGCTGCTGGCATAGGTGCGAAGATTCATTTCGCCAAGCAGTGGTGCTCCCGATAATTTTTTAGCCGGGGAGGGTGCTTGACTAGCCCAATTTCTTAAATCTAATTTTAGGTTTGTTTCACTACCGGCTTTGTTGAATTTGAGTAAACCTTCATATTTAGCTGAACCGCTCATGCCATTGAGGATTGAACTTACTTGAGGGTTTAGATCTTCAGAAAAATAGTGCTTAATAAAACTACCGTCGATATTTCCATTGATGCTAAAGCTTGGACTATCTGCTAACGAGGGGGTGCTAGTAATTTTGATGTCACCGCCCAAGAATTTTGCACTAACATTTTCAAATTCTGGATTGATCTCAGTCAGTCGAATATTGCCCTTGAGATTCTCTAGTGGCGGAAAACTTCCCCACTGAGCGCGATTTCCTAGTAAATCTAACTTCGCATCAATCTTGGTATCTGCATTACCTGATAAAGGAATTTTTACACCCAAATTCAAAGTTGTAGAACCGGAGATTCTCAGATTTTTTTCTAGGCTCTCTTGGTTTTTCCCAACAGGAGAAGCAAAAAGATATTGAAGCATTTGTTGTGCATCACCTTGAGCACTTCCATCAACGGAGAGTATTAATTGCTTGGCGCTCACGTTGGGAATTTCTGCGCGAATATTACTCAGCACAACACTTTGATAATTTGCTTGAGCAATGTCCACCTTTAATATGGACTGCTGCATGTTGATTTCACCATTGAGCTTAGTGAATTCTGACCATTCGCCCTGTGACTTAGGTAAAAGGGGGGCGGGCTTAAAGGTGGCATCTATCAATGGCAAATTGAGTGAGAACTCGCCGACCTGTCCCTTGGGAAAGGGAATTTGGTTGGGGTCACCTTTGATGTGTAGGCTACCATTGCGAATGAGGCCCATATCAAATGCCTTACCAAGGTATTGCTTGATATCGCCATCCATCCCGACTGGAAGGTAGCGGTATGCGCTCGCGAGTTTTGCCTGTGCAAAGTTAATATCGAGCGTCATTTGATCGGCTTGCTTAGGCCCGTTAAGAATGTAGTTAGTGTTAAGGGTCGCAGTAATATCTGAATTGCTAAAGGCCACCTGCTTGGCATTGATGGCCCAGCCACCCTTATATTTTTCCCAACTAATTTGTCCGCTAGCCTTATCCAATCTAATCAGCGGGTCCACTAGAAAGTCATTCATCTCGACCACTAAGTTGGTAGATGCGAGAGTCAAGCTTCCATGCTTTTGGTCGCTGGTGATATTTCCAGATAAATGAGAAACAGTCGGCATGGATTTGTTGATACCGACAAAGCTCAAATCAATCAGTTTTGCACTCACAGTGAAATCTAATTTATCGGGACTTAACCAAGTACCCGGAATGGGTAGTGCCGCTAATGCAGATCGACTTTCTGCCCAGTTAATTTCTAAGTTCTGTAATTCACCATCAGCCTGAGATGCTTTAATCCATTGCCGAACTTTTTTAGGTAGAGGGAGATTGAGCGCAAACAAGGCAACATCTTCGACCAAAATCTGCGGGGACGAAAAACCAAATTCTTTAATCTCACCGCCATCCGTAGGCGGCTTCCACCGAAAGGTCATAGGGCTCAGGTGCTCTAGCGCAGCAGTGCTGGGGCTATCAATATCTCTCCATGCTAATGACTTGGTGGTTACTGAAAGAATTTGCTTATCTGTTGCCTGAACGAGGTCTGCTTCAAGCCGGCCGAACTCAATCGCATCTTCATCTTTAGCTAATTGAATTTTTAGTTGATTGGCAGCAATATTGAGGAAGCCGCCATCAGGTTTGCCATTATCAAGGTTAATTTGTCCTTTTGAGCTGATGCTGCCCTCCAATGCATAAAGGGGAACCTTGAAATCTTTTGTAATCTTATTGAGATTGAGACCGGCAAAGTCCCAGGAAAATTCTCCAACCCAATCTCGCCAATTTCCAGCCTGCCCACCGAGACGATGTACAAAGTCTGCGTTGATTTGAATCTGACCATTGTGCCAAGGCGTATTCGCGATCAAAGTGCTGCGATGTTTGCGTATCCCATTACTTAGGCTAAATTCTTGAACCTCAATCCAGGTATTTAACTTCCTATTTTGAAGGTCATCCCAAAAGAATTGAGCATTACTTACTTTGATTGTGTTTTGTGAAAAGAGCCAGTTCTCAGCTGAAAAATTATCTGACTTTGCGCCAATCGGAATTCCTGCAATAGAGACAATTCCCTGAGCATCTCTTTGGGCGTAAATTTGAGCTCCGTCAAAATGAAGATCATTAAAATAGGGCTCGAGGTGGTAAAAAGAAATCCAACTTAACTCACCGCTGATTTTTTGAATTGCTAAAAGTGGCTTAGCTTTTGAGGTGCTATTAAAGCGCAATCCAGTAATTTCGAAGCTAGGCCTAATACCCGTCCATGAAACTTGAACATCATCCATCGAGATATCGGCGCCTAGTCGGGCACTCATGAGCTTCTCTAAAGCCGGTTTTGACTTCTCAATTTGAGGCCAAAGTACGAAGCGAACCGCGAGATGCCCAACTACAAATACCGTCAAAATGAGGCTCGCCAAAATAATGGCATGTTTAAACCAGCGCCCACTCGCACCTGGAGGGCGTTTTTGAAGCGCGCTCTGGAGGCGAGATGGGATGAGATTGCGGAGCATGACCTCTATTATCCGTCAGCCTCAAGGGGATCGCCAAGACTTGTCCAGGGCTCGGATTAAGATGGTGGTATGACGATTTTTTCTACGCAAATGGACTTCTTAAAGAGGCATTCTACTTATGCCCAGCGTTGGCTAAATGCCCAGCCAGGCTGGGAGGAGTGGTTGCGGACTCAGACCCCCCAAAAAATCGACCTACCCTTTATTCGAAATCTCTTAAGTCCTTGTGAAGCTGCGATTATGAGCGAGGATCAGAATGAAGAGCAATTCATGGCAGACCTGCGGCTTGCTCGCCAGCGTTTGATGCTGTGTTTGGGGTTTAGAGACCTGAATGGGTTGGCGGATTTGGAAGAAGTTACCCACAGTTTGAGTTCATTTGCTGAGTTGGCGGTTTCGCTATCGATTGCCTATATTCGCGAGGATCTTAATAAGCGTTTTGGGGTGCCTCGGAGTGCTTCCTGCAATACAGAAATGCCTTTGATGGTGGTTGGTATGGGCAAGCTTGGTGGGCGTGAATTGAATCTTTCGTCGGACATTGATCTGATATTTCTGTATGAACATGAGGGAGAAACTCAGGGTGGTCCGAAAAGTCTTTCTAATCACGAGTGGTTCACTCGGATGGGTAGGCGTCTCATCATGTTTCTATCCGAACATGATGCTAATGGCTTTGTATTCCGGGTGGATATGCGCTTACGCCCAAATGGCGATTCTGGTCCATTAGCCTGTAGTTTGGAGATGTTAGAGGAATATCTTTTAGTGCAGGGTCGTGAATGGGAGAGATATGCTTGGATCAAGGGCAGATTGATAGCGCCGATGGGTAGCTCACCCTCATTCGCAACTTACGAAAAAGAATTAGATCAAATCATTCGCCCATTTGTTTACCGTCGTCATTTGGATTACGGCGTGATTGCCGCTATTCGCGACTTGCATGCTCAGATTCAGCACGAGGCAGAGAAACGATCTTCAGGCCATCATGGTCGCTCACATGACATTAAATTAGGACGCGGTGGCATCCGGGAGATTGAGTTTCTGGCGCAAATGTTTCAGTTAATGCACGGCGGAACTGATCCTCGTTTTCGTGCTAGACCCACATTAGAAATATTGAACTTGATTGAGAAGAAAGGCATCTTGCCAGTTGTCGAAGTTCAGTCCTTAAAGGCGGCCTATGTATTTTTGAGGCGTTTGGAGCATCGCATCCAAATTTGGGAAGATCAGCAAACGCATTACTTGCCCGATGAGAAATCTGCCCGCGCACGTCTTTCTCAAGCTATGGGTGGTCCTAATATGCTTGAGAGCACTCCTCAATTTCTGGCTGAATTAGAAAGCCATCAAAATACTGTTGCCCAACTCTTTGAGAAGGCCTTTATTCTCAAAGATAGCGAGCGATTGGACCTCGCGCCCTTATCAATTTATTGGGAGCCAGATCCGAGTCATTTCCCAGAGTCATTGGTCCGGTGGCAGACTTGGAATGGCAGTCCAAAAGAAAGACAATTACCAGAAAAAAGCCGTCTGATTTTTCGCAATCTCATTCGTAAAGCTGCCGATAGTTTGCGGGGCGATGGCTCTCAACAACATGCAGCAGATGTCACCTTGTTACGATTTTTTGATTTGCTAGCAGCGATTGCTAGAAGAAGCGCTTATCTGTCCATATTGTCGGAGTACCCAAAAGCGTTATCGAATGTGCTGGCCTTGCTGAAGGCTTCTCAGTGGGGTGCGCAATATTTAACTAGCCATCCACACTTATTGGATCATTTACTCAATCCACATGCCGAAGCCTTTCTAGTAGATTGCCCAGAGGACTATTGGCGCGAGGTTAAGACTAATTTAAACATGCGTTTGGATGATGTGATGGCCGATGGTGATGGCTCGGAGCAAGCTATGGATATCTTGCGCGTTACCCATCACACCGAAACCTTTATTACCTTACTGGCTGATCTTGGGATCGGCGTTGACCAAGCGCTACCTGTTGAGAAAGTGAGCGATCATCTATCTGGATTAGCCGATTTAATGTTGCAAACTACTTTTGAGAGAGTTTGGCCTGCAGTTGCGAGGAAGTTTGATTTATCCGAAGATCAGTACTCACTTGTTGGCGTGCCTTTTGCAGTCATTTCATATGGGAAATTAGGTGGAAAAGAGTTAGGTTATGCATCTGATTTAGATTTGGTGTTTTTGTATCAGGCAAAGGAGTCGGATTACGCCGCACAAGAAACTTATAGTCTGCTAGCGAAGCGCATGATTAACTGGCTAACGGCCTATACCTCTACTGGTACTTTGTTTGAGATTGACACCCGCTTGCGTCCTAACGGGTCAGCTGGATTTTTAGTAACGAATGCAGATGCATTCAAAAAGTATCAACTGCGACAGGGTGATAACGCTGCCTGGGTTTGGGAACACCAAGCTTTGACCAGAGCAAGGTTCTCCGCCGGCAATCCAACAGTAGGTCGATTTTTTGACGAAGTACGCTTTGAAGTTTTAGCTCAGGAGCGCAGCATAGATGTTTTACGTAATGAGATTTTGGTGATGCGCCGCAAGGTGCATGCTGGCCATCCCAATCCAATTAGCGAGTTTGATTTGAAGCATGATGCGGGCGGGATGGTTGATATTGAATTTATTGTCCAGTTTCTAGTCTTAGCGTACTCACATCAACATCATCAGCTGATCGGTAATTTAGGAAATATTGCCCTGTTGGGTATTGCTGCGGAAGTTGGCTTGATTGAGCAGTCATCCGCCACAGCGGTAGCAGATGCTTATCGTTTGTTTAGGTCTCGCCAGCACCGTTTACGCTTGGATGGTGCAGAAAAAACGCGTGTGAATATCGAGTCGGAGTTAGCCTTGGTTGGCGCTAGAAATTCCGTCTTGAATTTGTGGGGGCAGATCTTTAAGGCACCCTCCCAAGTTTAGTTTTGCTCTAGTAGTTCGCGTGCGTGACGCCGGGTAGTATCAGTAATCGTGGTGCCACCGAGCATGCGTGCCACTTCTTCAACGCGATCCGTCCTTGTCAGTGGACTAACTTGTGACAGAGCCTTGTCGCCACTTTGAGACTTCGTGACCCTCAGGTGATGGTTGCCTTGCGCGGCTACTTGGGGTAGATGGGTTACGCATAAAATTTGATGTGACTCACCAAGTTGGCGTAATAATTTACCAACGGTTTCAGCAACCGCTCCACCAATGCCAGCATCAACCTCATCAAAAATCAACGTGGGCGTGAAAGAGGCTTGGCTGGTAATGACGCTAATGGCGAGACTAATACGCGCTAGCTCTCCGCCAGAAGCCACCTTCGCCAAGGCGCGAGGTGTACTACCTGCATGGCCAGCAACCAAAAACTCAATTTGCTCCAATCCATGGGGGCCACCTTCGGGAAATGGAACCAGCGCAATCTCTAATTGCCCGCCAGCCATCGATAAATCCTGCATTGCAGCAGTAATCAGCGTGCCGAGATCTGAGGCTGCCTTGCTACGCTTTTGCGATAGCTGTTTTGCTAGCTTGAGATAGGCTAATTGTTCTTGCTTTACCTTTTCACGCAAGGCTTCAATATTTTGGGAGGCAGTGAGCGCCTCAAGGCGGTCATTAGTTTCCAGCAATAAGCGAGGAAGTTCATTGACCTCAGTGCGATATTTTCTGGCAGCGCTATGAAGTGCTTGCATCCGATCTTCAACTTGGCTCAAGCGCTCAGGGTCAAGCTCTAATTTTTGTAAATAGCGGTTGAGACTATGAACAGCCTCATCAACCTGGATTTGCGCTGACTCTAATGATTGGCTGACTTCTATCAGCGATACATCATGATGGGCTAAAGCGCTCATATTAGTGCTGGCTTTGGAGAGGGCGGCTTCCACTGAATTTTCTGCTTCAGATAAGATGTCAACCGCTTCTTGGCAGCCACTAATAATCTTGGTGCCATTGGCAAGTCGAGCATGTTCAGTTTGAATCAGATCCCATTCACCCTCTTGAGGTGAGAGTTCAGATAATTCTTCAAGTTGCCATTCAAGGCGTTCTCGTTCACGCTCAATATCTTGGCCGGCATTTTCTGCTTGCGCTAAACGGCGAAGAGAGTCGTTCAGGAGCTTGAATGACTGCGCTACCTCAAGGGCGACTGGTAATAGTCCAGCATGGCGATCCAGAAGTTCACGTTGTGCCCCACTCTTAAGTAGTAGTTGGTGGGCATGCTGGCCGTGAATATCAACTAATTGGTCTCCTGCCTCACGTAATTGAGAGAGTGTTGCAACGCTACCATTAATAAATGCGCGACTGCGTCCATTGCTTTCAACGGTTCTCTTAAGTAGTAGACCTTGCCCTTGATCTTCAATGGGGAAGCCTTGTTCATCGAGCCATTGATTGAAGTGTTTGACCTGTTTTGAGTCAATCCGAAAGAGAGCGCTAATTTCTGCGCGGTGACTGCCTTCTCGAATTTGGCTGCTGTCCGCGCGTTCGCCGAGAACTAAACCTAGGGCATCGAGAAGGATGGATTTGCCAGCACCAGTTTCACCAGTTAAAACAGTAAAGCCCGTAGCGAAATCAAGCTCAAGTTGATCAACAATGACAAAGTCACGGAGTGCAAGAGTTTGAAGCATGTATCAGCGTAGCAAAGAATGCGACATCAGAATGTCGACGGGTACTCATTCCAGTGCAGTTTCTCGCGCAAAGTCTTATAGTCACTATGGTTGCGAGGGTGCAGTAGGGTGATTGTTTTGGTGGATTGACGTACTTCAATTTTGTCGCCTGACTCCAAATTTGTTTGTGATTGCATATCGAAGCTCACAATCACTTCCCGACCATCGACGACTTCAATACAAGTTACTGAATCTTGGGGTAGCACAATCGGACGATTGGAGAGTGAGTGGGGTGCAATTGGTACCAACAATATGCCGGCAACACGGGGATGCAGAATGGGACCGCCAGCAGATAGAGCATAGGCGGTTGAGCCAGTAGGCGTAGAAACAATCAAGCCATCGGAGCGCTGGTTGTACATGAAGGATCCATTAACTTGCACTGCAAGCTCCACCATACCTGAGATTCCGGAGCGATTCACAACAACATCATTGAGGGCTAGGGCGCGATTGATGACCTTGTCATCGCGCAGAACAACCGCATCTAATAGCGTTCTGGTATCCGCTTCATATTCGCCGGCAATAATTTTTGGCAGAATCGTTTGCACATCCCCAATAGGAATGTCGGTCATGTACCCCAAGCGCCCCATATTGATTCCAACGAGGGGGACGTGACTGCCTGCTAGTTGGCGGCCAATGCCAAGCATCGTGCCATCGCCGCCCAAAACTACTGCAAGATCAATTGCCCCAGCAAAATCTTCAACGCTCTTGGTGGGATAACCCTTGAGCTTTAAATAATCCGCGGTCGAGGTTTCGAAAAATACCTCGCAACCCAGACCAGAAACTAGCTTGGCCAGGTCATTTAAGTGCCCCTCGATCCCATCGGCTTGATATTTACCGACAAACGCAAGCCGGCTAAATGTCTTTTTGATGGAATTTGAGGATGGGCTTAACATATAACGATTAAACCATAGGCATAAAATCCCTTCCACCATGGATGATCGTTCCCGCGCTTTACTCAAAACACTCATCGAGCGATACATCGAAGAGGGTCAGCCTATTGGTTCGCGCACCCTATCCCGCTTTTCAGGCCTAGATCTGTCTGCTGCCACCATTCGGAATGTGATGTCTGATCTGGAGGATATGGGTTTGGTCACCAGCCCGCATACCTCTGCGGGTCGTATTCCCACCCCAAGAGGCTATCGATTGTTTGTGGATACGATGGTAACAGTGCGTCCACTAGAGGAAATGGCTGCTCGTGAGGTCGAAAAAGGGCTTTTACCTGACTCTCCTCAGCGGGTTTTGAGCTCAGCCGCTCAACTTTTGTCTAATTTGACCCATTTTGCGGGGGTGGTCATGACGCCCAAACGCGCCCAAGTTTTTAAGCATATTGAGTTTCTTCGCTTGGGCGAAGGCAAGATTCTCTTGATTGTGGTGACCCCAGAGGGCGATGTGCAAAACCGGATCTTGCCAACCACGCAAGATTACACCCCAAGCCAATTGATTGAGGCGGGTAACTTCATTAACGCTCAATTTGCTGGCAAGAGTTTTGCTCAAGTACGAGCCCACCTCAAATCTGACTTAGATAACTTACGTAGCGATATTTCTGGTTTGATGGCTTTAGCCTTGCAAAGTGGAGTATCGGACTACGGCATGGGTGAAAGTGAAGTCGTATTGTCTGGTGAGCGTCGCTTGCTAAATGTAGGCGACCTTAGCTCCAATTTGGATAGGTTGCGTAAGATGTTCGATATGCTGGAACAAAAGTCTGTATTGATGCAGCTCTTGGATGTGTCGAGTCATGCTGATGGCATTCAAATTTTTATTGGTGGTGAGAGTGATTTATTGCCATACGAAGATTTGGCGGTTATCAGCGCGCCTTATAGTGTTGACGGCCAGATCGTGGGAACCTTGGGTGTAATAGGCCCAACCCGGATGGCTTATGACAGAGTGATTCCGATTGTGGATATCACTTCTAAATTATTATCTGGCGCTTTGAGTTCTTAGTTGCCGGTACAGCGAGTGAATTTAATCCTATTATTTTTTTAGAGACAAACTGCTTTGAATCAAAATCCACATCTACGACCTACTAAAACCGCAGTATTGCTGCTGAACTTAGGCACACCCTCTGCGCCCACCGCAAAAGCAGTAAGAGCCTACTTAAAAGAGTTTCTGTCTGATCCACGCGTTGTTGAAATTCCACGCGTCATTTGGTGGTGCTTATTGAATTGCATTATTTTGCCCATTCGCAGTGGCGCCTCTGCAAAAAAATATGCCTCGATTTGGTTGCCAAAGCTTGGTTCCCCTTTAATGCACCACTCACGATTACAAGCAAAAGCACTCTCAGAAAAATTTGCCAATCAGGGGCAGACCGTTTTAGTCGATTTAGCAATGCGTTATGGTCAACCCTCTACGACAGAGGTCCTTGAAGCTCTGCAAGCTCAAGGCATGGAGCGCTTATTGTTGTTGCCTTTATATCCACAGTATTCAGCGACGACCACTGCCTCTAGTTTTGATGAAGTCTTTAGAGTTTTGGGAACTTGGCGCAATCAACCAGAGTTGCGTTTGGTAAAGCATTATCACGATAACCCTGCGTATATCGCGGCTTTGCGTGATCAAGTATTTAGCGCATGGGATAAAGATGGTCGACCTGATTTTTCAAAGGGTGATCGCTTGGTCATGTCTTTCCATGGTTTACCTAAACGCAATTTAATGAAGGGCGACCCCTACCATTGTGAGTGCCTTAAAACAGGCCGCTTACTTGGTGAGGCGCTGGGTTTAGAGCTTGGTCAATATCTTGTGACCTTCCAGTCACGCTTTGGAAAGGCGGAGTGGCTTAAGCCTTATACCGCCCCAGCAATTGAGAAATTGGCTAAGGAAGGTTGTCGGCGTATTGATATCTTCTGCCCTGGGTTTCCGGCGGATTGCTTGGAAACGCTCGAGGAGATTGCGATGGAGGCGCGGGAGATTTTCTTGGAGCATGGTGGGAAAGATTACCGTTACATTCCATGCTTAAATAGCAATCCAAAATGGGTTGATGCTTTGAGCGATATCGCTTGTCAACATATGCAGGGCTGGCCGTTGGGTGTTGAATCAGAGGCCGAACTCACTTTGCGCAGTCAACGCGCTGAGACAGTAAAGTCCTCACTTGAAATTCAATAATTTGCCCCAATATTGCATAGCAGTAGCCATTCTTATAGAAAAGTGAATTCGTTGCCATGACACAAGAAAATCAAAATCCTACTCCAGAGTCTGAGAGCCCAGAAGTAGATCAGCAATCCACTGTACCTACCGAGCCTGTTGAGTCAAAGACTCTTGAGCAAGAGATAGCTGAAGTAAATCAAAGGCTTGCTGAAATGCAGGATAACTATCTGCGCGCCAAAGCTGAAGGTGAAAATATTCGTCGCCGTGCTGTAGAAGATATTGCAAAAGCGCATAAATTCGCCATTGAGAGCTTTGCTGAGCACTTAGTGCCTGTTACTGATAGTTTGTACGCAGCCCTGAATGCTGAGGCTGTTGATGCCAAGGCATTTAAAGAAGGCCTTGAGATTACTTTGAAGCAGTTGCTGAGCGCCTTTGAAAAGGGTCGTATGGCTGAAATTAACCCCGCTGTTGGGGATAAGTTTGATCCTCACTACCATCAGGCGATTGCTTCAGTGCCGTCTGAGCAGGAGCCCAATACCGTTGTTTCACTGCTCCAAAGAGGGTATTCGATCTCTGATCGTATCCTCAGACCAGCTTTGGTGACGGTGAGCGCCCCTAAATAAGGCCCTTATTGCCTATAAAAGGCTAAAAAACGTAAAAAAGGCAGATTTCTGCCTTTTTTGCTCTTTTACCCCTTGAATTCTACTTTTTAGACCCCATTTATTGGGTATCGATTTATTGCAATTACACAAACAATTTAATTTTTGGAGCGATTATGGGAAAGATTATCGGAATTGACTTGGGAACCACGAACTCGTGTGTTTCAGTCATTGAAAACAATGCACCTAAGGTTCTCGAGAACGCCGAAGGTGGTCGCACAACGCCATCCATCATCGCCTACATGGAAGATGGAGAAGTGTTGGTTGGTGCACCAGCAAAGCGTCAGTCAGTTACCAATCCTAGAAATACTGTTTACGCAGTCAAGCGTTTGATGGGTCGTAAATTTACTGATGCCGAGGTGCAAAAAGATATCGGCCTAATGCCTTATTCAATCGTTCAAGCGGACAACGGCGATGCTTGGGTTGAGGCGCGCGATAAGAAAATGGCGCCACAGCAGGTATCTGCAGAGATCTTGCGCAAAATGAAAAAAACCGCAGAAGACTATCTTGGTGAAGAAGTTACTGAGGCAGTGATCACGGTGCCG
>CAIOIX010000295.1 GCA_903858445.1 uncultured beta proteobacterium
CCATTGCTTAGCCCCAAAACTGACATATTCCTTGAGTAAAAAGTCACATTGCTCTGAGTACCAATGATTTAGCCTAAACATGAAGGTGTGAAAGCAATGAAATTGTTGCTTGAAGCTTACTGAATTACTTGTAGGACGATTTTCATGATAGCGCATTAGAAGTTGGTGATATCCGCTGGGCCAATCTCTTAATGCTTCGGCTGCAAATTTTGCTGGATGTAACTCTGGATGCAAGGTGGCATCATTTATCGGATAGGTGCTGTTGTAGGCGGACAGTCTTTCGAGCATCCCCAAAAGAGATGGAATTGAAAGCTGATTTATTTCATGGATGGGAAAGCCAAATGGATTCTCTCTAGTGCTGAGATCTTGGCGATGCAATTTTGCATAGATGATTTGAGTGAGATCAAGGATGATAGGGTCTATATTGGTAGTGCTAAGTTGATCTAGATGCCCGCCACATTTGCAGGTGAGTAGGCCACGCCGTACCCAGGCAATTGGTTTATTACAGGCTGGGCAGGCCATAAGCGGGAGGGAGTGATGTACTGGGCAAGCAACTGCCATTCGCAACCCCCAAAATGCATCGATATACCCCTTTTCTTTTACACAGTCCGGACAAAACCAGGCTTTTCTAACGTCGATAGTCTTTATCCGTAATCGCTTATCAAATCGGTGTCCAAGAATTTGGAGTTGAGAAATCCCGTTACTTTCTATTTGAAGGCAAATTATGTCAAGATAGTCAGCGGGCTTGCCTAAAATCTCGGTTAGTGGTTTAAGTGGGATGTTGGTGCTAAATCGCCTCCTATCCATCTGAGCAATTTCAAAAATTATCTTTGGAGTTTCATAGCCATTCGATTCCGAAAGTCTTAATATGTATCCGAAAAAGTTCTCATTAGCATTAGGTTTGGGCGTATGAGTAAGTAAATTCATATAAAGCTTCTTATTCCTGTCGCTGGGCCTGGATTAATTGAAGGTTGAAAATGATCATTTCGTAGCAAGGAATAGCAATCCTCACTTTTGGCCCAAGTAGCCTCTATTAGCTCAAAAATAGTGAATACTTCAAAATCAATAGGATCAGCAGTTTGCTCTCCTTCCCCATTGGCCGTATATCGTAGAAGTTGAGCTCGTGAGAGATCATCCGTATTGACGAGGCATTGGCCAGACCGAATGGTTGCAGCCTTGTGGGATATGAACTGCTGCACCGATTTGATGAAATGGTATTTCAGTCTGTGCAACTTATTTATCTGATGGCGCATTTGATGGTAACCATTAATCTCTGATGTACGCAAAACAAATCCAAAGCGTGCTTCGCTAACAGATGGTTTAGGAGTAATGGCAAGTAAAGGCATCTATTTTTAGAATATCTGTTGTGTCGCAGATTTAGGCTTGGGCTGACGTCCTCCGCGCCGTCTTGGCGTAGGTGTCTCCACGATTGCCTTACCAATGAGGCTGATCTTTTCAAGGATTTCAGGGGAGGGGCACAATTTGAAGGATTTGCTAAAGGGATTTGCTACGCCTGATATTTTGTTAGTATCCCAAACTGAAGCGCAATGTGCGGCTGCAAAATTATTTAAAGAAATTATTTTTCTATCCTCATCGATAGCATCCCAGACTAACTGACGTAAGAATTTAGTTAAATACCCCATGAGACCGCCCGTTGCGCAGTAGCAGCGAAAAGCCATTTCATCTGAATCTAGGTTTGGTAAGTCAAAATATTTTCCAATGCTCTCTTGAAAGGCCTCAAGAATATCCATAAACTGTGCTCGGTGTTCGGGATTATTCCAATCAAATCTAGGCATTTCCACGCGCGAAAGAAAGCGGCCGGCTAACTGTTCATTTTGATCAAGTACTGCTTGACAGCTGGGAAGCCCTCCCACTACTAGTGATATTTTGCTGTCATCTACAAAGATTTTTAGCCAGTCAGCCACATGATGCATCACTGCCCTGAGACCTTTATCGTAAAAATGCTGAAATTCGTCGATCATGATCATCCTGGTTCCCGTTCTTTGCATCAGCATGAATAAGCGCATGGTTTTATTGTTTTCAGTGCCAATATGAAACTTGGGATCTTTAAGGGCTTGAAGCAATAACTCCACTAAACTTTTCACAGTCGGTTTTGATGGCGTCTTAACATAGAGAATGGGTACATGGAGTCCCTCGCTGTGGCGCACGATGGGATGGATTAGCCGAAACTCTTCCATGACGCGGGTCTTTCCAGTGCGCGCTTCTCCAACGATGGCCGTACAAATTGGCTCAGTACTGCCGTTGGCGTATTTAAAACATTGAGTCATCCGAATAAGAGCCTCATTAAACGCTGTATGCGGTACTAGGGTATTTTCAATAATTCTTTGGCGCTCATCCATGGGATTCATCCTCTGCTGTTAGGGTTGGGTTGGTGGTAGGGTTAAGGGAAAAAGGGGGGATGACTTGTCTATTACGAACAATAGGCACAATCTTTTTTCTGAGTGGCAGCGGAGCTATTTCGGGGGCAATTTCCGGTAATGCGACATCACTTATGTCAGAGACCAGATCATGGTTGGATAGGACGTTGACGGTGATAGCTGCTGCAGTGTGACCTAATAATGGCGTTGTAGATGGATTTGGGTACTTTTCATTCTCCACGTATCGAGCCAATTTTTTATGTGTAGTCTTGTGATTGCCAAATTGAAATTCTTTTTCAATGATTTGCGCGATGTCATACTTGGCCATAAGCCAAACACTAGGGTCGTATTCAGATGCAGGATATTTTTCATGTGCAAATTTTTTACATATTTTGTGCTGATAACTTGATAGACCTTTGGCATAGTCTTGCCTGAGTGCTTGAACCTGATATAAGATTTTTTTATCTGGTGATAGAACAATAATGGTGCCAATATCATCATCATTAATGCGAATTTCCACATCTAAAGTCTGACCCTCTTTTTGGCGAAGCCGTCCTAATTCCTCAGAGTTATAGAGCAAACCATCTAACTCAATGCCCTTATGAGTTAACTTACGCGCTTCACTACGACCTAAAATGGCATCGAGTTGCGGTAAATTATTTGGTAGATTAATGTCTTCAGGTCGAATGTTTTTACGCCAAACGACTGCAGGAGGAGCTCCTAGGGTGCGATGTTTGCGCTGATGATAGAGATCAACGATCCATTTCCGGATGATGAGTTGGAAAGTACTATAGCGAATAACAGCATGCTTAACGGGATCGTAATCCCCTTTTTCAAAAATATTTTGAAATGCTGTTCCAGGAACCCCGTGGGCGAAAGAATTATTGAGCGTGCCTAGTATCCGCTCAATTTTTGCTTTATACCAAGCCTTTTTACGAGGTGAATATTCAATGGCGAG
>CAIOIX010000296.1 GCA_903858445.1 uncultured beta proteobacterium
GCGTGGGAAGGGCAGAATCTTGTTTCGCCACAAGAGAGAACAGCTTTTCAGGATTTACTGAAACTAGGATTTGAAGACTCCTTCCGGATGTTCGAGCAAGCCCCTAAAGCGTTTAGCTGGTGGGATTACCGGATGATGGGTTTTAGACGTAATGCAGGGATGAGGATCGACCACATCCTGTTGAGCGAAGCACTCAAAGAAAAATGCAGTGCCAGTATCATCGATAAAGAGCCACGTACCTGGGAACAGCCTTCTGATCATGCCCCAGTGATTGCAGAAATCAAAAAGATCTAAGCTAATGAGGGGTGGTTTTTAGCCACTGCTACCATTCCCATTTGGTCCTATGGCCTCCATTGGGCCGAACGTGGCTATTCATGCGATCTTGTTTGCTAGCTAACTACGATTTCACAGCATCAAAAAAGAATTGACCTCCATATATCCACAAGTGATTTGATTTAGATCAAACCTAAGGAAAATTGGAGGAATAGGATTTGTATGTAGGTGCGAACAATATTCAAGATTACATCGTTGTTTATAAGCAAAGCTAATACAAAACACATAAGGGCATCATGAAAGTTCAATTGGATGCGCCTCAAGAAGGCAAGCCCCAAGAGGGGATAGCGCATCATTTTTCACGTCGCCTATTCATGCAGTACTCCATCGGAAGTATTGTGATGTCTTACTCTGGATGGTGTTTGGGTGAGAAAAATGAGACATTCACTACCTACAAAATTGATGGCGAGGTCAAAACAACAGTAGAGCGCATGCTTTCTTTTTCAATTCCAGAGTTAGTCAAATCTCCAGCCTCGGGCAAAGGACTTGCCCCTACTGAATTGCATTGTGTAAGCCAATATAAAAAATATCAATATGGCAACTATGCCTATGGCCCTGGTCTGCCAATCGAGCGACGCTTTGACTTAATGCCGGTGGGCTACAAAACTACAGGTATCGAGAGACTACATCGCTTCAGTTCATTCTTTACGATCAGCGATATACATTTAACAGACAAGCAGGCCGGCAATCAACTCATTGCAATTCAACAATTGGATGCTGAATTTGGCGCACCCATGACCTCAATCTATTCGCCGACGATGTTAACCACTACCCAGGTTCTTGATGCCGCGATTCAAACTGCAAATGCGCTGCATTCAACCCACGTATTTGATTTTGGGTTGTCCTTGGGGGATACCTGTAACTCTACCCAATATAACGAGACTCGGTGGTATCTGGATATTTTGGATGGCAAAGTCATTTACCCAAATACCAGTGGGGATGCCACTCAAGACACCATCTCGTATCAGCGGCCTTTTAAGTCTGCTGGGTTATTGCCCGAAATTCCTTGGTACCAAGTTAATGGCAATCACGATCTTTTTATGATCGGGAGCGTATCTGTTGATGCGGATCCAAGCCTGAAGCTTAGAGACTCCTATGTAAGTGATCAGATCTGGGCTATAGATGACGTGCTCAAGCCGATAAAAGATTTTCCATTTTTCCCATGTCTTTTTGATACTACAGTGAGCTTAAAGTCGCCAGTCTATTACATGGGTACGATCAACGGTGCAACTGAATATGGAGAAATCATTGATGCTGGACCAGTCAGTGCTTTTTTAAAGCAGCCCACCATTTCTTCAAACCTGAATCGCCGTTCGCTTACAAAGAAAGAGTGGATTGCTGAATTTTTTAACACCAGTTCTTTACCTCGCGGCCATGGATTTCATTTGATAGACCCCAACTATGAAAAGGAGGAGTCTGGATTTTCTTGCTACAGTTTTTTGCCAAAAGCCGATATACCCTTACGAATGATTATTTTGGATAATGTTCAGGATCCCAAAGATGGCAGTCATGATATTCATGGGCACGGGTATTTAAGCGCCACCCGGGTTAAATGGTTACGCTCACAATTAAATCTTGCAAAGAAAAGACATGAGCTGGTGATCATTGCATCGCACGTTCCACTTGCAGTAGCACCCATTGGAAGTGAGATGGAGTGGTGGGAATCAACCCGTGACCCTCATGCAAAGTTAAAAAATGCTATTACACTCGCTGAATTGGTTTCTGAAATTCAGGCCAATGGCCAGGTTTTATGTTGGCTAGCGGGTCACCGCCATGTCAATACGGTCAAGGCATTCAAGGCGCCTCTAGGCGCTCC
>CAIOIX010000297.1 GCA_903858445.1 uncultured beta proteobacterium
GTACCAACGAACACGGTGCCACTTGGTGCCTCAGTCATGGAGCGGCCATTGGGCATGCCAGATGCCCAGAGTTCAACTTTGAATCCTGCTGGAACCTTTAGCTTGCTAACTGGAATCTCATCAGCTGGCAAAGCAGAAATCCCAGGAGGATTGGGAGACAGGGCGGGATTCATACCATCGGCTGTACGGCCTTGCGCCCAAGTAGCTGGAATCGCAGGGGTGGCGGCTGGTGCTTGGGCGGTTGCTAATGTAGCAACCGCCATGCCGGCAGCAAACATCAGCGCATGAATAGTTTTCAACTTCATTGGTAAGTCTCCCTGTGTTTTTTGTTTTCTTATTAATGATGAACGCAGCATTATTTCTGCTTTTGCATCCTTGGCACAATCCTAAAGCATTTTTATTAACTTAGCACGATGCAATTTTTGTGATGCGCTGCATCAAAATAGAACGCGGACACCTACCGAAATAGCTTGCGGCATACCAGACTGATACTGAGTGCTTGAAGCGGCAATGTTAAAGGTGACATATTGACGATTAAATAGGTTCACTACCGATGCAAAAACAGCTGCCTGGGGGGTCACTTGATAGTTCGCCTTAATGCCGACTACGGCATAAGCCGGAACAGGCAGAGAGCCGGTTGCCATCCAGGAATTGCCAACATAGCGAACAGTTGTAGACAGGCTAGCCTCAGGCACTGGGTAATAAGCAATGCCCACATTGGCCATATTCTTGGGGACACCGCCAACTTGGGTATTAATGGGATCAGTTGTCGCGCTCCAAGTCAGAATGGTGTTGGTGTAGGTATAGCCACCATCCACAGCCCAATGTGCATTGACGTCCTGGTGATATTGCAACTCAATACCCCGGCTTAATAAATTCTGCTGATTGGTGTAGTAGTTTACTTTACCGAGACCGCATCCCGTGGGCGTACCCACAGAGGCGCACAGGCTGGTAGCCAAAGCCAAGTCAGAAGCAGTTGATAAGTTGTAACTCGTAATAGCATTTTGAATGTAGTTATTAAATGCTGTTAACTGCGCAAATCCTTCCTTCCAGCGGTAGTCTGTTCCCACCTCATACCCCGTCATCGTTTCTGGAATGAGATTAGGGTTAGCAAAGTAGTAACCGCCAGAAGTGGAATAGCTACGCAAAGTATTATTCATGCTTGGCGCATGAAAAGCTTGATAAGCAGCAGTTCGCAAATTCCAAGCATCAGTTGCTTTGTAAACTAAACCTAAAGATGGACTCAACTGGGTTTTGCTTTTGTTTGCCACATTTTGATAGGCGGGAGCACTATTAGTGACTGCGTTATAAAAAGTTGGAGTCTGACTTGTCCACGAATCTAAACGCGCGCCCAAAGTGGCTTCTAATGGAAACGCACTTGCGGTAGATTTCAATTGCCCCAGTAAGCCATAAAAATTTTGCTGCCCCTGCGCATAATTTACAGCATTTACTGCGCCACTCCCTGTAGAGCTAAGGTAATTAGTCTGATTGGAAGCAGAGATATTGCGAGCATCAATTCCTAGTACGTATTGATCGATACCCCCCATTTTTAGATCATGTGTATATTGCGCTGAAGCTCCAAGGGTTGAGTATGGCTCTATCGAATTTTGATTGACGTAGGGTTGGCCTTTATTCGGGTTGGCTGTAGAAGTCAGCCCAGTTTGTTTGAAGAAATTGGTATTTTGGTAATACACATTAACTTGCGTTTTTTTATCCACATCTAAATTCGTAGTGGAGCCTGCTGCAATATCTGCCGTCTGAATTAAGTTAGGCGCAATCGCATAATTGCTACTCAAATCAGCCATCGTGCTGTAACCCATTCTCAAAAAAGCATTGGTATCTTGAGTTGGCTTGAAGTAGTTTTGTAAACGGACGTTGGAATTTTTCACTGCATCGGTGCCCATGCCGTTTTTAATATTGCTCGGTGACCCAGGTGAAATCGTCGCGTAGTTCTGAAAGCCTTCGCTAGAAAAGTAATCAGCGGAAAA
>CAIOIX010000298.1 GCA_903858445.1 uncultured beta proteobacterium
AAAAGTACCACCGTTAATTACAGCGCTTGAATTAGCAATGGATCCAGATCCCGTTAAATACAAAGTTGAGCCGGGATTTATCGTTGTTACTCCTGTATAGGTATTCTGCCCAGCTAATTCTAGAATGCCAGGCCCATCTACGGTGAGATTTGAGCTGCCTGAAATTACTCCAGACAATGTAGTAAGGCCCAATGCAGTAAACGTAGTATCACTTCCCAACCAAGCCGGAAGGTTGGTGCTAAAGCCATCAGGCATATAAAAATTACAACCAATATCACATTGAAATTGAATGGATGGCATTGTTTGGCCGGAAACACCACTTACCGCATTAGTCCAGGAGTACCCAACAAATCCATTGGTAGGGTCATAGAGATAATTGAATCCATTCAGAAAAAGTCTTCCAGTATTAACAAAGACACCGGAATCAGCCGCCACTTCAATAGTAGTCGGTGCAATTTGAGGTGTGCCGGTATTCCCACCAACAGTAAACGAATAGTAATTTTGACTTCCTGACTGACCGCCAAGATTTACTGTAATCACAGCTCCAGAGGGTGGCGTAACCCCACTTACCAAACCACTTCCAGCTGCTGGCGAGATGATCATTTCACCCACGCCGCTATCGGTTAGAACATGCCCAAGACCTGAGGCCGAAATGGGGCCAGGTAACGCTGGCGTGCTTGCCGTAACTAAGGCGGCGGCTCTCGCCCATAAGGAAGCGTCCGACTGACCCGGCTGCGCACCCAACTTCACATAAGCAAAATTAGAAGTATTACTGGAAGTTAATCCCAGATTTACCCCGCTTGGAGTAATTACATAGCCCTGAACATAATTACTAGCTGTAACAGCTTGCCCCCTGATCGAGGTGATATGCGTAAATGGATTGGTGGCAGCCGCCGCAGTCGGGTCCGCCATAAAACCATTGCCAGCCGCAAAGCCGATTCCAGCATAGTGAATAGTGTGTGGATCGAAATTTGGTGGATTGCTATTTGCACCTCCAGGGCAATAGGTGGCTTGAAATTTATAACAATCAACTTTAGTGACAACCAGTATATCAACCACTGAGGTGGCGAGTGCTCCTGGTGCTCCTGGCGCACCCATAATATTCACAGTGGTTTGAATAATGTTTCCGGTATAACGGTATCCACTACTACTGTATTCAGTAGAACCTGTACCTATAACCTTATCATTTGGCCCTGGCACGTAAAGTTCTTTTGAGATAGCAATCCCCGTTGAGCCGGTATCCATTCCATAAAATGCAAGAGGAGTTGCCCCAACTTCTAGTGCAACCGTTGGAGTTGTTTGAGACACTAAGGGTGTGGTGTTGCCAAATGGAACTAGCGCTGTTTCTGTATTTCCATATAAATTCCAATTAGTAAGCCCCTGCGCTTGAACAAGCCCGCTTACCGCAAAGAATATTAAAGATATTAGCGCGGCCTGAAGTGACTTAATAATAAAAGGCGAAGTAACTTTTTGAGCATTAGGATGCATTGATGCGCAGCGCTCGAATAGATTGAATGAGTTTGTTAAAACGAGCCTTGTCTTGATCATCTATAGGTTTGCTATCGGGCTGAGACTGAAGCAAATACTCCGCATCTTCCATCTCGCGAATGAAGTTAATGGCAGCCTGAGCTTTTTGCTGTTGAGTCCCTGACATAAGTTCATAGATATTTAAATACAAAGATCCCATGCTCCTATTTTGCAATTCAGGGGTTAATGGATATTTGCTCTTAAATAATCTATTGAGTGCGTCTTTGGCATCGCCGACTGTTTTAGCGCGGCGTAAAGCGTATTCCATATTGTCAAGACGATTTTCAATCTCAAATTTATAGGAAATCAGTTGAGCGTGGTTCTTTTGCTCAACTTCATATTTGTGTTGAATTTGCTGAATTACCGCCGCCCCACCAGTAATCACTACCGATGATAGAAACCACATGCCCACTGAGCTATTGAGAAACGACATAATCTGCGAACCAATCTTAGATTTCTCAACCTTAACCTCTGATACAACTGCATCTATGGCGCTAGATGCCAAGGCACCGGCCGCTTCTAGCGTTTTCTTATATTCATGTCTATAAGACTCTTCCCCCTCAATTAGCTTTTTCTTGTCATCAGAAATCATCTAAAGATCCTATTAAAGAAAGCAATTATAGAAGGGGGAAGAGCATTCAATTGAGAAGATGGGTCGGCAAAACAATACATTTTTTGTATTGGTACTCTGCAATTGATCTACATCAAAAACTCAATGCTTCACTAAATAAAGTCTTGACCACCTCAATCCCAATCGATCGACCGCATATGGCCGTTCTGAGACTGTCAATAAGTCTAAAAATGATCGAGTTGAATGACTGAAATATCCCTATTTGCAGACATAAGATGGGCTTTATAAAGTATTTGCCTCAAATCAATCATCCCAAAGAGGATAAATAAGGATAAAACG
>CAIOIX010000299.1 GCA_903858445.1 uncultured beta proteobacterium
CTTAGGGAATTCCCCTTGGTTTTTTCTAGCAACAATTACCGGTTATTGATGTTAATTTTAAGAGGAAATTACAAATGAAGAAGTCACTCGTATTCGCTGCAATGTTAGCTATCGCCTTGGCCGCTTGCGGTAAAAAAGAAGAACCAAAACCTGCTGAAGCTCCTGCTGCTGCTCCTGCTGCTCCTGCTGCTGAAGCTCCTGCTGCTGCTCCTGCTCCAGTTGCTCCAGCTGCTGACGCTAAGAAGTAATCTTCTTCTTGAAGAGAAAAAGCCGCTGAAAAGCGGCTTTTTTATTGCATCCCATTTACTGCACTCTATTAGCGACTCAACTGCTCAGTCAGTAGCGTTAACAACTGAAGTCCTGCAGGCGTATTTTCAGGTTTACCATCAGCGTCCTGTACATATACTGTCGACGCTTCTTCACCAGTCTTTTGCACCACTACACGATACTTCTTAGCCTTTAAGCTTGAATCATCCTTGCTGCTAAACAAATTAGTAAAGAAGCCTTTGGTATCTCCAAGATCTTTCGGATTAACGTAGCGAACAAAGTAAATGCCATCAGCACGATTTCTATCTTCAACGGTAAAGTTAGAGCGATCTAATGCCAATCCAACGTCACGCCAAGCACGATCAAAACTAGTACTTAACTCAATATGCGCTTTATTGACACCCTCTTGCACCAATTGCGCCTTAGGTGTTTTTACGCTCAATGGCACCGCCACCATCGCTTTGGCCTGCTCCTGAGTCATACCCAGACGTTCCATCAAACGAGCTAAGAAGGCAGCTTCTAACTCAGGGTCGTTAGGGCGAGGAGTCCAAATAGTAGATAAACAAGCTCCAGTGGTATCAGTAGTACATTTTTCTATTGCACCACGTTGAGTGATATAAATTTCGGTCTCACTTGGTTTGCTAACTTCTAGGCGCGTCTTATATTTATCACGCTCGCCAGTATCGTAAACAGAATCGAGTGCACCACCAATGGTGGAGCGAATCCAATCTTGTTCGATCTTGGCGCGATTCTCTGCCCAATCAGTTTCCATAATGCCAGTCGATGGTGAGTCAACTACCAAAAGAAAACCATTCTCTTGCCAAAAATCTTTAATTTGTGGATACAACTCAGGCGCTGGTTTTTCAACAACTAACCAACGACGCTCACCCTCACGGGCAATACGCATACCCGGTATACCCGTCATTACATTGGTACGTAATTGCGAAGACTTCTTCACCGCTGCGTTGTACTCGGACATAGTGGCTGTACCGTCTTGAACGATATAACGGCGATCTGCTTGCGAAGTAATTAAATCAGGCGGGTAGGACAGGTTGGGGCCGCGCACTGCGCCAGCACTTTTATAATCAACAGTGTCATTGGTGGCGACCGATTTGCAGGCAACCAAGCCAAAACCCACGCACATCAGAACTACAGCAGCCGCAATCAATCGGCGGAGAATTTGCGCAACAATCATCATAGTAAGCCGGCCTGTTTCAATGCAATCTTTAAAGGTTCGCGTAATGTAGCGCTCAAGGGGGTCAATGGCAAACGAATGCCTGCAGTGATTTTGCCCATCTCATGCAAGGCCCATTTCACTGGAATTGGATTTGCTTCAGTAAACATGGCTTTATGAACACTCAGTAGTTGGTATTGGATCTCACGGGTTCGCTTCACATCATCTGACATGGCGGCAACACACAACTCATGCATTAAACGCGGTGCCACGTTAGCGGTAACTGAGATATTGCCCTTGCCACCCATTAGCATGAGCATGGCGGCAGTCAAGTCATCGCCAGAAAATACAGAAAAATCACTGTGACCTGCACGCTTAAGGTCAGCAAGCAAAAGAGTGCCACGCTCTAAGCTACCAGTGGCATCTTTAATGCCAATGATGCCAGGCACTCCGGCCAAACGCACTACGGTATCACCAGCCAAATCAGCAACGGTTCGACCAGGTACGTTATACAAAATCACCGGCAGGTCTACTGACTCCGCAATCTTCTTGAAATGTGCATACATACCCTCTTGTGTGGGCTTGTTGTAATAAGGTACGACCTGCAAGCTGGCATCGGCACCAACTTGTTTAGCAAACTTAGTTAACTCGATGGCCTCAATGGTGGAATTACCGCCAGTTCCTGCAATGACCGGAATTCGCCCAGCAATATGCTCAACGGTTGCACGGATCAGCTCACAGTGCTCTTGAACTGATACGGTTGGGGATTCACCGCTGGTGCCAACAATCACAATCCCATCGGTTCCTTCTGCCACATGCCAATCGAGCAAGGATCGCAAGCTGGCATAGTCCAAACTACCATCTTCGAACATTGGCGTAACAATCGCCGGCATGCTGCCAGCAATGGGCTTTTTACTACCTGTGGAATGGGTTGTATTTGTCACCGAATGTGTACCAATTTTCTAGCTAAGTTAACCAACAAATTGTAACGGAATGCGCCCTTTTAACTTGCCTTTTACCGCACAAATCCGTTGAATCATGGCTGGTTTAGGGTGATCTACGTAAATATCCTCATAAGCGAGCACTTGAAGACCGTAATGCGCACTTAAAGCTAGTAATTCGCCTGGGTTTAAAAGGAAATTTGGATTGGCAGGTTTACCAAATTCTGCATTACCCAAAGCAAAGGTTTCATAGATCAAAATACCACCCTGAATCAGCATCCCAGGTAAAAGATCTAAATAAGGGCGATAGAGGTAATTGGTCACGACAATAGCTGCAAATTGCCGATTTTCAAGGGGCCAAACCTCCCCTTCTAAATCCAGTGCCTCCGTCTGTATTAGAGGGGCCTCAAGTAAATCCAAGCTAGCAGTATCGCGATCGACGGCTAAAACTTGATACCCCAAGTTGGCGAGGTAGATGGAGTTTCTGCCAGAACCGCAGGCCAAATCCAATACCAAGCCTTCCTTAGGAATCGTTGAAGCAAAGCGCTTAACCCATGCAGAAGCCTCAATGACTTCATTGTGAGTAGTGGACATTACTTGACTAGAACTAATCGTAAGCAAGGCCCATTGCTTCACGGACCTCTCTCATGGTTTCCTGAGCAACCTTACGCGCCTTATCGCAGCCATCAGCAATAATGGAACGCAATAAACTAGGATCATCCAAATATTTTTGCGCGCGCTCAAACATCGGCTGCTGCTCAGCAAGAATGGCGTCGATCACGGGTTGCTTGCACTCCAAGCAACCGATTCCAGCCGATTTACAGCCTTTATCAACCCATTGCTTCGTTTCTTCATTGGAATAGACAGTATGCAATTGCCACACCGGACAACGCACTGGATCACCCGCATCGGTCCTACGAACTCGCGCAGGGTCTGTTGGCATAGTCCGAATGGATTTAATCACTTCTTCGGGTTGCTGACGAATACTGATGGTGTTGCCATAGGACTTCGACATTTTTTGCCCATCGATGCCCGGCATCCGAGAAGCCGAAGTCAGCAACGCTTGCGGCTCAGGCAGAATAATTTTTCGAGAGCCTTCTAAAAAACCAAATAATCTTTCACGATCGGCCATCGATAAACTTTGCGCTTCTTGCAACAAAGCCTTCGCCTGCTCAAGTGCTTCATCATCGCCACGCTCCTGAAAGGCAACGCGTAATTCTGCGTACATTTTGGCGCGTTTGCTACCGAGCTTTTTAACAGCCTCCAAAGCCTTTTCTTCAAAGCCAGGCTCGCGACCATATAAGTAATTAAAGCGACGTGCAACTTCCCGAGTCATTTCTACGTGAGGCACCTGATCTTCACCAACAGGAACATGTTGTGCGCGATAGATCAAAATATCAGCCGCCTGTAGCAATGGGTAACCCAAGAAGCCATAGGTCTGTAAATCTTTTTCTTTTAACTTCTCAATCTGATCTTTATAGGTCGGTACACGTTCGAGCCAGCCCAACGGGGTTCCCATCGAGAGCAAGAGAAAGAGTTCGGCATGCTCTGGCACTTTACTTTGGATAAATAAAGTTGCTTGATTGGGATCAACACCGGCAGCTAACCAATCAACCACCATATCCCAGACCGATTGCTCGATCACATCTGGAGTTTCATAATGAGTGGTTAAGGCATGCCAATCAGCAACAAAAAAGAAGCATGGATACTCAGACTGCAAGCGCACCCAATTCTTCAAAACACCATGGTAATGACCTAGGTGCAAATTACCTGTAGGTCGCATGCCAGAGAGAACACGTTCAGCAAACATCTTTATCTTTATTTTTAATAAGTAATGCGTTTAACAATTTATGAATGAAACACTGACCAAACTGGCGTCAGGTGATCCGGCAAATGAGGCAAGCGTCCCAAATCAGTATGACTTTCACTTGGATCATGGAAGTCAGACCCACGCGATGCCATAAAACCATAATGCTGGGCAATTTTTCCGTAGGTTTGGTATTGGTGAGGACTATGACTTCCAGTAATCACTTCGATCGCCAAACCGCCAATATCCTTAAAATGTTTATAAAGCTCATCCATCTGCATGGCACTCAGCTTGTAGCGGCCGGGGTGAGCAATAACAGCAACACCACCAGCTGCCTTGATCCACGCCACTGCATCATCTAAAGTCGCCCAAAGATGCGGCACATAACCTGGTTTATCTTCAACCAAGTAATTTTTGAATACCTGTTCAGTGTCTCGACAAATACCCTGCTCCACCAAAAAGCGCGCAAAGTGCGTTCTTGAAATTAAGTCATGGTTACCAGCGAAATGCAAAGCACCTTCATAAGCGCCGGCTATACCCACTTTAAGTAATTGCTCGGCCATGAGTTTGGCGCGATTGGCGCGACCCTCTCGAGTGCGGCGCAATCCTTCTAAAATTACAAGGTGGGTAGCATCAATGCCAAGGCCCACAATATGAATCGTTTGACCCATCCAAGTGACCGAAATCTCCACCCCACCTAAATAATCCATACCCATAGCATCCGCAGCAGCACGGGCACGTTCTTGTCCACCAAGCTCATCATGGTCCGTTAGGGCCCATAAACGCACGCCATTAGCATAGGCGCGTTCGGCTAGATCCTCAGGCGTCAAGGTTCCGTCAGAAACTACTGAATGGCAATGCAAATCGGCATTTAAGGTGGAAACGCTGGTCATGACCCTATTTTAGGTCAAGCTGGTGTCAATGACACGGCGAGGCGCATCCAAGTAGTCTCGGGACTGCATTTCAATCAAGCGGGAGACGGTTCTGGAGAATTCACCGGTAATCTGACCTTCTGTGTACAAATCCAGCGCAGGGACCTCAGCAGAGATGATGAGCTTAATTTTGTGGTCATACAACACATCGATTAGCCAGATAAAACGCCGTGCTTCATTGGTCATTCTGGGTGGCATATAGGGTACATCCGACAAAATAACAGTGTGAAACTGATTGGCAATCTCAAGATAGTCATTCTGAGAACGTGGACCGCAACACAGAGTCTGAAAATCAAACCACACCACCCCATCATCCATATGAAGAGGTCTTAACTGTCTCGATTCAATATACAAAATGGGGCAAGAATTTTCTTTTTGATTGCCAATTAAGGTCTGATACATGGTCTCAAGCGAAGTATTGGTATCCTCATTTAAAGGCGTTAGGTAGGCTTCAACTTGAGCCATCTGCACGCGCCGGTAATCATTGCCGGCGTCCACATTCATAACATCTAACTGTGACTCCAATAACTTAATCGCTGGAATAAGTCGATCACGATGCAGTCCATTGGGATAAAGTTGATCAGGTCGATAATTTGAGGTCATCACAAATTGCACGCGATCTTCAAATAAGGCACTCAGAAGACGATACAAAATCATGGCATCAGCGATATCGTTGATATGGAACTCATCAAAACAAATCAGACGATAGCGTTTAGCAATCCTTTTGGAGAGTTCATCTAGGGGATCTGACATACCTGAGAGCTCGTGCAACTCACGATGCACCTCGCGCATGAATTCATGAAAATGAATCCGAATTTTCTTTTCTAGGGGGGATGCGGCATAAAAGCAATCCATCAAAAAAGATTTACCGCGACCAACGCCACCCCACAAGTAAACACCACGGGGTAACTTGGGTTTAAATAACTTCTTTTTTAGGCTATTACTGCGAATTTCTTTATAAGCAATCCACTCATCTTCACAGAGCTGTAAGCGCTCCATGGCAGCAAGCTGCGCGGGATCGCTGTGATACCCGCGCGCCTTTAACTCTTGATGGTAAAACTCTAATGC
>CAIOIX010000300.1 GCA_903858445.1 uncultured beta proteobacterium
CTCCATCTAATGCCGTAGGCTTTGATTTAGTTGTTGGTATTGGCTACCGCTTTTAATTCCTAGGCTTATTCACTAGTTTTCAGTCATCAGCATTTTTACTTCATTTGCAGTCCTTATGGAATCTTGCGAGTAGTCCCTTATTGGCCGCTCTCTGCCCGTCAGAATTGATCAGAAAGATTCATTTGAATGTCTGCAATAGGTAGAGAAGCAGTCATACCTAGTCGCGCCTAGAGCGCACAATAGCGTAATTCATTGATACCGATCTGATGGCTAAT
The DNA here is from genome assembly GCA_903858445.1 of uncultured beta proteobacterium. Classification (GTDB taxonomy): domain Bacteria; phylum Pseudomonadota; class Gammaproteobacteria; order Burkholderiales; family Burkholderiaceae; genus Polynucleobacter. Next base: position 276 of record CAIOIX010000300.1, read on the forward strand.
AAGCAGATCAACCCCAAAAGAGCGTACTAATTCTATTGTACAAACTAAAAAAGTAGAGTCATATGGCAGACCCTTATTCCATATGGCTTTGCTGGTGGTCAATTAAGCAATCGAAGCGAAAAAAAGCCATTCTATTGTACAAATGTCAGTCTATTGTACAAATGGAAAGGGCCTCCCTGACGGGAGACCCTTATGTAGTATGGTGCGGCTGGCAGGAATTGAACCCACGACCCCTTGGTTCGTAGCCAAGTACTCTATCCAACTGAGCTACAGCCGCAACAGCCATAATTATGCCATGGATGAGAAAAACTACATTACACCGGCTGGTCACGAACAGATTAAAAGCGAGCTTTTACAGCTCCTGAACCTTGACCGGCCTGAGGTTGTCAAGGTCGTGCACTGGGCAGCGTCCAATGGCGACCGCTCAGAAAATGGGGACTATATCTATGGAAAAAAGCGTTTACGTGAAATAGATCGGCGCATTCGCTTCCTCAATCAACGTCTGGAATTTGCCGTAGTGGTCGATAACGCCACCCGAAAAACAGGTGAAGCCGATGCTGACCAGATCTTTTTTGGGGCAACCGTCACTTACGAGAACCTTGAGGGTCCAGATAGCGGAAAAAAGACCGCTATCACCATTGTTGGGGTTGAGGAGGTCGACCTGGATAAGGGTTATGTGAGCTGGGTCTCTCCTATTGCCAAAGCCCTGATCAAGGCTCGCCTAGGTGACTGCGTCAAGATTCAGACCCCTACCGGCTCCACTGAAATAGAAATTCTGGATGTTCAGTACAACTAAGAGCAGCGACTAAGTTGACCGAGTTCGGGTAACGCGCATGACATCGGGATTGGCGCGCAGACTGCGCATCACTTTAGAGAGGTGCAAGCGATCTGAAACCTGAATAGTAAAACGAATAGTCACGGAGTCTTCCTTAAAGCGATCCTCCATAGAGACATTCATAATATTGGAGTCTGCAGAAGTCACACTGCTGGCCACGCGCGCTAAAACACCCTTACCTTGGCGCGTATCTATCGCCAAATCTATCTCAAACTCCCGGTTGATTTCCTTACCCCATTCAACTTCAACCCACTTATCACTATCTTTTGAGAGCATACGTAAAGCTACTGGGCAATCATTGGTATGAATTTGCAGGCCTTCGCCCTTACCCAAGTAACCAATGATGCTGTCACCCGGAATGGGATGGCAACAACTTTGGAAGCTCATAGAGTTTCCTTCGCGCCCATCCACCAAAATGGCCTGACGCTGATGGTGATGGCTAATCAACTCTTGTTGCGGTGAAACCCAATCCGGGACGCCTAGGCGCATTTGCTCGCCACCGCCCTCATCATCAATCAAGATCTTCAAGCGAATCGCTAATTCTTGAGGAGAACGACGTCCTAGAGCAATATTGACACAAGCTTCTTCACGCGTCTTATCGCCCGTCCAATGCATCAGCTTTTCCCAAATCTCAGGACTTAACAAGCCAGCGTCAACACCTTGTTGACGCAGTGCACTAGCCAAGAGGCGCTCACCGAGCTGCAAAGATTCTGCGTAATGCTTGGTTTTTAAAGAGTGACGAATCGAAGCCCGCGCCTTACCGGTTCGAACAAAGGCCAACCAACCAGGGTTAGGTTGTGAATTCGCTGAATTAATCACCTCAACAATATCGCCATTTTTCAACTCACTGCGCAAAGGAAGTTGGAGGCCATTAATCTTGACCGCGACACAGGTATTACCCAAGTCACTATGGATGGAATAAGCAAAATCGAGTGCCGTCGCACCCCGTGGCAACGCCCTAATCTGCCCCTTGGGGGTGAAGACATAGACGGCATCGGGAAATAAATCAATCTTCACGTGCTCTAAGAATTCTTGCGAGTCACCGCTGCTATCTTGAATATCAATCAAAGACTGTAGCCATTGATGCGCGCGGTTTTGCACCTCACTCATATCTGGTGAACCATCTTTGTAAGCCCAGTGAGCTGCCACGCCGGCTTCTGCAATGGCATGCATATCACTCGTACGAATCTGGAACTCGACTGGTACACCAGAGGGTCCCAATAAAGTAGTGTGCAAAGACTGATAGCCGTTGAGTTTTGGAATCGCAATGTAGTCTTTAAACTTACCCGGCATCGGCTTATACATCGAGTGCAAAATACCTAATGCGCGATAGCACTCATCAATCGAATGTACGGTGACGCGAAAAGCATAAACATCCAAAACTTGTGAGAACGTTAAATGCTTAAAGCGCATCTTGCTGTAGATACTAAAGAGCGTTTTTTCTCGGCCGCGTAAATCAACTTCTAAATTGATTTTAGAAAATGCCATACGAGTGGCCTGCAAAATCTTCTCGACCATCTCTTTACGATTGCCACGCGCCTTTTTAACCGAAGCCTCAATGACCCGAAAGCGCATGGGCATTGAGTAACGAAAGCTCAGATCTTGTAGATCGCGATAAATAATGTTTAAACCAAGGCGGTGGGCTACCGGCGCATAAATCTCAATCGTCTCTCTAGCAACCCGACGACGCTTCTCCATGGGCACCGCATCTAAGGTACGCATATTGTGAGTGCGGTCCGCCAACTTCACCAAAATCACCCGAACGTCACGCGCCATAGCCATGAACATCTTGCGGAAACTCTCGGCTTGCGCTTCCGCATGGCTTTGAAACTCCAATTTATCGAGCTTCGTTAAACCTTCTACCAGCTCGGCAACTTTGCCGCCAAATTTTTCTACTAAATCAGACTTGGTACAGCCAGTGTCTTCAATCACATCATGCAATAAGGCAGCCATGATCGACGGTGCATCAAGACGCCAGGTGGCGCAAAGTTCTGCAACTGCTACAGGATGGGTAATGTAAGGCTCGCCGCTATGGCGATACTGACCTAGATGCGCTGCATCTGAAAACTGAAACGCTTTTTTGATTTGAATTATTTCTTCTGGCTTGAGATAAGTCAGTTTAGAAATAAGAGCTTCAATAGAAACAACTTGATGCTTGAGGGGTAAAGTGGGCGCAGAGGTAGGCCCAAATAAGTGTCGACTCGATTGCGCCAATAAGGTGGCGAGGATCGACTGTTTACTACTTTGATTGTTGTTTTGCTTACTGCTTGATGTTTTGTCTTTTGTGGCATCGGGCAAGCCGACGCTAGATGCTTCCGATGAGGTCTCTAACTTTAAGGGGAGCTCCACACCGGAACTCCTAAATTAGAGAGGTACCTTGGTCAACATATCACGGTCGGTTACGCCGGCAGCAACTTCGCGTAGCGCAACTACTGTGGCTTTATCTCTAGCCTCAACACGTGGTGAATGACCTTGAACCAATTGGCGAGCACGATAAGTCGCAGCCAACACCAGTTCAAAACGATTAGGGATGGTTTTCAAACAATCTTCTACAGTAATACGGGCCATGCGGAACTCACTTAATTTAGCTTCAATACCTATAGGATAACTGATTAAACCCCAAGACGCCTCAAAAGCGCAGGATTACGGGCCATCACAGGGCCTGATCGCAGACGGCTAGCCGCAATAATATTTTGCAACTCCCGCAAGGCTTGATCAAAAAGATCATTAATGACGATGTAATTGGCCTCATGGGCATGCTGGAGCTCTATATGAGCCGCAGCGACGCGTTTCTCAATGGTTGCTTCATCATCTTGCCCCCTTTTACGCAAACGCTCTTCAAGGGCCTCAATCGAGGGTGGGAAAATAAAGATCCATTGGACCGAAGGAATCAATTGACGAATCTGTTGTGCCCCCTGCCAATCAATCTCCAGCATCACATCACTGCCAGAAAGCATCTGAGATTCAATCCAGGCGCGTGAGGTGCCATAAAAATTGCCGTGCACTTCTGCCCACTCCAAAAATAGACCTTGATCGCGCTCAGCAATAAATGCCTCCCTACTTAGGAAGCGGTAGTTCACACCATCAATTTCACCTGGCCGAGGGTTACGGGTTGTGGTGGAGAGCGACAACTTCAGACTGGGATCGCTTTTTAATAAAGCATCAACCAGGGAAGATTTACCTGCACCTGACGGAGCAACAATCATCAACATACTGCCTTGATAAGCAGGGGTAGTGTTTTGACTAGTCATAAATAGAATGGGTGACTTACTCTAGATTTTGAACTTGTTCGCGCATCTGCTCAATCATCAGCTTGAGTTCTAGGGCGGCTTGAGTGCATTCCTCTGAAACTGACTTGGAGCTCAGTGTATTGGCTTCGCGATTGAGTTCTTGCATTAAGAAGTCCAAACGCTTACCGACGGGACCCTTGCCAGCCAAAGCATTTTCTACCGCCTGCAGATGGGTCTTGAGGCGGGCGAATTCTTCAGCCACATCAATCCGCACGGCATAGAGCACCACCTCTTGACGAATACGCTCCATTAACTCAGTACCAGCCCCGCTGATCGCTTTCCCCTGCTCTTGAGCCGCTAAAGCCTCAGATAAGCGTTCGGTGAGCTTTTGTTGATATTGGGAGACGTACTCGGGAACCTTGGGTTCAATCACTTTGACAATCTCACGCATCTTGCCGGTGATATTCATGAGCACACCCACTAGCGCTGCGCCCTCGGCCTGACGGCTTGCCGTTAAGGCGGTTAAGGCAGCGCGTCCAGCTTCTACCGTAGCGGCAATCCAGCCCTCTTCCTCACCCCGCGGCTCAGAAACAATGCCCGGCCAACGCAGGATGTCAGAGATTCCCAGCTCCTGCGCCTTGGGAAAAGCTTCTTGAGCCCTTTCTTGCAGGGTATACAAAGCATCTAGACGGTCTTTATTAAGAGCGCCTAAGGCGTGAGGATTGCTCTTAGCGGCGCCCGCAGCGCCGGCATTAACGCGCCATGCAGCGCGGAACTCAACCTTTCCTCGCGATAGAGCCTGCGTCGCCATCTCCCGTAGAGCAGGCTCTGCCCCACGACACTCGTCCGGAAGACGAAAGCCCAAATCCAGAAAGCGGCTATTTACAGCCCGACATTCCACTTGCAGATCAGCTACTACACCAGCCCCCAGGGAGACTTGGCGAGAAGCGCTGCCATAACCAGTCATGCTCGATATCATAGGGACATTGTAGATTCTTTATAAACGCATAGACCAAATGCAGCCCAACCTTTAGGACCAACGCTTATGAGTACCTCGAATGTCAGCCGCCCCAGCGGTCGTGTCCCAACACAATTACGCCCTATCACCATTACCCGCGCCTTTACCAAGCATGCGGAAGGGTCGGTCTTAATTGCCTTTGGCGATACCAAGGTGCTTTGTACCGCCAGCATTTTGGAGCGTGTCCCTCCCCATAAAAAAGGCTCCGGCGAAGGTTGGGTTACCGCTGAATACGGCATGCTTCCCCGCTCCACCCACACCCGCAGCGATCGTGAAGCAGCTCGAGGCAAACAATCTGGTCGTACCCAAGAAATTCAACGTCTGATTGGTCGCGCCATGAGGAGCGTCTTTAATTTAGAAACTTTGGGTGAGCGCACGATTCATTTGGATTGTGATGTCTTGCAAGCCGATGGTGGTACTCGGACAGCCTCTATTACTGGCGCCTATGTTGCCGCGAGAGATGCCGTCAACCAATTACTCAAAAGTGGCGTCCTGACCAAAGACCCAATCATTGATAGCGTAGCTGCTATCTCAGTTGGCATCTATCAAGGCACTCCTGTACTCGACTTAGATTATCCAGAAGACTCTTCCTGCGATACCGACATGAATGTCGTGATGACGGGCAAAGGCGGGATGATTGAAGTGCAAGGCACGGCTGAGGGTGCCACCTTCTCACGCGCCGAACTAACGGCTCTACTAGATCTGGCTGAACAAGGCATTCATGATCTAACAAAGTTGCAGTTAGAAGCTCTCCAGTAAACCGATTGACTGCTGATTCATAAAATGCAAAAACTGGTTCTCGCTTCTAATAACGCCGGCAAGGTTCGTGAATTCCAAGCCCTACTAGCGCCACTCCACTTTGAGGTCGTTCCTCAGGGTGAGCTTGGCATTCCAGCAGCAGAAGAGCCCCATCACACCTTTGTTGAAAATGCGCTCGCTAAAGCACGCCACGCTAGCGCTGCGAGTGGCATGCCTGCACTGGCTGATGACTCTGGTATTTGCGCCCACGCCCTTAATGGTGAGCCCGGTGTTTATTCGGCGCGTTACGCTGGCGAGAATGGTGATGATGCTGCTAATAATCAAAAGCTGATGACTGCTCTTGCCAATCAAAGCAATCGTGGCGCGCATTATGTTTGCGCATTAGTCATGGTTCAAAGTGAACATGATCCTGAACCGCTGATTGTGCAAACACGTTGGTATGGTCAGATCGTCGATCAAGCAAAAGGAAAAAATGGTTTTGGTTACGATCCTTATTTCTTTTTGCCAGAGCTTGGACAAACAGCCGCTGAACTAGAGCCCGCCCAAAAAAACCTCATTAGTCATCGCGGCCAAGCCTTACGCGAACTGATTGCGCAACTCAACAATCGTGCCCTGTCGTGATCAGCTCCAGCCCCAATAAAATTGCACTAACTGCGCTTCCCCCTTTAGCGCTCTATGTTCATTTCCCATGGTGTGAACGCAAGTGCCCTTACTGCGATTTCAATTCACATCAAATTAAAGATCAAAAAGAAGGTAACCCCACAAGTAAACAAGGGTTTGATGAAGAGCGCTATATCAAAGCACTCATTACTGATTTAGAAACAGAGATACCACGCACTTGGGGACGTCAGGTCCACAGCATCTTTATTGGTGGCGGTACGCCTAGCCTGCTTTCCCCTAAAGGCATGGATGATTTGCTCTCAGCCATTCGCGCACGCATCCATCTAGAGCCGGGTGCTGAGATCACGATGGAGGCCAATCCAGGCTCGGTTGAAGCAGAAAAGTTTGCAGCCTTTGCGAAGTCAGGAATTAATCGTGTCTCCCTCGGAATTCAAAGCTTTCAAGATGCACAGCTCAAGGCTTTAGGACGTATTCATAATGGTGAAGAAGCTCAGCAGGCAATTGCGATTGCACTTGAGCACTTCAAGTCCGTCAACATTGATTTGATGTACGGTTTACCCAATCAAAGTTTGGCAGCAGCTAAAGCCGACATTGAGACTGCGCTTGCTTTTAAGACACCCCACCTCTCACTCTACAACCTCACACTTGAGCCCAACACCTACTTTGCTAACTTTCCACCCAAGCTCCCTAGCGAAGATGAGATTGATGCAATCTTTGAGCAAAACCTCGAGCTCTTAAAGGCGGCAGGCTATCAACGCTATGAAGTTTCTGCGTATGCCCAGAAAGGTCAAGAGTGCAAACATAATCTGAACTACTGGCGCTTTGGTGATTACATTGGCATTGGTGCCGGTGCGCACGGCAAAGTTTCTTTCCCAGATAAAGTCACACGGCAAGTGCGCGAGCGTCATCCAGAAACATATATGCAAGCCATGGAAACCAAAGGCAATGCACTCATTGAATCGCGTGATGTGCCTGCTAAAGACCTCCCCTTTGAATTCATGCTCAACACCTTAAGACTAACCAACGGCGTAGAGACAAAGACCTTTAGCGAGCGCACCGGCCTGCAACTCAATGTCATTTCCAAAGGGCTTGAGAAGGCTAGTGACAAAGGTTTATTAGATGCCGATCCCAGTAGGCTCAAAGCAACTGAGCTGGGCTTACGCTACCTCAATAATCTCCAAGAGGTGTTCTTGGATTAGATAAAAAACCAGTAAGCCAGAGTACTTAATGGTGAGCTTACTGCTGAGCTTACTGGTGAGCTTACTACTGCTTTATTTTCCGCTCCATATCGGCGGCTGCCCCGCTAGAAAAGAGGCGACGCCATTGCGAAAATCTGCACTGCCATAACACTCCGCAATCAAATCCGAACAATCCGGTAAATTGTTTTTTATCAAGCGAGTCAAAGTCAGCTTGGTCGCTTTTTGAGTAATCGGTGCCAAATTCATGAGATGCTCCGCCAAACTCTGAGCTGCTTGCGCCAGATCCTCAGGTGCGTGAGTAGCTAACAAGTAACCCTGTTGCTGTAACTCAGCAGCAGAAATCATCTCCGCCAATAAGAGCATGCGCTTAACGATATTGACATTAAGGTGGGCAAGCAACCAAGCTACATTGCCAGCAGACAAGCAATTGCCTAAGGTTTTTGCAATCGGGACACCAAAGCGCGCATCAGGCGTTGCAATCCGAAAATCACAACAGCTCGCAATCGCCAAACCACCCCCAACTGCCATGCCATCAATCACTGCAATCGTTGGAATGGGTAGGCTAGCAAGTGGGCTGAGGTAGTCATCGATACCCTCTTCATATCGTATACCGTCTGCACCCGTTTTAAATGAAGCAAACTGGGCAATGTCACTGCCAGAAACAAAAGACTTACCACCTGCCCCCCGCAAGATGGCGACGCGAACCTCGGGGGTTTGCGCAAGATCTTGGCAAATGCTTTTCAAGCTTTGGTACATCCCCACCGTCATGGCATTACGTGCTGCCACATGATCAAAAGTGACATAAGCAATACCATCACGAATGTCACATAAAACCTGGGCAGTCTGGTGCACTTCCTTTTGATCGACTCTTGTCATTAGAAAAATTACTCTGCCTTAATGTCCAAAGTTTTTACTAAGCGCTGATATTTAGCTAGCTCCGCTGTCAAGAACACACCAAATGCCGCAGGGGTTGTTGGACCTTCAGGTTGTAGGCCTTGTGAATCTAGGGTTTTCTTAATTTGTGGGTCAGCCATAGCGGCCTTGACTGCTTGATCAATCTTATTAACAACTGCGGGATCCATTCCCTTAGGACCCATGACTGAGTACCAATTGGTGACATCAAATCCTTTAATACCTACCTCATTAAAAGTAGGCACATTGGGAAGAATTGCTAAACGCTTCGGTGTTGAAATCGCCAAAGCCTTGAGACTGCCCTCTTTAATCTGTTGCAAGTTTGGCGGCAAAGTATCGAAGTTCATCGTAATCTGACCGCCGAGCAAATCAATAATGGCCTGACCGCTTCCCTTGTAAGGGACATGGTTCAAAGAGATGCCAGCAATTTTGGCAAACAGTGCGCCCGCCAAATGCTGAGTACTACCGATGCCTGAAGATCCATAGGTCATTTGATCGGGATTAGCCTTAGCCAAAGCAATTAATTGCGCCACAGAGTTGACTGGCAACGAGGCTTTTACAACCAACACGTTTGGCACATACCCTAAATAAGTAATAGGAGTGAAATCAGTTGCGGCGTTGTAAGGCACATTAGGTAGAACGAATGGTGCAATGGCATTCGAGTTTGAATGGCCCACTAGCAAGGTATAGCCATCTGGTGCTGACTTGGCGATCTGGTCCGCTGCGATCGTTCCCGCTGCGCCAGACCTGTTTTCAACAATCACACTTTGACCGAGGATTTCACCCATCTTCGGAGCCAGTGCGCGAGCCACGATGTCGGTTCCTCCGCCTGGAGCAAAACCAACAACCAAGCGAATGGGCTTGGAGGGATAGGCCTGCTGTGCAAAAGCCGAAAAAGAGATCGAGAAAAAACTAAAGGCAGCGACTAAGGCAAAGCTACGCGCAACCCATTGAGGGGACTTAACAAGCATGGGATCTCCAATAAATATTCTAGTTATTCATTCGTCAATGCAAGGCATTGCTCATCTGCCATTGCTTGATATTATTGTCAGATTCATTCTAAACATATAAAAACAATAGAGACAATGACGAAAACCCCTAGCTTGAAACCTTTACCACTGAGTGGCGTTCGCGTTTTGGATGTCAGTCAAGTCATGGCTGGGCCCTACTGCTGCATGCTTTTAGCCGACCTAGGCGCCGACGTGATCAAAATTGAGCCTCCAGGTACGGGAGACCAGACCCGAGGCGCCATGGGGTTCAAGATGAAGGGGTCAGACAGCATGGGCTTTCTGAATATGAATCGCAATAAACGCAGCGTAACCCTCAACCTCAAGACCAAAGCCGGCAAAGAGGTCTTTTTCA
>CAIOIX010000301.1 GCA_903858445.1 uncultured beta proteobacterium
TCTTTGGCAAGACGCGGTGCTAATTCCATCATTTTACCCAGCAATGGCACATCCATGGCTTCAGCCGATTCCAGCATCGAGATGTGCTTTTTAGGAATCATCAGAAAATGAATTGGTGCAGCTGGGTTGATATCTTTAAACGCGAAGATCTCCTCATCCTCATACACCTTCTGGGACGGGATTAATCCTTGAGAAATCTTACAAAACAAACAGTTTGGATCGTGAATCATGCGTCTAGTCTCGCCCTTACTCTTTGCTGGCAGCTTTTCTGGCTGCCTTTTCTTCGATGCCCGAGGTTCCTAGCCTGCGATCAAGCTCTTCAATCACGTCTTCTGGGCGTAAATTGAACTGAGACAAGGCAATGAGGCAATGAAACCAGAGGTCTGCCACCTCGCCTACCAAAAGCTTTTGTTGTTCTGGGGCCAAATTAGATTGACGAGCATCCTTCGCAGCCATCACGGTCTCAGTAGCTTCTTCCCCAATTTTTTTCAAGATCCCATCATCACCCTTAGAAAACAGCAAGGCGGTATAAGAAGTCTTGGGGTCAGTTTGTCCAGCCTTGAAAGCATCACGGCGCTGATCAACCACATCAGCTAAATGGGCTAATGCGGAATCTAAATTGGGTTTGGCTTGAGCATTACTAGTCATAAAGTGATTTTATGTCTTTTGCGACTTTGCCACTTATTTAACTACTTCTTGGGTTGGGATTCGTCTACCCAGGTAGTATTTTTGGAATTCCATTGCTGGAAAAAGCAACTGTGTTCACCCGTATGGCAAGCAATACCGTCTTTTTGCTCTACCAACAGCAAAATTGTGTCGCCATCGCAATCTAGGCGTATTTCTTTCACTTTTTGGGTGTGGCCAGACTCTTCACCCTTATGCCAAAGCTTCTGTCTTGATCGAGTCCAGTACACAGCCTCACCTAAGCGCAAGGTTGCCAGTAAGGCATCGCGGTTCATCCAGGCCATCATCAAAATATCTTTACTGCCAACCTCTTGGGCAATCACGGGGACTAGACCCTGCTCATTCCAAGTTACTGCCTCAAGCCATGGACCAGCCTGCAAAGCATCAATGGGGCTAAAGGTACTCTTAGATATCGTCATGGGTGAACTTTACAGCGGTTTTTCTTAATATCGCTTTAAATGCGAACTGGAATTCCTTGGGCGGCCATATATTCTTTTGCCTGACCAACGGTGTATTCGCCATAGTGAAAAATACTGGCCGCTAGAACGGCATCAGCATGGCCCTGAGTAATCCCATCCACCAAATGCTGCAAATTACCAACACCACCAGAGGCGATGACGGGCACACTGACGGCGTCACTTACGGCAGCAGTCAGCGCTAAATCAAAGCCATCCTTACTGCCATCGCGATTCATGCTAGTAAGCAAAATTTCACCAGCGCCGCGCTGAGCAACTTCAGTAGCCCATTCGACGACATCCCTGCCGGTCGCTGTTCTGCCGCCATGCGTAAATACTTCCCACTTGCCTGGCGCAGTTTGCTTTGCATCAATCGCCACCACAATGCATTGCGAGCCATAGTAAGCGGCGGCATCAGAAACCAAATCTGGATTTACCACGGCAGAGGAATTCATACTTACTTTGTCTGCGCCAGCATTGAGTAGGCGTCGGACATCGGCAACGGCACGAACACCACCACCAACTGTTAAGGGAATAAATACCTGCGAGGCTACGGCTTCAATAATGTGCAAGATAAGATCGCGCCCATCTGAGCTCGCGGTGATATCTAAAAAAGTCAGCTCGTCAGCGCCCTGTCCATCGTACCGGCGCGCAATCTCTACCGGATCGCCTGCATCACGCAAACCAACAAAGTTCACACCCTTAACGACGCGTCCTGCCGTAACATCTAGGCAAGGAATAATTCTTTTAGTAAGCACTAATCAGCACACTAGATAATTTTTTTAGCAAACTTGAGGGTTAACTCATCTGCATATTGTTGAGCCGCTGAAAGATCTAAATCACCAGAGTAGATAGAGCGACCAGCGATCACGCCCATGATGCCCTCATCCTCTACTGCACATAAAGACTCAATGTCTTGGTTGTTAGATAGTCCGCCACTGGCAATAATCGGAATGCGAACAGCCTGGGCTAACTTCACTGTGGCATCAATATTCACACCCTTGAGCATGCCATCGCGCCCGATATCGGTATAGACAATGGCTTCAACACCATAGTCTTCAAATTTCTTAGCAAGGTCAATCACCTCGTGACCCGTAATCTTGCTCCAACCATCCGTAGCCACTTTGCCATCGCGCGCATCTAAGCCCACCATGATATGGCCAGGAAATGCCGTGCAGGCATCTTGTACAAATCCTGGACTCTTTACTGCTGCAGTGCCGATGATGACAGTGCTAATACCATCGTCCAATAAACGCTCAATGGTTTCTAAATCCCGAATGCCACCGCCTAACTGAACCGGGATGTCATTACCCACAGCTTTCAGGATCGATTTGATGACAGACTCATTTTTAAGCTTGCCGGCAAATGCGCCATTAAGGTCGACTAGATGTAAGCGACGCGCGCCTTTACTAATCCAATGGCTTGCCATAGCGCCAGGGTCTTCCGAAAAAACCGTGGCTTTGTCCATGTCACCCTGTTCGAGTCGAACGCAGTGGCCGTCTTTAAGATCAATTGCAGGAATCAGCAGCATGTTAGAAAAGTATTAAGGTTGCCAAGAAACAAAATTTTGATAAAGCTTTAACCCGTATTCTGCACTTTTTTCCGGATGGAATTGGGTTGCAAAAATATTATCTCGTGCCACAGCAGAAGTAAACCAGCTTCCGTATTCGGTAGAGCCGGCAATATCTTCAGCACGCTGCGGCACAACATAGTAACTGTGTACAAAATAGAAGCTGGTTAAATCAGGAATACCCGCCCAAAGTGGGTGCTCAGCATCTTGTCGAACCTGATTCCAGCCCATATGAGGGACTTTATAAGCAGATCCATCGGGCTGTTTTTTTCCAGCCAGCTCAAAACGACGAACCTCACCCGGAATCAAGCCCAAGCATTTAGTTCCTTCAGAATGCTCACCAAGCCTCACCTCAGCGCTTCGATCGAAGAGCATTTGCTCGCCAACGCAGACCCCTAAAAGCGGTTTATTTTTAGCTGCATCTAAAAGCGCCTCAAGCAAACCGGATTCTTCTAAGTGCTTCATACAGTCAGGCATCGCTCCTTGACCAGGCAATACAACCCTGTCGGCTGAGCTAATTTCTTCCGGCTTACGTGCAATCAGAATGTTGTCATCAGGCGCAACATGATGAAAAGCTTGATAAACGGAACGAAGATTCCCCATTCCGTAATCAACGATGGCAATGGTTTGCGCCAACTTTTAACCTATCTCTATTGTTTTCTACTAGGCAGCTAGAAGTCTTCTAGATTACAGACTGCCTTTAGTTGAAGGAACAACACCAGAGGCACGTGGATCTAAAGCCAAAGCCATGCGCAAAGCGCGACCAAAAGCTTTAAATACAGTCTCAATCTGATGGTGGGCATTAATGCCACGCAAATTATCGATGTGCAGCGTCACTCCAGCATGGTTCACAAAACCACGGAAGAACTCAATACTGAGGTCAACGTCAAAATCGCCCACGCGCGCCCGGGTAAAAGGCACGTTAAATTCCAAGCCTGGGCGACCAGAAAAATCGATCACAACCCGTGACAAGGTTTCATCTAGAGGGACATAAGAGTGGCCATAACGGGTAATACCCGCTTTATCGCCTACCGCCTTAGCAAAAGCCTGACCCAAGGTAATACCCACATCCTCAACGGTATGGTGATCATCAATATGAGTATCGCCATTGGCAACGACTTTTAAGTCAATCATGCCGTGACGCGCTATCTGATCGAGCATATGATCCAAAAAAGGAACGCCCGAGGCTAATTCAGCCTTGCCAGTGCCATCTAGATTGATGGCAACTTGAATTTTGGTTTCCGAAGTGTTTCGGGTAACGTCGGCTTGCCGCATGCTTCGTTGCGCCGCGAGGCGAAGTGTTGATTGAAGCCTCATAATATCATTGCTAGTACTAATGTAAGTGCTGGATTTAATTCATTTTCCTGCTGTTTTTTGACTTGAGTACCCTCATGAGCCGCTTTTGGAGTCCCGTAGTTCAAACCCTCACCCCCTATGTTCCTGGGGAGCAACCGCAAATGCAGCGGCTGGTAAAGCTGAATACTAACGAGAGTCCCTATGGACCCTCGCCCAAAGCGCTAGCGGCCATTGATCAGCAAACAAACGATGATCTACGGCTATACCCAGACCCAGAAGGCAAAGCCCTCAAGCAAGCTATTGCTGATTTACATGGTCTAGACCCCAAACAGGTATTTTTGGGGAATGGCTCAGACGAAGTCTTGGCACACGTATTCCTTGGATTGCTCAAACAAAAAGAAGCTGTTTTATTTCCAGACATCACCTATAGCTTTTACCCAGTCTATTGCAAGCTTTTCGGGATTGAATATAAAACCATTCCCCTTGGTTCAGAATTTGAAATAAAGACGGCTGACTATCAATTGTCGAATGGTGGGATTATTTTTCCCAACCCTAATGCCCCCACTGGCAGAGCCATTGCCCGCTCAGAGATTGAAGCGTTACTAGCCAAAAATAAAGACTCAGTAGTGGTGATTGATGAGGCCTATGTTGACTACGGCACACAATCTTGTATTCCGTTACTTCAGGGTGAAAGTTGCCCAGAAAATTTACTCGTCGTTCACACCCTCTCTAAATCTCGTGCACTTGCAGGGTTGCGGGTGGGTTTTGCCGTGGGTCACCCAGCATTGATTGAGGGCTTGGAGCGTGTCAAGAATAGCTTTAACTCTTACCCCTTAGGGCGCTTGGCTCAAGCTGGAGCAGTTGCTGCCATTAAAGATCAAGCACACCTTGAAGCAACGTCAGCCAAGGTCATCCAAACCCGTAATCGCCTGATAAAAGAACTGAATACACTTGGCTTTGATACCCTACCCTCAACCGCCAACTTTATCTTTACCCGCCATCCAAAACACGCTGGTGAAAAACTCTATCAAGCCTTGCGTGATCGCGGCATCATTGTGCGGCACTTTAAATCGCCGCGGATTGAAGGGTTTCTGCGTATCACCATTGGTACAGAAGAGCAAAGCAATGAATTAGTCGCCACTCTAGAAGAAATTCTAGTTAAAGCTTAATTAGCTTACGTGTCAGTAATTAAGGAAAAGCAAAAAAAATGACACAAAATACAAAATCGACTGATCAATTACGAAAATCGAATACCTAATCTTTTTCGATTTGCTTTGGATCTGATTTTTGCTTTTATTTTTTTAGACGCATCTCTGCTGCGCGCGCGTGGGCTTGCAAGCCCTCACCATGAGCCAAGGTGCTGGCTACAGCACCTAAGGTTTGAGCACCGGCTTCACTTACCTCAATCATGCTTGAACGTTTAATAAAATCATAAACACCTAGCGGGGAAGAGAAGCGTGCAGTCCGTGCTGTTGGTAGTACATGGTTTGGCCCAGCGCAATAATCCCCAAGCGCCTCGCTAGTGTAGTTACCCATAAAAATTGCGCCTGCATGACGAATTAACTCAGCCCACTGACGTGGATTAGCGGCACATATCTCAAGATGCTCCGCAGCAATCGCGTTGGCAATATCACAAGCCTCAACCATATCCTTCACCTGAATTAACAAGGCGCGATTCGTTAGGGATGTTTCAATCACCTTCCTCCTCGGCATTTCAGGAAGTAATTTGTTGATACTGACTTGAACTTGCTCAATGAAGCTCTCGTCTGGGCAAAGCAAAATAGATTGGGCTAACTCATCGTGTTCAGCCTGTGAGAACAGATCCATCGCTATCCAATCTGGATTGCTTGCGCCATCACACAAGATCAAGATCTCTGAAGGACCGGCAATCATATCAATGCCCACAATACCAAACACCCTACGCTTGGCTGCTGCTACATAAGCATTTCCTGGCCCCACAATTTTGTCCACTGGCGGAATAGTTTTGGTACCGTAAGCTAAGGCTCCAACTGCTTGAGCACCGCCGATGGTAAATACACGATCAACACCAGACAAGTGAGCGGCTGCTAAGACTAAAGAATTACGCGCGCCCTCAGGAGTCGGCACCACCATAATGACTTCACTCACACCTGCTACTTTTGCAGGAATCGCATTCATCAATACGGATGAGGGATAGGCCGCCTTGCCACCAGGAACATAAATCCCTACGCGATCGAGCGCCGTTACTTTTTGACCTAAACGGGTACCGTCAGCTTCTTCGTATTCCCAAGAGTGACAACCCGCTTCTATCTTTTGCTTCTCGTGATAAGCGCGCACTCTTTGCGCAGCAATATCCAAGGCATTTTTTTGCTCTACCGATAAACCTAAGTAAGCCTGCTCTAATTCTTTGGCAGAAATTTCTAATTCGGCAACAGTAGCAACATTCAAGCGATCGAATTGCTTTGTAAAGCCGAGGACCGCTTCATCACCTTTAGCTTTGACTTCTGCCAGGATTTTAACAACCGCCGCATCAATAGCCTCATCATCAGCCATCGGTAAAGAAAGGCTTGATAGAAGCGTTTCTTGAAATTGTGCGTCTTTACTATTGAGGCGCGTTACTTTAATTTCTGCTGAGGGCATTTGACGATTCGTCTTGTTCTTATCTTTACTTCAATTGCTCAAAGAATGGCTGGAGTTGTGCACGCTTTCGTTTATACGAAGCTTGATTCACCACCAAACGCGCACTAATATCAGCAATGGCCTCAACCTCTACCAAGCCATTAGCGCGCAAGGTATTGCCCGTGGAAACTAAATCCACAATGGCATCAGCTAAGCCAACTAAAGGCGCCAACTCCATTGAGCCATATAGCTGAATCGTATCGATGTGCACACCTTTGTTGGCAAAGTGCTCGCGAGCACAGTTCACATACTTGGTAGCAACCTTCAAACGGGAGCCTTGCTTAACAGCAGCCGCGTAATCAAATCCTTCGCGCACTGCAACTGACATGCGGCACTTGGCGATATTTAAATCAAATGGCACATACAGGCCATCGGTGCCCTTTTCCATGAGGACGTCCAAACCGGCAACACCAAAGTCGGCCCCACCAAACTGCACATAAGTTGGGACATCAGAGGCACGAACAATAATCAGACGAACATCTGGATTGGAGGTCTCAATAATGAGTTTGCGTGACTTTTCAGGATCTTCAAGCGGACGAATCCCGACCTTAGATAAGATCTCAGCGGTTTCTTCGAAAATTCGCCCTTTTGAAAGGGCTAGAGTCAATTTCATGGACTAATTATCCACCAGGCTTACTTCACCCGCTGAATGTTGGCCCCTAGGAGGGTCAACTTTTGTTCCATACGGTCGTAACCACGATCTAAGTGATAAATCCGATCAACCTGGGTTTCTCCTTGGGCAGCCAAGCCTGCAATGACTAAACTGGCTGATGCCCTGAGGTCCGTGGCCATGACTACTGCTCCAGAAAGCTTTTCAACGCCTTGGGCAATCGCGGTATTACCCTCAATAGCGATATCAGCACCCAGACGATTGAGTTCCTGGACATGCATAAAGCGGTTCTCAAAGATGGTCTCGGTAATCACGGCGCTACCGCTAGCAACTGAGTTCACGGCCATGAGTTGAGCCTGCATATCCGTTGGAAAGGCAGGGTACTCCGACGTCCTAAAGCTTACAGCCTTAGGGCGCACCGTCATTGATGCTTTGATCCAATCTGGGCCCACTTCCATTTTCAGGCCAGCTTCTTTTAGCTTCACAATCACCGCATCTAAGGTATCGGGACGGCACTGCTTTACCAAGACTTCTCCTCCAGCCGCTGCAACCGCACACAAGAATGTGCCTGCTTCAATACGATCAGGGATAACCGAATGCTCGGCACTATGTAACTTTTCCACCCCTTCGATGACAAGGCGATCACTGCCAATGCCGGTAATCTTGGCACCCATTTTGACCAATAACTCGGCCAAATCACCTACCTCAGGCTCACGTGCAGCATTTTCCAAAATGGTTGTGCCAGAAGCCAAGGTGGCGGCCATCATTAAA
>CAIOIX010000302.1 GCA_903858445.1 uncultured beta proteobacterium
AAAAATCTACAGCGCCTTTGCTCCGCTTTCTCCAGTTCTAATACGAACTGCATCATCTAGAGATGTAACAAAGATCTTGCCATCACCAATCTTTCCCGTATAAGCCGCTTTTGAAATAACGTGCAGTGCATCTTCCAAAACTTCGTCCTGCACAGCAACCTGAATCTTCAGCTTCAATATAAAGTCAATCACATATTCTGCGCCGCGATACAGCTCGGTATGACCATTTTGCCTGCCAAAGCCCCGAACGTCATAAGATGTCATCCCCATGATGCCGATATGATTCAAACCTTCATACACTTCATCTAATTTAAAGGGCTTAATAATTGCAGTAATGAGTTTCATAATGTTTTAAAAGGAGTGGATTCGCATTGAAATTCATGTATGACAGTTTTATTAAACAGTATTACTACTTTGAAAATATTGTCTGCTGCACTACTTAAGTGCGATAACGAGCCTAAAACGGACTTGAAAAGTAACTAGATGCTTGAATCTATTGAGTTTAGAGGCGTTATTTAGCTAAATACCCAAATGGTGCAAGATGCTTTCTGAATTGTGCAATGAAGAAATTGGTTCTAATTTTTAAAACGTAAGATAAGTTATGCGTATCAAAATTACAAAAAGTCTAGTATTTGAAGGTCAAGACTCCAATACAGAAAATGTGTCAAAAACTTCGTTTCCCGCAGGGGAGTATTTAGCGAGTCTCACGCCCGAAGGAAAAATTGAGGTTATCAATACCAAGATGATGAAAGCCTTTTTTTCCTTCTCTCAATTTCGAGAAAAAGTCTCTCTAGGTGAGTTCATTGTGGTTGAAGCCTAACTCAACCGATCTTTGCAATCAATTGCTTTAAGCCGATTGCAGTAGATCACCTGCACCACCTTAGATCTTAATGAGCCATCTTGAAGCCAGCATGCACCAAATCAAGATCATGCACCCCAACCGTCTCAATGAGGAATGTAAGTATTACTACTTACTTTGCCCCTCATTGGATTAGAAAAAATAAAACATGTCCGAAAAATTAATACAACTCTCCATCAATGGAATCCACAAGTCATTCGACAGCAAGTCAGGACCGGTAGAAGTATTAAATGGTCTAACTTTCGATGTTCATGAACAAGACTTTGTCAGCATCATCGGACCAAGTGGCTGCGGAAAATCCACCATTTTTAACATCATTGCAGGTTTACTAGAGGCTGATAAAGGTTCGCTGGTATATCGAGGTGAAACCACACCCAGTTTAAGAGGTCGGATTGGGTACATGATGCAAAAGGACCTACTCTTCCCTTGGAAAACAGTTCTTGAGAATGTTTTGTTAGGCCTAAAGGTTCGTGGCGAAGATGGTCCACGCGCAGTCGAGATGGCTAGAGAATATCTATCGACTTTTGGTCTTTCTGGATTTGAAAAATCCTACCCTCAAACACTGTCAGGAGGCATGCGCCAAAGGGTTGCCCTGATTAGAACGCTACTCATGGACCCCGATATCCTCTTGCTAGACGAACCATTCTCTGCGCTCGACTATCAAACCAGACTTTATCTGGAGAGTGTTTTGCTAGATGCCGTTGCCCTCTTTAAAAAGACCGTTATTTTGGTAACCCACGATATTGATGAAGCCGTCGCCCTTTCCAAGAGAGTGGTTGCATTGAGCGGTAGGCCCACAACCGTTAAAAATGTCCATGAGATTGAGATTGAACGTAGCTCCCCAATTGATGCTCGAGCCCACAGTAACTTCTCTGAATACTTTAACTTACTGTGCTCCGAATTGGATATTCAAACCAGAAAGGATGCAAAAGCATGAAACCGACAACATCACGATTAAGCCTGTGGCTAAACACCGGCTCAGGCAAATCCTTTATCCAAATTATGTCGGTAGTGAGTTTCTTTGCTTTGTGGCAACTAGGTGCTGAACTTGGTTTTGTATCGGAATTCCTCATTGGCACCCCCGCCGGAATTTGGAAGCGATTTGTTTCAAGTGTTCTTGATTTTTCACTCTTCATTGATACTGGCTACACCCTCTGGGAAGCGCTACTTGGCTTTGTGATCGGGACAGCTATCGGCACGGCTATCGGTCTCTACCTCTGGTACTCCAAGTGGGCTGCACAAATTACAGAACCCTTCATTGTTGCTATTAATAGCGTTCCAAAAATTGCTCTAGCCCCGATTATTTTGCTTTGGTTCGGTACTGGTCTTGGGGCAAAGGTTGTCCTAGTGGTTTCTATGACCGCCATAATTGCCTTGATAGCAGCGCATCAAGCAACTAAAGATGCCGACAAAGATCTGCAATCACTGCTTTTTTCAATGGGTGGCAATAAACACCAAATCTTTTTTGAAGTCATCGTGCCTTCTGCAATGCCGGCCATTGTGTCTAATTTCAGAATTAATGTTGGCTTTGGACTAGTGGGCGCTGTAGTTGGGGAGTTCATTTCTTCAAAGGCCGGGCTGGGGCACATGATCTACAACGCCTCTAGCCTCTATGAACTCAACTCAGTCTGGGTTGGCTTATTCATGCTAATGATTGTTGGATTCTTTCTTTATCACGGCATTGATGCGTTAGAAAAATTTATGTTTCCTTGGCGCACAGATAGTGGCCGCACTCAAATTCGAATGTAATTCTTTTAACCTAGCGGAGGTATTTCAAATGCAATCTATTGTTAAGAAACTCGGTACTGTCGTATTAGCTGTCGGAATATCCTTGACCTCTTTATCTGCTACTGCAGAAGTGAAGACTGTCACGATTTCTCAGGCCTTTCAGTCCATGCTGTATTTACCGCTGTATGTTGCTATCGGCAAAGGCTTCTTCCAGGACCAAGGTCTAAGCGTTATTAAAGAAACGGCAGGGTCACCAACAGCCGCCCTATCCTCGGTTCTCTCGGGTAGCTCACAGTTCTCAATTCATGGGCCTGAATGGACCGCCATTGCAGCCTCCAAAGGTGCCAATGTTGGCGTGATTAGCAATGCAGTCAATGGTGCTGCAGTTTGGATTGCCACCGCTCCTGATGTGAAATTTACCAGCATTAAAGACATCAAAGGCCAAAAAGTGGTCACTGGCTTAATGCCAACGACAAGCACCTCTCTTTTCCTCAAGCTATTGAAGGAAAATGGCATGAACGATAAAACAGATATTGATATGATCCAAGTTCCACTGGGTACAGAGCCAGCAGCCTTGCTTGGCGGTCAAGCAAAGGTGGCGGTGCTATATGAGCCAGGTTTAGATCAAGTAGCGATCAAGGGTATGAAGGTGGTTCTAGGCTTCCCAAAAACGTATGGTCCTTATGCTTTCTCTTCCATCACCGCAATGAAAACAGTTGACCCTGTTGCAGCTCAGCGCATGGTTAATGGCATGGAAATGGCTCTACGTTATATGACCAAAGATCCTAAGGGCGCTATCGAAATTGCTAAAAAAGAATTTCCAACCCAAGATCCTCAAGTGGTTGAAAACGCTGTGAATCGCATGATGAGCGAAAACGTCTTTCCAAAGAGCGTGCAAATTACACCACAAGCATTAAAAATTTCGATGGATACACAGATTGCATTAGGAAATCTCAAAGAGCAGCCGGTATACGAAAATTTTATTAATGAAACCTTCATTAAAAATGCCTTAACAATGAAATAAGCATTCCCTGCTGGGCATCTATGGTGCCCAGCCTTGTCGTGACCATAACTCCAACTAAATATATGAAAAAAATTCTCGGTCTTATCGAAGCTTGCGAGCTCATTCACTCTAATCAGCTTAACCCTGAAGAATTGCTAGCTGATTGCTCACTACAGGCCGATCTTCATGAGCCCGTTCTGAAGGCATTCCTCGAGCGGGCCTCGGTTGAGACGATGTTAAGCGAAGTAAAAACTGGCCCCTTAATGGGCATCCCCGTTGGCATCAAAGATATCATCGCTACGAAAGATTTTCCAACTACAAATGGTTCGCCCATCTACAAAGGACTCACCCCCAAAGATGATGCCCAGGTAATTAAAAAGATCCGTGAGTTAGGTGGAGTTGTTTTTGGCAAAACAGTAACAACTGAATTTGCTTGGCGAAATCCAGGTCCTACAACTAATCCGTGGAATTCCGAACATACTCCCGGCGGCTCTTCAAGCGGTTCTGCTGCAGCAGTAGCAGCTGGCATTGTGCCGCTGGCACTGGGATCTCAAACCCAAGGATCTATCGTGCGCCCAGCTGCCTATTGCGGCGTAGTGGGATTTAAAGCCAGTTTTGGTGCTGTACCTCGCGATGGAGCTCATCCACTCTCAGGATCTCTTGACCATATTGGATTTTTTACGCGCTCAGTCGATGATGCCGCCTATGCACTGCAACTTCTTAAGAATGCAGCCCCCTCAGAAGAAGATTCCATTGTTTTGCCAGATATTCCAGTTGGACCTGGTTCCAGACTCAAACCTTTCTCCAAACCACGGATTGCCGTCCTGAAGACTGCATTTGATCACCTGGTTAGCGAAGATCAAGCTAAGGCATTGGAATCAGCGGCGGAACTCTTGCGCTCTGCTGGCGCAATAGTAGAGATCCTGTCCCTCCCCGATGCTTACTGGGATGCGATTAACTCCATGAATCTCATTATGGAATGTGAGGCGGCAGTTATTCATCAAGAGCATCTTAAACACAATAGTGAGTTACTCAGTATTCATATTAAGGAATTAGCCGAAAAAGGAGATAGCCATTCTTCTAGTGAATATATCAATGCAAGAAACTTACAAAAACAATTGCGCGCTTCCATTGGCAAATATTTCAAGCAATATGAAGCGTTCTTATCGGTGCCAGCTAGCGGAGAGGCACCTAAGGGTCTAGGCTCTACCGGCGATCCAATGTTTTGTGCCTTGTGGAGCTTCTTGGGAACCCCATCTATCACTCTGCCGTTTACCAAATCAAGTAATGGTCTGCCTTTAGGAATTCAGTTGATTGCAAACTATCGTGATGATGCGAAGCTTTTAAGTGTGGCCAAATTTGCAGAAGAGACCTTCAGCGCCCTTAAAC
>CAIOIX010000303.1 GCA_903858445.1 uncultured beta proteobacterium
GGTGGCTTAGCTGAGAAGCATGTGCTGAGTGGTCTATTGGGTGAAACTTTCAATTTAATTTTCTTAAATCAAATTGAAAGCTTGATGGATGGGGATCGTTATTACTATCTCTATCGCCTTGATGGCCTGAATTTAGGTCAGCAAATGCAAAATGAACAGTTCAAGGATATTGTTGAGCGCAATACTGGCTTAACACATCTGAATGGCAATATTTTCTCCTATGCAGACCAATATTATGACTTTTCTAAAACAGCAAGTCAGCTAGGAAATGCTGGTTACGAACACAAGTACGGTACTGAAATTGCTGATTTGGCTCAATACAACCATGATAATCCTAAGGTCAATGGCGGGGATGGTTTTGGTATCTATAGTGATGCGGCTACAAGTACCGGCACAGCCTCATTGGTTGCAAATGGTCAAGTAGTCACAATCTATGACTCAAACAATGGCGTTGATGGCGCAGGTAATATCAATGCGCATCAGTACATTTTGGATTACCGCCCAGTGCTGGATCCAAATCAAACCAATTTAGATGGCACTCCAACTAGCGGCGCGGCTTCTAACGAAGTGATGGTCGGAACCCAATACAACGATATTTTGCATTTGGGTGATGGTGATAACACTGCTTATGGTGATGCAGGTAATGACATTATTTATGGCGGTATTGGTCAAGACCGTATTTATGGTGGTGATGGCAACGATACGCTTTATGGTGGCGAAGGCCCCGATTTTATCGATGGCGGCAAGGGTGACGACCTTATTTATGGGGATGCTAGCGGCACAGGCATGAATGGCGTTGATCAACTTGTTGGTGGCGATGGTAACGATACGATATATGGTGGCACTGGCATTGACAAAATTGATGGCGAGCGTGGGGATGATGTCATTTATGGCGGCGCCGACACAGACCCATTTACGCACGGTGGCGATGGCAATGATTACATTGATGGTGGTACTGGTAGCGATATTCTCTATGGCGACAACGGTGATGATTATGTAGTGGGCGGCGCTGATACCGATGTACTTTATGGCGGTAAGGGCGATAATATTTTGCGTCCTGGCCCCATATCCCAAGCGATGATTGGTAAAGGTGTTGATGAAGTGACCGGTGGTGATGGTACTACTGTTACTGGCTTTAACTTGCTTGATCTTTCCGATTGGGCTATTACTGGTAAAAATATCGGGCAGGGATCAACTGGGGTGGCAGGTCAGGGCGTTACCCTGGACATGGCTATGCAGACTAACCCTGCAACTACTGCACAAACTGCGTCAGTAGGCAATCTCCCTGCTTTCTTTGAAATGCAGGGGGTTATTGGCACTGCTAATAATGATTCAATGACGGGCGATACTGGTAGCAACTGGTTTATTGGTGGTAGCGGTAACGATAGTTTCGTTGGCGGCGGTGGTGTCGACGTGATTGTGGGTAACCATATTCGCTTAGATTCTTTGATAGGTACTTATGGTAGCTTAAATGGTGGAACCATCGATCCCGCGACGGGCCAGCTCATCAGCGGCAGTTATACCGCGGATAGTTATAGCTACTACAGTGAAATTGATGGCGCTAGTCATCGGGCAAATTCGTCATTATTGAGCAATGGATTATTAGATGCCGCTAATTATGTCGCCAATCAATTTGGCATGGGTAGCGGAATATTTGATAAACACTACACCAGCATGTTGTCTTCCAAGTTCTTTAAAGATCTTGTATTAGGCAATGATTATTCGGTCACCGTGGATGGCTCCGCTAGTGTTGGGGCCTCTGGTAATGGTGCTGACACCACAATTTATTCAGGTAATTTTGCTGACTATAAAGTGGCGCGGATTGCATACCATACTGAAAATGAAGGTGCTCTAGTAGCCTTTTTAGTTCAAGATATGCGTGCAGGATCTCCCGATGGAACTCAATTGGTTACTGGAGTAAGTAATTTCCAATTTGCGGATCAAACTGCAACATTGGCTCAGTTAAATCAGCCGATTATTGTTACATCTAATCCCAATGTTTCAATCAATGAGAATACTTCGGCAACGATTGTCAATCTTAGTTCAACAGATTTGACGCTGCCAAATGCTAACTTGACCTATTCTTTAGATGCTACTTTTGATGATTCGAAATACTTTACTCTCGGAAGCAACGGCGCCTTATCCTTTTCTGGAACGGGGGCAAATTATGAGAATACCGATCACATAAATACTGATGGTTCGCTGAATCCAATCTATCAAGTTAAAGTCAATGTGACGGATGGTGTAAACACCTCAAGTCAAACCTTGGCTGTCACTGTGAGGAATGTGCAAGAGACCCATACTGGGTCAATTGATATCAGTGGATATGCTGTATCGGGAGGGTCTGCAATACTTAATGCGACAAATTCCATTCAGGATCCAGATATTGTTGGCTTTAATAGTCATGGCAAGAGTCCGTTGGTTAATACATTTCAATGGATGCAGTATCAAGATGCGACTTCAAACACGCTGCCAGGATTTTATGACTTAGTTGGTGCTACTTCAAGCACTTTGAGTTCCGTATTGCCAGGGACTTATATGGTGAAATCGACTTTTGTAGACCCATTTGGTACTTTTACACAAGTGTCTGCGCAAGAAGTCTATGTTGGTGGCGTTGGTAATGATATTGCCATGTTGGGTAATGGAAACAATATCTATTTGGGCATGGGGGGTGATGATACCTTTATAGGTGGATCAGGTAACGACACTTTAGATGGTGGCAGTGGTAACAACTCCTTAACTGGTGGCCTAGGAGCAGATAAGTTTGTGGTAAGCGGTGCGGATAGCATTTCCGATCTAGGTCATGGTGCAGACATTCTGCAGGTCGCCTCTACAGGTATTGCGAATGCTACTGTTTTTGGAGCTTGGACTGCAACTGCTGATAGCTTTAATCGTGGCATTGCCAACTTGTTTACCAATAACTTTGATGTCGATGTTAGCGCCACAAGTGCCAATGCCAGCAATGGATTTAGTGTCACCAACACCTCTACAGGTGCTGGTGCTGGTGCACATCTTACTGGTAATAATGGAAACAATATTCTCACCAGTGGTTTGGGTGCTGATACCTTAACAGGCGGCGCAGGAAACGACACCTTCATTATCAATGGACGTAACGCGAATGTTACCGATTTAGGCAATGGTATAGATGTTTTGAAGGTCAACATTGGTGCCACTGCTAATGTGACTTTGGCGGGGAGTTGGACTGCTGGCGATGGATTTAATAACGGAACAGCCAATCTATTTACCAATAGCTATTCCATTGATTTAAGCAAAATCACTACTGGTAATGGCTATAACATTACCGATACATCTACCAATTCAGTCGGATCTACAGCAATTACGGGCTCGATATTTGCTGACACCATTATTGGTGGCGCGGATACCGATTCCATCAATGGTGGTTATGGCAATGACATCTTGATGGGCAATGGCGGTAACGATGTTCTCAATGGCGGTGTAGGCACTGATACAGCTGTTTATTCCGGCTCATTGATTAGCGGCTCTAGTCTGAACTATAGCTTTGGCTATACCAATTCCACAACAACTACAGTTACTGACATCAGAGTTCCTTCA
>CAIOIX010000304.1 GCA_903858445.1 uncultured beta proteobacterium
ACCAAAATGAATACCTTGATGTATTGGAGTAGGTTGTCTAGAGATTACTGGCGGCAAAATATCGTTAAGCGCACACAAGATTCGACTGTTTTTAAGACCTGCAATCAGGGCACTGACTGTCTGACAGGGCGGAATCGAGAGTTTCAAATGTTGGGCATTGATTCTCGGGTGAGCCATGCCTATAAGGCTTTGGGCATTTCTAATGAGGCAGAGTTTGGCGTGCGTATGCATACCGAGTCTCAAATTAATCAGCTAGTGAGTTCAAAAAACTTAGCCTATTCTGGTCGACTCGCTTCACAGGAGGATAACAAGGCTAATTCAGTAGCGGTTTATGCGCAAAATCGTTTCTTGCTAAGCAAAGACTTTGCCCTCATCCCAGGGGTGCGGGTCGAAAGTTATAACCAAACCCGTTCAAATGTCGTTACTGGTAAAGCCGGCAGCGCTAAAAATGTAGAAACGATTCCACAAATCGGCGCTACGTGGCAGCTCATTCCTCAAGCCCAACTCTATGGCAGTGTTTATAAAGGTTTTGCACCGGCGCAATTAGCTACTGCTATTGATGACAAGGGGGTTGATCAGCAGCTAGCACCAGAACGTTCAACAAATGCGGAACTCGGTCTGCGTGGTAAGTCAGGCGGCTTTTCCTATGATTCAGCAATTTTTAGCATGAACTTCAGCAATCAAATTGTGAATCAGAGTTTGGCTGCAGGAATTTCTAAGGCCAATGGAGGTAAAAGTTTGCATCAAGGTGCCGAGCTTTCCTTGGGTTATGCGCTTGGAAGCGGTTGGGGTATTAACGGCAATGCCACATATATTCCAGTGGCCAAGTTTGTGGGTAGCAGCTCTCTTGGTCGAGATGGGAACCGCATTCCTTACACACCTAAATTAACTTCCAATCTTGGTGTTAGCTACGAAAAGAATAGCTTCAATACTTTAGTTAGTCTGAATTATGTTTCCACCCAATACGCAGATTCAGCAAATACAGTTGTGCAAAATGCCATTGGTACTTTAGGCGAGGTTCCTGCTTTTACAACAGTTAATTGGAGTGCTAACTATGCCATCAACAAAGATTGGAAAATGTTTGGGGTCATTAATAATGTATTGAATAGGAGATATATATCCAGCCGGAGTCCAGACGGCATCTTTGCTGGAGCACCACTCAATTTCCAAGCCGGCATGAGTTATCAATTCAACTAATCGGAAGAATTGATTCATTAATTAAAGAAAAACGCCACCCAAGGGGTGGCGTTTGACTGTTACTTCAAAATGGTGGAACCGGCGGGAATCGAACCCGCGTCCGCAAATCCTCCACAACAAGTTCTACATACTTAGTCATATCATTTAATTTAGCCAGCTAGTCACAGATTGACATGTTCCACGCTGACGATTCACTAAGTTTTCGAATCATTCCCCGTGACATGAAATGATCTTATCTCTTGTAAATGACCCTGATCTAGCTTGCGCTAGCTGACCCAAGAGAGAGTCAGTTCAGGGGCAACCGCAATTAAGCGGCTAGTGCGAAACGTTCGTCGTTTGCAGTTATTACATTCCCATTGATTTACGAGATAACGGGTCCTCGGTATGCCCTTGATGCTTTGTAATCCACGTCGAAACCATGTCGACC
>CAIOIX010000305.1 GCA_903858445.1 uncultured beta proteobacterium
CCTTGAGTCATTAGAGGGCGTACCAGGCACTCACTCTAAAACTCTGGAAGCAATTGAAAAGGCTTTTGAAAAAGCAGGCATTGAATTCATTGGAACTCCAGACTCTGGTGCTGGGGTTCGCTGGAGGGTTTAGATTCCAGAGCCAAGTTATCTTTCGAATAGATGGAACAGGGCTTTAAAGTCAGTCGTACATAAAACATAATGTCGGTATTTGTTAATATTTATCAACATTATGTTAAAATCAGTCGAATGCAGGCATCCAAAGAAATCATTCTAGCAATGGCAAATCAAAGAGGTATTTTGAGGGCCAGGGACTTGGGCGAACTCAATGTGCCCCGAGTGGAGTTGGCAAGATTGGTGGACGAAGGGCGTCTATTGCAACTAAGTCGTGGTTTGTATTCGCTTCCCGATAGAGTAGTGACAGAGCAGGCAACCTTGGCAGAAGTAGCCATTAAATTTCCTAAGGCCATATTCTGCCTACTCACTGCATTGCAGATGCATGGATTGACCACGCAATCCCCACATCAAGTCTGGTTGGCGGTTGACGTAAAGGCGCGCGCACCAAATGTGAAATATCCGCCGCTAAAGATCGTCCGATTTTCAGGGGAAGCATTGGAGTCAGGCGTGGATACTAAAGTGATTGACGGCGTCGTCAACGTCAGAGTCACATGTATTGAAAAGACCATAGTGGATTGCTTTAAGTTCCGCAACAAAATCGGGATTGATATTGCCATCGAGGCCTTGCACGAGGCTTGGCGTAGCAGGCGAATGTCAATGGATAAAGTTTGGGAATATGCAAAAATTTGTCGGGTGAGCAATGTGATGAGGCCTTATTTGGAGAGTCTGAATGGCTGATAAAAACATGGGTGCCTCCGTTCGAGCCAAGTTGAAGAATAAGGCGCAAGCCGAGGGTAAAGAATTCAATTTAATTCTCACCCGTTATGCATTAGAGCGGTTGCTGTATCGCCTCAGTATTTCTGACTATCAAGATCATTTCTTGCTAAAGGGGGCATTGCTATTTGATTTATGGTTCGACGTTCCACTAAGAGCGACAAGAGATATTGATTTACTGGGATTTCAATTGCCCGATGCTGCCTACTTGATAAAAGCATTTGAGGATCTATGTGCTTTAGAGGTGGCTGATGGCATTGAGTTTGATGGGGGTAGTATTCGGGCAGAAGAAATTCGTAAAGAGGCAAATTACACTGGAATGCGGGTGACATTGGTTGCCTATCTTGATGGGGCAAGATCAGCTATTCAAGTAGATGTCGGTTATGGGGATACAGTCACGCCAGCACCAGAAATGGCGACCTACCCCGTACTCTTGAGTGAGTTTCCTAGCCCCAGGTTAAGAGTGTATCCACGCTATACCGTCGTAGCTGAAAAATTAGATGCAATTATTTCTCTAGGTATGGCCAATAGCAGAATGAAAGATTACTTTGACCTATGGGTAATCCTACATCAATCTGAGTTGGATCAAGAAATTCTAAGGATTGCAGTAGAGGCCACCACTACACGTAGAAAGACTTTGATGCCAGATGGATTGCCATTGGGCTTATCTGATGAATTTTCGCAAGACAGGAATAAAAATATTCAATGGAAAGCATTTTTGAGTAAAAATCAATTAGATCAAATTAATTTAAGGGATTTGGTATTGGATTTACAGGTAAGATTGAATTATTTATTTCCTGTTGGATAAATGGATTGCGTGAGATCATGTTATAAAGGATGCCTTTTTTAAAATAGCATCCAAAAAATAAATGGGATAGTTCCATAAACCTCATAAACCCAATTAGCTTTAACTTTGGATTGGGTATTAGGAGTTATTTGATCGAGGATTGAAAAAGCCTACTTAGTGTTGGCTTAAATCAGAGTCACTTTTAAATAAGTATCTGAGTATCTCATCAAAGGAACGGGGGATGAGAGGCGGCGGTCATAGCACTTAATATGTGGCGTAGCATCGAGCCATACAGACCCTTACGCAAATTACACAGTAGCCTACTTAAAAAGTTAAGACTCCCTCGAATGGACTGTAAATAAATCGGAAAAATTAATGAAAATTTTATTGGATGTTCTTGTTTCGATTACAACTCTCATATCGGGATTTTATTGGTACAAAAGCTCCAAGGTTCTAGTTGGACCTGGAACAGGCGGCGAAGGAGATGTTGAAATAATTTGTAGTGGGGATGGAACAAGGCCACCTTGGGAGGTTGTGGGAACCATACGTGATCAAACTAAGTTAAATAAAACAGCAGCTTCTTGGGCGGTAATTACTGCCGTGCTGGTCGTGATTAATTTGATAATTCAGAATTTAACCACCAATTCCATTTGTAAATAAGGCTCGATATGCGGCATTAGCAGTCTTAAAGGCTATATGGTGTATGGCTTGTAGGGTAATTTAGGCTTGCTAATGCCATATATCGGACCTCAAATTTGATGTAATGAGTACCTTGACATTGTAATTAACTACATTACAATATTAAAAAAGGATAGGCATGATTGGTTCATTTAACCACAAGGGGTTAGAAGGCTTTTTTGTACGGGGCAGTTACAGGGCCATTCCAGCGCAGTACGCTGCTAGGATCGAGCGGATGTTAGATCGATTAGATTCTGCTGTTGCGCCTGAAGATATGGATTTACCTGGCTTTAAGTTTCATGAATTAAAGGGTAAGCGCAAAGGTGTTTACTCGGTTACCGTATCAGGGAACTGGCGCATCACTTTTAAGTTCGATGGCGATAGCGCAATCGAAGTAGATTTGGAGGATTATCACTAATGAAGAAAACAACGAGAAGCTTGAGAAATCCAAGTCGTAGACCGACTCATCCAGGCGCTATATTGCGCGAGGATGTTTTGCCTGAGCTCGATATTACCCAAGCAGCTTTTGCAAATCATTTGGGCGTGAGTCGTTTGACGGTTTCCGAGATACTGCATGAAAAAAGAGGTATCAGCGCCGAGATGGCTGTAAGGATCTCCAAGGTCATTGGCGGAACACCTGAGAGCTGGTTACATATGCAAGAGGCCGTTGATTTATGGGAGGTTGAGCAGAGATTTAAGCGTAATCCTGCAATTGCTCCAATGGCAATGAAGCCTTTAATGGCGGCAGCCTAATGCCTAATAAATTGCAAGATCAGCTAATCGATTTAGGTGAGAAATTGAGTAAGGGATACGAATCCCATCACGGGGAAGTATTGCTGTTGATATCGGATGCTAGAAAAGAGCTGATATCAAGATTTGGAATGATTGCCCCATGGGAATCTGAGGAATTAGATCTTGCGGAAAATTATGTAGGAGCAAATTTTCTCAAGGCATCTCTGTTGGCAGTCTATACATCTCTAGTCGTATCTGAGTATTCGGACGAGGAGTACTGGGTAGGGTATGGCTATACACATAAATATCTTAAAAAAGTTCCTAGGAGAGTTTAGGATTTCTTTGTTGTAGTAAACATAGGCACGCTATGGAGCATTAGCAAACCATTACCTGCATCGTTTTCTTCTTTTGCGCTGATCCAATCAGTAATGCCTGATCTGCTTTGATTGACTCATGGTGCACTCTAGAGCTTTCCATCTTATCTGAGGGCTGCATGCTACTTATTGAATATATTCACAAAAGATCAAAGCTCTTTCGGATTGAGTTGAGTCTAGTGATAGTTGTTGCCTTAGTTGTCTTGGTGCTGGTATGGCAAGTTCTGAGCGTATTGAATTTCTTTAAATAAGACTCGATTACCACTCCTATATTCGCTACTCTTATTATTCCAAGTAATCTAGATGGAGCCACTTGGGTGTACGAAATTTCACAATGCTGGCATAGACCCAAACATAGGAAATCACAAAGAGAAGGCAGGCCACCATTAGTATGGGGGTAGATTCATACCACAGCACTGCAGGGGCAATACTAAGGGTGGCAAGCACCCAAAGATAAGGGGCTGTTTTGGCATTAGCTGAAA
>CAIOIX010000306.1 GCA_903858445.1 uncultured beta proteobacterium
AAGAAGCTTGGCGATATGGCCAGTATTGATTTGATCAACCCGCATCTTCCCAATTTTTGGATTAACAAAAGTAGCCATAGTGTTTACCCATTGATCAGCATGCTTCGCATTCTTCCATTCTGATCGTTTGGCTGCAATACATCGCTCTGCTGCAAGTGAGAAGGTAATTCCATCCTCAGAGGCGGCTATGGCTTCAGTCCGAATCCTATTACGCTGATCTATCGGATCAATACCATCTAGAATTAATTTACGAAGCTCAAGTGTTTTCCGTCTAGCGTCAGCAAGTGAGCGGACCTCAAGCGGGCCTACCCCTTATCAATTCCTCAGGAGTAGACCCCCACCCACCTGGTACCCCCCATTTTTCGTTCGATGGAACCTATTCCAGCTATGTACATGAATGTGCTCAAACGATTGTGAATTTTTATGAAAAGGGGGTACCTCCCTAATGATTTCCCAGTACTTTAGTATTACTGGCGATAGAAACACCCCCCCATCATCATTTCTATTTAAAACAGGGGGGGTATATTTTTAGAATTATGGCCGCTTTAGGCTTAATGGTAGCCGTTCAAATATGGGTATTTACGGGTGTCTGAGAGGCGGCAATCGGCCAATAAGAGCCGCTCAAAAGATAGCTGTTTTGAGCTTTTTAAGTCGATACCGTTAAGTAAGTATTATTCCGAATGAAGATGGCTGGGCTGTTGGAACAAATCAGACTATTATTAAGATTCTTATAACTAATTCATACATCGGAATCTGGTAATGGGTAAATATCTCTTTGCGCTATTTTTTGCTGTTCTATCGGGCTGTGCAATTCAAACTCCCCCGGTGGAGCAAAAAGAAGCCCCGCAATCACTTCAATCTCAAAAAGCAGCGCAGCAGGCAGTTAAAGATCAGGCACCCTCTACACCAACCCTAAAGCGAAAAATTGCTCTTGGCCGGATTACGAATGAAACTGTTTATGGGCGTTCGCTATTAAGAGATGAATACAACGACCCATTAGGCAAGCAAGTAACGGACATGATGAGTAAGGTTCTTACCGAAAGTGGAGCTTATTTGGTTTTTGAAAGACCGGATATTGCTAGAGTCAAAAATGATGTCGCGATGAGTGGTGGTAAGTTAAATATTATTGGTGTGGATACGTTGATTGTTGGCTCTCTTACTGAGTTTGGTCGAAAGACTGTGGGCGAGTCTGGTTTCGTGTCACAAAGTAAGCGTCAGGTTGCTTTTGCTAAGGTTGACATTAGATTGGTCGACACTAAAAATGGCCAACTATATTTTGCGGCCTCTGGTGCAGGAGAGGCATCTACTGAAACTGCTTCTACTTTTGGATTTGGCTCTAAAGCAGACTATGACGGCACCTTAAATGACGCAGCAATGCGTCAGGCCATTACCGATGCTGTAGCCAAAATTAGTGCTGTTGTTGATAAGCAGCCATGGACAACCTATATCCTGAAGGCAGAAGGCGGTCGAATCTTCATTGGTGGCGGAAAAAGCCAAGGCATAAAAGAGGGCATGGTTTTTAATGTTCAGAGCGCTGGTGAAAAAATTAAGTCCCCTCAAACTGGCGCAGAGATTACTCTTCCCGGTCAGAATATTGCAACAATCAGAGTGATCTCCTTATTTGGCGAGGGTGAGTTAAATGAAGGCTCTATAGCAACTATTGTGAGCGGTTCATTGGGCGGAAGAAAAATCAGTGATTTGGTAGTTCGTTATGACGGAGCAATGAAATGAAACCCATACTTAAATACCTTACCGGATTGGTTCTAGCCCTTACCTTTCTTGCCGGTTGTACGCAGTGGCCGACGGAAAAACAAAGTATCTCCGACCTTCGCCCAGGTATTTCATTTAAAGCCCAAAATACTGCGTTGCTCGACGGTAGAGTTGTGCTTGATGGATTGGATATGGGCCAAGCAAAAGACTATCAAGAGGGTGTCGCTATGATGCGAGTCTTGCCTGGTCCTCATATACTCAACGTGAGTTTTAATGGGCAGAAACTTCTTGATGAGAAGATTTATACCAGCGATGGCGTTAATCAAACATTTTTACTTCAATAGAGATCAATATGCGGCTCACGATTGCAATTGCTGGCCTTACCCTTCTTTTGCTAACTGGGTGCGTACAAAATAAATATAACTGGAACGGGTACGACAAAGGTCTTTATGAGGCATATAAAGACCCCAATCAAGTGGTGGCCTTGCAAATTAAATTGCAAGAGACTATAGATGCCCTTGAAAAAGAAAAACAGGTTGTTCCTCCTGGCCTCTATGCAGAGCTTGGTACTTTATATCTTCAAGAGGGAGATTCAGAAAAAGCAAAGAAATATTACGCAAAAGAGCGAGATGCTTGGCCTGAAAGTAAAACCTTAATGGATACCTTAATTAAGAACCTCGATAGCAGAAAGAAAGTTTTAGAAAAGAGTAAAACATGAAATATTTGATCATCTGCCTATCGGCTCTAACGCTAATTGGATGTGCAAATATTCAAAAAAAGGATATGTCAGCATTTAACACTGCCGCTCCCAGATCCATCTTAGTTGTACCTGTTGTTAATAAAACTTTGGATGTGGATGCGCCAGTATATGTATTGACCACCCTACCAATTCCACTTGCAAACAAGGGATACTATGTGTTCCCGGTGAATACAACCAAATACATCCTGGAGCAAGAAGGTTTGTATGAGGGCGACAGAATTTTAACAATGCCAGTGCCGACTCTTGCGAAGATGTTTGGTGCTGATGCCATTCTGTACGTGACGATTAACAGGTGGGATGCTCAATATGCATTTATTGCAACCACGGTAACGGTTGAATTCAATTACAAAATGGTTGCTGCAGATGGCACTGTTATTTGGGAGGAAAACAAAAAGATGGCTTACTCACCTCAAAACAATGGCGGTGGTGGTTTAGGAGGCTTGATTGCTGCCGCTATCTCTGCAGCCATTACTCGGGCCGCACCAAATTACATGCCTCTTGCTCAGTCCGCACACCAGCAGGTCTTCTTAATGGGGCCAAATCAATTGCCTGACGGACCATACAATAAGCCGGTTAAGTGACTTCTTATTAGTATTGATTCTGGGCGAAAGTCAGCTTTGGGTCGTTCTCTGCCCGTCAGAAACCTCAAAATCGCCCAATCTGAACGGCTGGAATTGGGTTGATAGGCGCCACTTGGCTAAATAACGGTTTTATTATCCGGCGGATATCAATCTATGGGGTTAGTTGAAATACGA
>CAIOIX010000307.1 GCA_903858445.1 uncultured beta proteobacterium
ATGTCGTTTAAAACGACAAACCAATTTCGCATCCCTGTGTTGGTCAACCGTCGATTTAAGCGACACTTAAGCAATGCTGTTTATTAGCCATTCAGCCAATGAGCCTAAAAAAATTGGCAGGGAGGGGGTAGAAATCCCTTATAGTTACTAAAGATATAAATTCGTAGGAGGGGGTTATGCGACCCTATTTTCTAATACCAGCCTTAATGCTTTTAGTATCTTGTGGCACAGATAACTCAAACTTTCGTGCTGACTGTAACGGCAAGATGATTACTTATTCTCAAGGTGTTCAAACCGTTGAGAAAGAGACTCGTAGATATGAGTTCGCTGATAATAAACTGATTGGCAAAGAATGTAGTTTGAATAAGGGCATCATCTTTTGCTATAGCGAAGTTACTGAATCTGACTTTAGGAGTAAAGAGCAATTGATCTTTGATAGAAATAATTACACTCTAACGGACATTAAAACTACTATTGAAGCTAATAAATCTAACGGAGTACGCTTTGTTAAAACTGAAATTTATCAGTCTAATTGCCCTATGACGATTAGGCCATCCAAGTAAGAGGCGCATCTTGTGGCGTCTAAAAACATCAAAACCACCCTCGGGTGGTTTTTTCATATTTGATTGGTAGAATCTTCTGAAATAAAAAAACAAGGGGTAGTAATGAAAAAGATCGCAATCTTGCTCTGGATCCTATCAATGCCAGTCGCTTTTGCTCAGTCACAAAACTTTGAAAGCTTTGGCTTGGCAATCGATTACTCATTAAATTCCATTACAGATAAATCGACACCGGGTGACTCAGCGACCAGTCGAAGTGGTATTCCCAGTATTACCGCTGACTTTTATAAAGCAATCAATGACAAGTGGTTACTTGGCGCTTATGGCTCATATGATTTAGCTACGACGGATACTGCTGGCTCTGACCCCGATGCGCATAACCCAATAGAGGCGGGCGGAAAAGTAGCCTATGCCTTTACAGAAAAATTACTAGGCTATGTAAAGCTTGGTTACTCTTGGTCTAAGTATTCCTCCCCAGGCTATTACCAGTGGATGAGTGGACCTAGTTACGGCATTGGTGCTGAGTATTTGCTAACCAAGAACCTATTTACAAGGGTTGAAGTCTCCCAGCAAAACTACAAGACTGTGTACTGGAGTGATGGCTCTAGCGATAAGGTCAATATCAACACTTATGGCATCTCATTAGGCTGGAGATTTTAGGATCTAGCATCCTCGGCCCTGGTTCGATTCCGCCCCGGGCCACCAAGAATCTCAATAGCCCACTTGTTGGGCTATTTTTATTAGAAGTCCTCAATGGTGCTTAGACCTAGCTTCTAGCGTGTTTAGTCAAATTCCATAGCTTAGGTCCCTCAATCAGGATTTCTCCACTCTGTTTCTAGACTGAGCTATCTGGTTCACCAAATGTCCTTTAAAAGGACAAATCAATTTTTCATCCCTGCGTTGGTTAAGCAACGCTCATCTAGGGTCAGCACCCCCAATGTCGTTTTAAACGACAATAGAAACTCACAATAAAAAGCAGGAGACAAGCATGTATAAGCTGATCGCTTTTGATGCCTA
>CAIOIX010000308.1 GCA_903858445.1 uncultured beta proteobacterium
CAGCTGAATGGAAAAAAGTTTCTTACTCCGATGATTTCACGGATTATCTAGACGCCATGAAAATAGAAAAGAACTTGGATTCAACAATAGAAATTGTCTCAATGAGAAACTATTTCAAAACTCAAACATCAGACTTTGCTGACGAGCCCACTAAATATAGATCCATTGTTTACAAGGAAACTATCGATTGCTTTAATCAAACTATAGTGATCAATAAGATGTATCTGCTTGCAGATCACTTTGCAGGCGGCTCATTAGTAGAAGAACCTTTGGAGGATGTTTCTAATCCCATTAAGGTCAAGCCAGGCTCTGTGGGGATGGGCATGATCAAACAAGTGTGTGGATTGGCTTACGAAAATTCTGATCCAAAATATATCAAAAGCAGCTTTATGAATAATATTTAAGACGCTTATCTTCTTCTGTACCTAGCCCTTGTTTTTTCACGCTGCACAAAAAAGATATGGGAGAAAATCCCTTCGCTACAAACTAGAAATAGTCCCAATAAGAACCAGAGGCACAGTCCAATATCAAAGCCACCCGAAGACAGAGCAGCCCAACTCAAGAACATAAAGAAAAGTCCAATAAATTTGATCATTTCCCACTCCTTTTAAGATAAGGTCAGATTAATTGGCTAGAAGCTCACAAAATGAGCCAGCAATCCCCTATAGTTACAAAAACTGGGATTATTTAAGGGGATTTAGGTATGAGTGACTTGGAGCGGTTACATCGCATCAAATACATGATTCAGGCACGTAAATGCGTGCCGATCCAAGACTTTCTAGACGAGCTAGAAATCTCTAAAGCAACCTTCAAACGCGATCTTGAATACCTACGAGACCGAATGAATGCTTCCATCGTCTTTGATCGCGCTGAAGGTGGTTATAGGTTTGACAAGCCTAATGCTGGTGAGAAAATTGAGCTACCTGGATTATGGTTTTCTGAAAAGGAAGCTACCGCCTTAGTGCTAATGCAACACCTTCTAGATAACTTAGACCAGGGCGGGTTAATAAGTGCTCACATAGATCCGCTGGTAGAGATAATTGATGGAATCTTAGGGCAGTCTGAAGTATCTGCAAAAGAGCTTAGAAAACGCATCAAGGTCTTTGGGATGTCTGCTCGCAAGAACTCTCTTGAAAACTTCGAAGAGGTGGGTAACGCTCTACTCAAGCGACAACGACTACAGATTGAGTACTACTCCAAGGGCACCGATGCAACTACTAACCGCGAAGTGTCACCACAGCGTTTGATCTTCTATCGAGATAATTGGTACTTAGATGGCTATTGTCATTTGCGCAAAGGTTTAAGAAGCTTTGCGTTAGATGGAATAAAGAAAGCTGAACTTATAAATAAAAAGGCGGAAGAAATATCTGAGAAAGAATTACAAGAAAACTTTTCAGAGAGTTATGGGATCTTTTCTGGAAAGGCCACACAAAGAGCCAAATTAAGATTTACTCCAGAGCGAGCAAGGTGGGTTGCTGGAGAAACATGGCATGGACAACAAATCTCTAGTTTCGATAAAGAGGGCGGTTATATACTGGAATTTGATTACAACCAAGATCCTGAGTTGGTTATGGAAATCCTAAAACATGGCAGTGGTGTTGAGGTTCTGTCTCCCAAAAGTTTGAGAGAGCGGGTAATTGCTGAACTCAAAAAAACACTTAATGCCTACTAGTTAAGAATCATGAAGCTCTCTGCCAAATCAATAAAGAAAACTCTGGATGAAAAAC
Organism: uncultured beta proteobacterium; assembly: GCA_903858445.1. GTDB lineage: Bacteria > Pseudomonadota > Gammaproteobacteria > Burkholderiales > Burkholderiaceae > Polynucleobacter. The sequence continues at coordinate 1,728 of CAIOIX010000308.1, forward strand.
TGGAGTCACAGAAAAAGATTAATGCCAAATTATTTGAAGAGCAGGCGAAAAGACGAAAGCTTCTTACTCAAGTTTTAGAGCGTTGTCTAGAGGCAGCCATGGATGGTGAAGAATTTATCGATATTGGCAATGACTTTAATAATCTAGAGTCAATTGAAAAAGCGCTGGAAGACAGAGGGCTTGACATCACATACTTAGATGCTGAAGATTTTTGTTTAAGTCAAATTGACTATGAATTAGAAAAAATGCCTTATGAACAACAATACGAACTTTTAGGTACCGTCAAAGGAAGATGTAGGGCAATCAAATTAGACTTAAATGGACTAAGAAATTGCGCAGATGATTCCTTTCTTCTAGAGCAGATATGTGAGCATATTGAAGAAGCTATTGAAGATGGTGAAAAGTATGAGCGCATCATTTTGAATGCCTTTTATGCATACCAGTCGTACCAAGAGATCAATTTTGATGCCGACGTGGAGGACGATCCGAACCTAAAGATCTTTCTGGCCAATACAAAATCCAAGCTTATGGAAAACTTTAAGTACCTAGCTTTGATATTTAAAAAGCTTAACTTAAATGAAATTCCCCTTGAAGGAGTCGACTATGCAAAATATTTAAAGTGGGGAAAGCTGAAAGATAACGAGGTCAGGGACTACATCACTAACGATTATTCTGATGCTGTCAGCCTTTCATATCTCGCCTCCTTACATGGTCAGCTTTTTGTAAATGCATTTCGCGTTTCTGTTGAACAAGAAATATCAAGAGGAAGTAGCTCTTTTCATATGTCACTATTAAATGATCCTCATGGGAACATTATTAAGTTTGAGAATAAGGCGGAGATGCACACCGTCTATGAAGAACTTGCACTTGAGGAGCTATTGAAAAAATTAGGCTACTCCGTAGATCGCCAACTCTCTAGTCCGGATGAAGCAAACTACATAGTCTCATGGTGAGTTAGCCCTTCCAAGCGTCCATTAACTAGACGCCTGACTTAATCGTCTGATCGTTCTGCGCTTACCTCAAAGTTTTCTAAAATTCCATCCTTTGTGTAGCTTAGGTGCTCTAGCTCTGCGATGTGCTTTACATCATCGTATGAAATAAAAGTGCACATATCTGATAGCCG
>CAIOIX010000309.1 GCA_903858445.1 uncultured beta proteobacterium
CACTTTGTCTACTGAATTGAGCAGCACAATGTGCTTACCTTGAGCGATGGCTACTTGCACATCAATATCGGGCCTTAAAGCAGCAATGGTGTCATCCACTGCAAAGGGTGCAAGCTGTAATTGGGCAATGGGGCTAATCACTTTAAATAAAGAATCTCGCGTATTGTTCACCTGAAAATCGATTGCACAGGGTGCTTTTTGCAATTGCACTAGCGTGCTTTGGATCTCTTGGTAATACCGACTTGTCTCAGCACTCCATTGCTGACCCCGTAACACATCCGGTGCCATGACTGGCTGAGCATTAGTGATGGTATTCCAAGTGGGATAAAAGTAATTACCGCGGTTGCCATAAGTGGCAGTTAGACCTAGCCAAAGTGCCATAAATACAAAAAAATACTTTGCTGTGTATTTATTTTCTCTGGCATTTAAAAAAGCAAATAAGCATATGAGGCCTATTGAACTACCTGTGGCAATTCTGAATGTTTCTGCCAGATGAAGAGAGCTAGAAACTAAGAGCAGACTTGCTAAAGCAATCTTGGCTATGCTTGGTGTGACATAGTCTTTGCGTTTACCAATAAGCGCTAAGACAAACATCCATAAGCAAGAGAGCAAAATCCAACTCGTCAGAATCCAGCGTATATCAGCATGACGATAACCGGTATAGATTTCTTTAAAGAGTGCCTTAAAGATAAATACCTTGATGTAACTAAAACTCTCATCCGCATAAATAGCAGGTAACTTAATGGAAAGATTGACCCAATACTCAAACAAGCCATTGGCAAATAAATATCCAAAGAAAATTCCCAGCGGAATGGCAAAGCCAATAGCACATACTGCAAACTGGGCAAGGGCTTTTTTCTTTCGTTGAGTGTTGATTAAATCAAAAGCGAAGCAGAGCACAATAAATAAGAATGCTGCAGGTGCAAGACCTTCTCTTGCCAGTACCGATAAACCCAGCGAGATACCAGCCAAGAGCAATTGAATCGTCTGTTTATTCTGCGCAATAGGAGGGTTTGTTAAAACAAACACCCCGTACATCAAAAATGGGAAGGCAATGTAGTTAGACCATGGGTACATGGCCAGTGGATGAAACAACACCAGTAGAATGAATACATACAGAGCTGTCGTTTTATTTTTAAGAACATTGAGTGCTGTTGCATAAACGAGCAAGATGCCAATGGCATAACAAATACTTGTGATGACAATAATCGACAGCATATTTTTGCCAATTCCAAAGGCAAAAGCCTGAAGAATGGTTGTCAAAATTCCATACTGAATGAAGATATCCTGATAAGGTGTCTGGCCCTCATATAGATCTTTGGCATTGCTGAGCATCAAGCCCCAATGATGCGGATCAATATCGTAAGCGCCCTGCCATATCGAAAACAGCACCACAAAAATGGGACTGAAAATTAATAATAAGCGCGCGTACTTATCCATTCAGATTAAGTGGCGCCTCGAGAGAGCATCTCTTGATAAGCATTACTCAGCCCTACTTCCAAGTTGATCTTTGGAGTCCACCCCAATTGGTTCAAACGCTCAGAGCTCATCCACTTGCGCGGCGAGCCATCTGGCTTGGTGGAGTCAAAACTAATCTTGCCTTGATAGCCGGTTGCTTTTGCTACTGCATTTGCTAGCTCTGCAATAGTGACATCAGAGCCATAACCAACATTTAAATGACTTTGCATCGGCTCTGTTTGACTATCGTAAGTTTGCTTATCTAACTGCATTACAAATACCGATGCGGCAGCCATGTCATCCACATAGAGAAACTCTCGTCTTGGTGTTCCCGTACCCCAAATCACGACTTCGGGTGCATTGGCGAGTTTAGCCTCATGAAAACGTCTAATGAGCGCTGGTATCACATGGCTATTTTCTGGGTGATAGTTATCACCTGGGCCATACAGATTAGTTGGCATGACTGAGCGGTAGTCCACACCATGGCTTTGTCCATACTGACGGTTATAGCTCTCACACATTTTGATGCCGGCAATTTTGGCAATGGCATATGGCTCATTGGTAGGTTCAAGCTTGCCAGTCAAAAGCGCATCTTCACTCATCGGTTGCGGTGCTAACTTCGGATAGATACAACTAGAACCTAAAAATAGGAGTTTTTTGACGCCATTTAAAAATGCTTGATGAATCACATTACCCTGCACCATCAAATTGTCGTAAATGAATTCTGCTGGATAGGTATTGTTTGCATGAATCCCGCCAACCTTGGCTGCAGCTAAATAAACCTGCTCAGGCTTTTCTGTTTCAAAGAAAGCGCTTACAGCCTGTTGGCTCGTGAGTTCAAGTTGTGCATGGGTGCGAGTCACAATATTGGTGTAACCCTTAGCCCGCAGATTGCGCACGATGGCTGAACCCACCATGCCTCGATGGCCTGCAACATAAATTTTTTGATTCAGATCTGCACCCATACTTTGGCTTGTGTGTTTTCTTATGTGTTTTTTTGTTTTTCTGCGCTGATTGATGTATTTGTATCTATTTTTTAATTCTCTTTGCCAACCGCAACACTAAAGCCATGCTTACTAAGTAAAGCATGTTGCTTGGCTTGGTCTAAGTCATTGGCTACCATCTCGACGATCATTTGATCTAGCGTAATTTCGGGAACCCAGCCCAGTTTTGTTTTGGCTTTAGTTGGATCGCCTAAGAGTGTTTCTACTTCTGTAGGACGGTAGTAGCGTGGATCGATTTGCACGATTACATCACCTACTTTTAAGGCTGGTGCTTTATCGCCCTCAATGCTGGCAACGATGGCTTTTTCATTCTCGGCAGTGCCTTCAAACTTCAGAGTAATGCCCAGTTGTTTGGCGCTGCGGATAATAAATTCCCGCACCGTGAACTGCACACCGGTAGCAATCACAAAGTCTTCGGGCTTATCTTGCTGGAGCATGAGCCACTGCATGCGTACATAGTCTTTAGCATGACCCCAGTCACGTAGCGCGTCGATATTGCCCATGAAAAGGCACTTCTCTAATCCCTGGGAGATATTTGCTAAACCACGCGTCACTTTACGAGTGACAAAAGTTTCACCACGGCGTTTGGACTCATGGTTAAAGAGGATGCCGTTACAGGCATACATCCCATAAGCTTCACGGTAGTTCACGGTAATCCAGTAGGCATACATCTTGGCTACGGCATAAGGACTTCTTGGATAAAACGGAGTCGTTTCTTTTTGGGGGATTTCTTGGACTAAACCGTAGAGCTCAGAGGTGGACGCTTGATAAAAGCGGGTCTTCTTTTCCAGACCCAAGATGCGAATGGCTTCTAACATTCTTAAGGGGCCCATGGCATCCACGTCCGCCGTGTACTCAGGAGATTCAAAAGAAACAGCCACATGAGACTGCGCACCCAAGTTATAAATTTCATCTGGCTGACATTCTTGAATAATGCGCACTAAGTTGCTGGTATCAGTTAGATCACCATAATGCAAAATTAAATCCGGGTGATTGACATGCGGATCTTGATAGAGGTGATCGATACGCTCGGTATTAAAAGAAGAGGCGCGGCGTTTAATGCCGTGAACAATGTAGCCTTTTTCCAGCAAGAACTCAGCAAGGTAAGAACCATCTTGGCCAGTGATGCCAGTGATTAACGCGACTTTTTGCGGATTGGTTTTATTACTCGTCATATATTGAACTCTTTATTATTTTCTAAATTAACTTCTACCGTAGGTATCTTCAAAACGCACAATATCATCCTCGCCCAGATAACTACCGGACTGCACTTCAATAATCTCTAACGGCGTTTTGCCAGGATTAGCGAGTCGGTGGGTTTGCCCCTGCGGGATGAAGGTGCTTTGGTTCTCCGTTAGCGTAATGACTTGATCGCCATTGGTAATTTCTGCTACGCCTTTGACCACAATCCAATGCTCAGCGCGGTGGTGATGCATCTGCAAGGAAAGACTTGCGCCAGGTTTTACCTGAATACGCTTTACTTTAAAACGCTCACCCTCATCCACGCTGTCGTACCATCCCCAAGGTCTTGCAACCTTGCGATGCAAATTCTTTTCTTCACGCTGTTGCTCTGCTAATTGACTAACAATATTTTTAACGTCTTGGCTATGTTTTCTATCGGCAACCAAAACAGCATCGGCCGTCTCCACAATAATGAGGTTCTCGACCCCTACTGCGCTCACCAAGCGACTGCTGGCATGCACTAATGTGTTTTTAGCATTGGTGAGTAAGGTATCACCACTGGTGACATTACCGTCTTGATCTTGCTTGCCCACTTGCCATACCGCATCCCACGCACCTAAATCATTCCAGCCAGCATCTAAGGCCACCATCTTGATTGGGTATGTGGAATTGGGGCATTTCTCGATCACAGCGTAGTCAATCGATTCGCTTGGAATAGCATTAAACAGATCCTTGCCTGGGCGCACAAAAACGGCGTCGCCAGCGAGATCTTGTTCTTTGGCTTGCCACGCTGTTTGCGTAGCCGCCAAAATATCGGGCCTAAATTCTTTTAAGGCTGCAAGCCAAACGCTCGCCTTAAGAACAAACATACCGCCGTTCCAAAAGTAGCCGCCCTCTTCCAAATATTGTTTGGCAGTAATGGCATCCGGTTTTTCAACAAAGCCTTCAACGGTAAATTCCCCAGCATTTTTGCTAGCTTGCTGACTTTTCGTTTTGATGTAGCCATAACCCGTTTCAGGAGCTGTTGGAGTAATCCCTAAAATCGCAATTGCGCCGTCATTGGCGATGTGTATAGCCTGCTGCAGCGCCTGTGTGAATGCTGCAGCATTTTGTATCGTTTGATCGGCTGGGGTCACGACCAAGATGGGGTCGCTGTTTGTGCCG
>CAIOIX010000310.1 GCA_903858445.1 uncultured beta proteobacterium
AACCATCAACTCCTGATACTGCTAAAATTTTCTTATACATATTTCATTCTAAAAATATTGTTTTAGAATTTATATTATCAATTATGTCTAATTTTATTTCAGTGTTGTATGCGCCTGCCTTCAAAATCACATGAGGGGAATCGTAATACTCAGAATGTGATGCCAAGTTATTTTCGGCCACCAATAAATCAGGCTTCAAAATCTTTAGATTTTGGGAGCCTATCGCCGAATTGTAGGCGTAATGAGTCATATGAACCAACTTAAATATGGTCAAACTCGATAGATATTCAGCAAGCTTAGCACCCCGCTCAGCAGCTTCACTATTTTCATGTGTAAATGTGCCGTAATGCATCAACATTAAGACATCTTTATCTGCCAGGGCGGTCTTTGTAAAAATAAAGCCAATGCGCCTGATACTTATTCTATTAAGTATGCACCATAAAAGAAGTTCTAATGGCTCCAAAACTGCTTTGATCAAATTTTTTAGGCCACTATCTACGTATAATTTTGTTGTGAAATAAATCTTATGCTTGGAATCTAGAAGATAATCCAAGAAAGGTGCATATTTATTTGGTAACAGCTGTTTCTTTAGTATATTTCTAACTGGATTCTTGAACCAAATATTATCGTGAGGACGATAGATTACAAATTTCAAAATTTCATCTTGAGGTTGCGGCGATATACCTGTAGACATAAAAGATTAACTACAATGGAGAAGCAGAATATACGACATGATGCTTGTGACTATGATTACTAGCCAACGTAATTTTATCAGTTAATGCATTTGCACTTTCTACACAAACCATATTTCGCCAACCTAGAGATCCGAGATCATCCATTTTTGAGGCGATCTCAAGCCCTGGATTCCATACTGCAGTACTGTTGCTGCCTGATTTCTCAATAGTTATGCGACGCCTCAATCCTTTATCTTCTATTACGCAAATTGCTTTATTTTTTAAAAAAATTTTACCCAACTCACCATCAAATGAAATTGCGCCATACTGTGTGCGGCCCTCATTTTGATTGACTAAATCAATATAATCCGCACCCTCTAATCCCAGTACTTCAACATTAGAAATATCGCTAACTTGAAAATAGGTATGCAAACCTTCAGTAAATTCAATCTTATTTATTCCGTCATTACGAGTAGTAAGCTCAATTTGAAGTGCAGCCCCAATAGTAATTCTTAGCTCGAGAGAAACTCTGGCGTTCCAGTGAGTTAGCGCTAAATTTGAAGCTCCAAGTGCAAGGCAAACCTCAGTAGCACCATCGATATCGTTTACTATTGATTTAATAATCCAATTTGTGATCCGAGCATACCCATGACCAGGCAAGTTTTGATTTGTAGGATGGAGACCAAACCATGGCCAACAGACTGGTACGCCAGCTCTTACAGCCTTACCATTTTTAAACTTTACTAGATCCGACGTCCAAAGCACTGGCTTGGCCTGTGTTTTTGGCTGCCACGATAGCACCTGCCCGCCATATAAACTAATTTTAGCAATCGCTAAGGGCGTATCAATTGCAGCAACAACTATCCCGCCTTCAAGCTCCTGAAAGCTAACACCCTCCTTATTTCCAAAGGATTTTTCAAGCCCCTCTATGAACATGGTCATAAGAAAACAGTGGAATTATTTATATTTTCTAAAATATCTTTTCTAATTTCGCTGTTATATACTCCGGCCTTTAATACAATGTGGGGCATATCAAGCCCCTTTAATACTGAAGGTGAAAATACTTTTAAATTTGTGCCGGATAACCGCTTTCCATGTTTATTTTTATCATTATCCAATAAACCAGCAATGCGACTAGTATTAAGGCCAAATGCTACTAAGCATTGTGCAAAGACATGGGCTCCAAACAAATAAATTGGCTGCTTTATCTCATTTAACCTCTGGTTAATTTCTTTAATTAAATTAATATGGAAATCAATATATTCACCATACAAAGTCTTATTCTTTAGGTATAAATCCGAACCAAGTGGGATTGAGGTTACACCTTGATCTCTAATTGCTCTATAAAAAATACTGTGATCATCCTTAAAATATTCTTTAGAGTCCACTCTAAACCCATGCTTAGCCAATAGATAATCCACATATACTTCACTCAGAAAGATTGTATGCTCAAAATTGATGCAATTTGTATATTTACGCTCCAACATTACACGCATATTTGGCAAAGAAAAAACTAGTTGTTGATTATTCTTCATAAAATCTGATAAATGCTTCATAAATATGTCGGGTTCATATATATGCTCGAATAAATGAGAATGTACTATTGCATCTACCTCAGAGTCTAATTTAAATTTTTCATCAAAAAATCCACGTATGAAGGTCGCTTTACATCCAGCAACCGGGGATGGATTTGGCTCCAAAATCGTCCATGGTATGTGATCAAATTCTTGATATGCAGTCTCCAGCCTTCCATGTCCGCCACCTATCTCCAGCACTGAACTTGGCTTTTTATTTGCCAAAAACTTTGCAAAGGTTTTGTGGTGCTCATCCCACAATGAACCAACTGCACCCGCTCCGTGTGATTCGGGATATAGAACATCTAAAGGTATTAGGTTTTTTAACTGTATCAGCCCCGACTCCTTGCTAATACACCAACTCATGTCCGCTTTTAAATCCTCATTCTCAGATCTGTCAACGCAACCCATAAAAACTGGAAAGTCTTTAAAAGTATATAAATGCTCAAGATCATTAGCGCCTGATATGGCGCACTGATTTCTCTCTAATTGACTCATTAA
>CAIOIX010000311.1 GCA_903858445.1 uncultured beta proteobacterium
GATTGGTAAATACCCTGATCGTAATAAGGATTCAGAGTAGTGATTCTGTTACATACTTATAAAGCTTATCCATTCTAGTTTAAAGCTTTCAGGAACCAGATCCGTATAGGCGCCAGAAACAAAACATTAAAAATCAAATTTTAGGGAGTTCAAGCATGAGTAATGTCACTTTAGGCTTGTATTTTGCCTTGGCTTGCGGTGTCCTGGCCGTGATTTACGGTTTTGTGATGCGCGGCTGGATTTTGAGGCAAGATGCCGGCAATGCCAAGATGCAAGAAATTGCAGGGGCGATTCAGCAAGGTGCGGCAGCGTATCTATCGCGCCAATACAAAACGATCGCCATTGTCGGTATTGTTCTGGCAATCTTAATAGGTCTCTTTCTGGACTATGCAACTGCACTGGGGTTTGTTGTGGGCTCTGTTCTTTCTGGGGCTTGTGGGTTTATTGGTATGAATGTATCGGTAAAAGCCAACGTTCGCACCGCACAAGCCGCTACGAAGGGCATGAATGAGGCGCTGAATGTGGCCTTCAAGGGTGGCGCCATTACCGGGATGTTGGTTGTTGGTCTTGGGCTGCTTGGGGTTGGGCTCTTCTTTATGTTTTTGGTATCGATTGGTGCTGGACAAGACCTCTCATCGGTGCTGCATCCATTAATTGGCTTAGCTTTCGGCTCTTCACTGATTTCAATATTTGCTCGTTTGGGTGGCGGTATTTTTACTAAAGGCGCTGACGTTGGTGCTGACTTGGTTGGCAAGGTTGAGGCTGGAATTCCGGAGGATGATCCACGTAATCCAGCTGTAATTGCAGATAACGTTGGCGATAACGTTGGTGACTGCGCTGGTATGGCGGCTGACTTATTTGAAACCTATGCTGTAACCTTGATTGCAACAATGGTCCTTGGCGCACTGATGGTGACAGGTGCACCTGTTGCTGCGATTGTTTACCCCTTGGTCCTGGGTGGTGTTTCTATTATTGCCTCCATCGTCGGTTGTTCATTTGTAAAAGCAACTCCTGGCATGAAAAATGTTATGCCAGCTTTGTATAAAGGCTTAATAGTTGCTGGCAGTCTGTCGTTGATTGCTTTCTACTTTGTCACTAACTTCATCATGCCGGACGATGCTTTAGGTATCCCCGGTAGTCAATGGCGTTTGTTTGGGGCAACAGTGGTGGGCTTATTGCTGACGGCGGCGTTAGTCTGGATTACCGAGTACTACACCGGCACCCAGTTCAAGCCAGTACAGCATATTGCTGAGGCTTCCACCAAGGGTCATGGCACCAACATCATTGCTGGTTTAGGTATCTCGATGAAGTCGACTGCTTATCCAGTTCTGTTTGTTTGCGCTGCGATTTATGCAGCTTATTGGTTAGCAGGTATTTACGGTATTGCGATTGCAGCAACAGCGATGTTGTCGATGGCTGGCATTGTTGTCGCATTAGATGCTTACGGTCCAATTACCGATAACGCTGGCGGTATTGCAGAGATGGCTGGTTTACCACAATCCGTTCGTGACATTACGGATCCATTGGATGCCGTTGGTAACACTACAAAAGCAGTGACTAAAGGGTATGCGATTGGCTCTGCTGGCTTAGCCGCTTTGGTGCTTTTTGCTGACTACACTCACGCTCTTGAAGCAATCGGTCAACAGGTCTCTTTTGATTTGTCTAACCACATGGTGATCATTGGCCTCTTTATTGGAGGCATGATTCCTTACTTGTTTGGTGCGATGGCAATGGAGGCAGTAGGTCGTTGTGCTGGTGCAGTAGTTGAGGAAGTACGTCGCCAGTTCCGTGAGATCCCTGGGATCATGGAGGGTACTTCGAAGCCTGAATATGGTAAGGCTGTCGACATGCTTACGTCCGCTGCTATTAAAGAAATGATTGTTCCTTCACTCTTACCAGTGGTAGCGCCAATTGCCGTAGGACTCTTGTTGGGACCTGCTGCCTTAGGTGGTTTGCTGATGGGTACGATTGTGACCGGCTTATTTGTAGCGATCTCGATGTGTACTGGTGGTGGGGCTTGGGATAATGCGAAGAAATATATCGAAGAAGGAAACTTCGGCGGTAAAGGTTCTGAAGCGCATAAAGCAGCAGTGACTGGCGATACTGTAGGCGACCCTTACAAAGATACTGCTGGCCCAGCCGTTAACCCGCTCATTAAGATTATCAATATCGTGGCATTGCTTATTGTGCCATTGCTGCCGATGGTCCGTTAATGGAAAGACGATAGAGAAGATAAAATAAAACTTCCGAAGCAGTAGCAATAAAGTAAAACGCCTAGCAATGCTAGGCGTTTTTTTAACTCAGTCTTAGTTATCCGTCATTAAGACAGCGACTCTAAGTAACGCTGCGCATCTAGTGCAGCCATACAGCCTGTGCCAGCACTGGTAATGGCTTGGCGATAGATATGGTCTTGCACATCGCCTGCTGCAAATACGCCTGGAATGTTGGTAGCAGTCGCATTACCTTCTAAGCCTGAGTGAGTCTTGAGGTATCCGTTGTTCATATCGAGCTGACCGATAAACAATTCAGTATTGGGTTTATGGCCAATGGCAATAAAAGCGCCAGTCACGTGAATATCTTCCGTGCTGCCATCTTGTTTCTTGATGCGTACACCAGTAACGCCTTTTTCATCGCCGAGTACTTCATCAAGTGTGGAGTTCAGTTTGAGCTCCACTTTGCCTTCCGCAACTTTGGCCATGAGGCGATCATTTAAAATGGGTTCAGCGCGGAACTTATCACGACGATGAATCACAGTCACCTTCTTGGCAATGCCAGTGAGGTAGAGCGCTTCTTCAACGGCGGTGTTACCACCACCAACTACGCAGACATCTTGATTGCGATAGAAAAAACCATCGCAAGTCGCACAGCCTGATACACCACGACCCATAAAAGCTTCTTCGCTTGGTAAGCCAATGTACTGTGCTGATGCGCCAGTAGAAATAATAAGAGCATCACAGGTATAGGTGCCAGAGTCGCCAACGAGGCGAATCGGTTTTTCTGTGAGGGCTGCCGTATGAATGTGGTCAAAAATGATTTCAGTATTAAAGCGCTCTGCGTGCTTTAAAAAGCGCTCCATGAGCTCTGGACCTTGAACCCCATCAGGGTCTGCCGGCCAGTTTTCAACGTCTGTAGTGGTCATTAATTGGCCGCCCTGGGCTATTCCGGTGATGAGGGTGGGGTTTAGATTGGCGCGGGCGGCATATACAGCCGCTGTATAGCCAGCAGGACCAGATCCGAGGATGAGGACTTTGGAGTGTTTTGGGATATTTGTTGTCATACCCAAATTATAGATTTGCTTGTTTACAATCGGGAGAACATGGCGAGAACCGTATATCCAAAGTCCCAACTCCCCCCACCCCCTCAGAATGACGGGCAGGGCAGAATGCCCCGCCTTCTTCTAGAGGCTCGCTGGTTCATCTCTGTAGGCCTATGTTTGGCTTTATTTGCGATTTTGGCCACTTATTCCAAGGCAGACCCTGCTTGGTCGCACGCCAGTTTTGAGGCCCCCAAGAACCTAGGAGGGCGTTTTGGTGCCTATATTGCTGATTTAATGCTTTATATCTTTGGAATATCCGCTTTTTGGTGGGTAATCCTTTTTGGTCGCCGGGTTCTCAATGGCTGGCGTGAGCTCTGGAGTATTCCTTTGCCCGCAGACCCAGATGCTAGGCCTGACTCCCTTATAGTGCGTTGGTTGGGTTTTGGGCTGACCTTATTGAGCAGCATGGGCTTGGAGTCCATTCGCTTGCATTCCCTTGCTTGGCAGCTCCCACGCCCGCCTGGCGGTATTTTAGGTGAATTAATTGGTGATCCCCTGCAGATGTCGCTGGGCTTTACTGGCGCCACGCTGGTGTTGCTTTTTGGGCTTTGCGCTGGACTGTCTTTATTCCTACATTTTTCTTGGTTAGATGTTGCTGAAAAAGTAGGGCGTTATCTTGAATTAACCTATACCCGTTTACGTGAGCGTCGCGAGAGTGAAGAGGATCGCAAGCTGGGTGAGGCTGCTGCTGAAGAGCGTGAAGAGTACGTGGAAGAATTCCGTGGGCGCGTTGAAGTGGCTGCCCCAGTCCAAATTGTGCGTGCCCCGATGGAGATACCAAAGAGTGCCCGTGTAGAACGTGAAAAACAGCAACCACTTTTTGTGGACATTCCAGATTCAGAGCTGCCACCATTAGCTTTGCTTGATCCAGTTCCAGAAATAAAAGAAACAATCTCTGCCGATGTATTGGAATTTACTTCTAGACTGATCGAACGCAAGCTGGCTGAGTTTAATGTTCAGGTGGTTGTAATTGCCGCCTATCCCGGCCCAGTTGTAACTCGTTATGAGATTGATCCTGCAGTTGGTGTGAAGGGCAGTCAGATTGTTAACCTTGCACGCGACTTAGCGCGCTCACTCGGTGTTGTGAGTATGCGGGTGGTAGAAACAATCCCGGGTAAAACATGCATGGCTTTGGAATTGCCAAACCCTACTCGCCAGTCTGTATATCTCTCAGAGATTCTGACTTCACAGGTATACAACGATAACCATTCCCTTCTGACCTTGGCTTTGGGCAAAGATATTTCGGGTAGTCCAATGGTGGCAGACTTAGCGAAGATGCCTCACTGCTTGGTGGCCGGTACAACAGGTGCTGGTAAGTCAGTTGGTATTAATGCCATGATTTTGTCGATGCTCTTTAAGGCGAAGCCTGATGAAGTGCGTCTGATCATGATTGATCCGAAGATGTTAGAAATGGCGATGTACGACAAGATTCCCCATTTGCTTTGTCCAGTTGTGACCGATATGAAGCAGGCATACAACGCACTCAATTGGGCGGTCAATGAGATGGAGCGTCGCTACAAATTGATGAGTAAGTTTGGGGTGCGTAATCTTGCTGGCTTTAATAAGAAAATTTTGGAAGCTGAAGAGAAGGGTGAAAAGCTCACTAATCCCTTTAGCTTGACGCCAGATGATCCAGAGCCAATTTACAAAGCTCCAGTGATTGTGATTGTGATTGATGAGCTTGCTGACTTAATGATGGTCTCTGGCAAGAAGATTGAAGAGTTGATTGCGCGTATTGCGCAGAAGGCACGTGCTGCAGGCATTCATTTAGTCTTAGCGACACAGCGCCCCAGCGTGGATGTGATTACAGGTTTGATTAAGGCAAACGTGCCGACCCGTATTTCATTCCAAGTGAGTAGCAAAATTGATAGCCGCACGATCTTAGATCAGCAGGGCGCTGAAGCCCTCTTGGGTATGGGTGACATGTTGTACATGGCTCCCGGCACTGGTTTACCAGTGCGCGTACATGGCGCCTTTGTATCGGATGATGAGGTGCACCGAGTAGTCGAATGGCTCAAAGAAAAAGGTGAGGCCAATTACATTGAAGGCATTCTTGAAGGTGCTGATGAATCCAATATGGATGCGTTGACTGGTGAGAGCGGTGGTGAGGCAGACCCCCTTTACGATCAAGCGGTGGCTATCGTTCTAGATAATAAGCGCCCCTCAATCTCATTGGTGCAACGTCACTTGCGAATTGGTTACAACCGCGCAGCGCGGCTATTAGAAGACATGGAAAAAGCAGGCCTTGTATCCAAAATGGGTAACGGCGGTAACCGCGAAATTTTGCATCGTCCTTCCGAGTAAGGTTTAATTGTGCAAAGACTCTTATCGGCCCTCGCGCTTTCATTCGCAGTTAGTACGCTGATCCTGTTTTCCGCGGGCACGGTTGTTGCTGCTGATGCAGATAGTGGTGCTGAGCAGTTACGTCAATTTGTACGAAACTCTAAAACTGCAGAAGGTGATTTCGTGCAGCAGCAGTTACGCCCACCCAAGGTAAATGAGCCGCAGGATAAGGGCTTAAAAGTGGTTCGTCAAACACAGGGGCACTTTGCATTTCAGCGTCCGGGCCGTTTTGTTTGGGATACGCAAAAACCATTTGAGCAAAAACTCATTGCCGATGGCAAACAACTTATTTTGTGGGATAAGGATTTAAATCAAGCTACTTTTAGGGCTGCAGGGCAAGCCTTAGCCTCTACCCCGGCGGCGATTTTGTTTGGTGAATCTTCTTTGGATCAGCATTTTGATCTGGTTGATGGTGAAGAGCGCCTAGGAATGAGATGGGTAGCCTTAGTCCCCAAGAAAAATCCTAATGTAAAAAATGGCAATGATTTGCCTTATACAAAGATTTCGATTGGCATGGCAAATAGCCTGCCTAAAGCCTTGGAATTAATTGATGGCCTAGGCAGTGTTGTTTTAGTCACTTTGGATAAGATCCAGCTCAATGTGAATTTACCTGCAAACCGCTTTATCTTTACCCCGCCTGCTGGCGCTGAAGTCTTGCGCTTAAACTAGAGCCCATCAGCAGCATTGAGCATTCATTCAATCCATACCGAATTTAAAAAAACAGAGCAACATATGATTGATCCACAATTACTCCGTAAAGATATCGCTGCCGTTCAGGCGCGCTTAGCCACGCGCAAATTTGAGCTCGATGTTGAGAAATTCAACACCCTAGAGACTGAGCGTAAATCATTGCAAACCCGTACCGAAGAATTACAAGCGAAGCGCAATCAATTGGCTAAAGCCATTGGTATGAAAAAAGGCAAGGGAGAAGACGCCGGCCTCGAGATGGCTGAAGCGAGTCAAACCAATACTGATATGGAATCGGGCGCAGCCCGCTTGGCAATCTTGCAAGCTGAGATTGCTGATTTTTTGATGGGCATTCCGAATCTTCCTGATGACTCTGTGCCAACGGGTAAAGACGAGACCGAGAATAAAGAAGTGAAGCGTTGGGGTGACGTCCCGATCTTTGATTTTGAGATTAAGGATCACGTTGATTTAGGTAGTCCATTAGGCTTAGATTTTGAGGTCGCAGCCAAGATCAGCGGCTCACGCTTTGTCGTTCTCAAGGGACCGATTGCTAGATTGCACCGTGCTTTGGCTCAGTTCATGCTCGAGACCCACACAACCCAGCATGACTATCAAGAGATCTACGCGCCTTACATGGTGAATGCCGCCTCGATGCGTGGTACCGGCCAGCTGCCTAAGTTTGAAGAGGATCTATTTAAAGTTCCCCGCCAGATGGGTGGTGAAGGCGACGATGGAGAAGCTCGTGTAGAGAATTTCTATCTTATTCCAACAGCAGAAGTACCAGTCACAAACTTAGTAAGAGATGAGATTGTGAATGCCGATAATCTGCCGATGAAGTTTGTGGCGCATACCCCATGCTTTCGTTCTGAAGCAGGTAGTTACGGGCGTGATGTGCGCGGCATGATTCGTCAACATCAATTTGATAAAGTCGAATTAGTGCAGATTACTAAGCCAGAATTTTCTATGCAGGCATTGGAAGACTTAACCGGTCATGCTGAAAAGATTCTAGAGTTGCTCGAATTACCATATAGAAAAGTATTGCTTTGTACTGGAGACATGGGTTTTGGTAGCACCAAGACCTATGACTTAGAGGTTTGGGTCCCATCCCAAAAAGCGTATCGAGAGATTAGCTCATGCTCCAGCATGGGCGACTTCCAAGCAAGGCGGATGCAGGCGAGATTTAAAGCTGGCCAAGGCAAGCCAGAATTGGTTCACACCTTAAATGGTTCAGGTCTTGCAGTGGGTAGAGCATTAGTCGCTTTGATTGAGAACCGCCAGCAAGTTGATGGCAGCATCTCCATACCCAAGGCATTGCAGCCCTTTTTAGGTGGCCTGGATACGCTCAGGCCCATCTAATGGGGGGAGGGAGAGAAACTCCCTCGAAAGCTATAATTGCAATTCGGTTCGGAGAGGTGGCAGAGTGGTCGAATGTACTTGACTCGAAATCAAGCGTACTGTCAAAGGTACCGTGGGTTCGAATCCCACCCTCTCCGCCAGATAGTCTCTTAAGCTAATAAAGTGTTTAAATACAATAGGTTATGAGAAATCTCAAAATCTTATTCAACCCATGTTTTCAACCCAGGTTTCCAAGTAATTTGTTCACATCAAGAACAAAGTTGTAATCCCCTCCAGATCCTTTACCTTCCACCACTTCTAGAACGCTTTTAGAAAGGGTTTGGTAATGAAAAAGGTATGTTTGTACTGTCGAGTATCAACTTTGAATCAAACCTCTGAGAATCAACTCAGAGAGCTTAGAGTGGCTGCTGAACGAATGGGATATGAAATCGTCTCAGAGCTCATTGATAACGGTATATCTGGTGCTAAATCGAGAAAAAATAGGCCTGCCCTAGATGAAATGATGAAACAAGCAACTCAAAGAAAGTTTGAGATGGTCATGTGTTGGTCAATAGATAGACTAGGTAGAAGTCTTCAGCATCTAGTTGAAATACTCAATGAACTACAGGCAATGAAGATTGATCTGTTCTTTATGCAACAAGGCATGGACACAACAACGCCAAGCGGACGAATGATCTTCTCAGTCTTTGGGGCAATAGGGGAGTTTGAGCGTAATTTGATTCGTGAGAGGGTCATTGCCGGTCAACAAAGGGCAAAAGCATCGGGGGTTCATATTGGGCGCCCAACCAAAATGAATGATGGGATGCGATCAGCGATTCAGGCAATGCATGGGAGTCGAATGAGTATTCGTCAGATAGCCAAATCGTGCAAAGTGGGAATTGGAACCGTTTATTTGGCGATAGGACGGCAAGATGGTTGCCAATAAATTTATCCATGTAGCTTCAGGCAATAGACTCTAAAGTCTTAATAATTGTATGAATTTTAAACAAAATTAATTATCGTTCAACCCTCTTATGAGTGCCTCCAAGTAAGAGTAAACTGGACCATTAATCAATTTAAATTACCATTAATTGCCCCAAAGGAAATGAATAAACTGAAAGCTCTCGACTTATTTGCAGGCGCCGGAGGGCTATCGAAGGGATTCATGGATGCGGGTTTTGAGATACCCTGTGCAATTGAATTGGATTTGTGGGCTTCGGATACCTATAAGGCTAATCATCCCCATACAACGCTCATCACTGACGATATGCGTAATGTTAAAGATTCAATTTTTAAGAAATACAAGGGCATTGATTTGGTGATGGGTGGACCTCCATGTCAAGGGTTCTCAATTTCGGCAAGCAATAGGCGGAAGGCCGATGATCCAAGGAACTTGCTTTATCTTGAATTTATAAGAGCCGTTTCAATAATTAAGCCGAGGGCAGTATTAATTGAGAATGTTCGGGAGATACAGCGATTTAAGTTGCCCGATGGACGACTTCTTTGCGATGACATAAAAGATAGGCTTGAGAAACTGGGGTATGAGAGTGAAATGTTGATCCTTAATTCAAGTCACTTCGGCGTTCCACAAGTTAGACTTCGCGCCTTTATTTTTGCCTTCCAGAGGGGGATTGATTTTCTTGATCAGATAAGGCCTCTTGGGGGTCTGGTGAATTTCGACAAGAGCGCCGGAAATATTTCACTATGGGATGCAATTTCAGATCTTCCAAAGGTGACGCCTAGCACCTTAAAGGAGGATGCTATACAGGACTATAACCACGCTCCTAAAAATGAATATCAAAAAAAGATGCGGGAAAAATCACGTCGAATTGAAAACCACATCCCGATGCGTCACACCCCCAGAATGATTGAGAGATTTTCTTTCCTCATTAAAAACGAGGGCCTAGCAGAATTACCTGAGAGTCTCTCTCCGAGGTTAAGGGGTGATGCAAATAAAATTAGCGAGAAAAAATATGATCAGAATCATAGAAGGTTGGATCCATTAAAACCATCACCAACAATTACTGCATCATTTTATTCAAGCTTCATTCACCCATTCCAACCAAGAAATTTGACGGTTCGGGAGGCGGCTCGGCTGCAAAGCTTCCCAGATTCCTTTGCTTTTAAAGGAAAAAGAACTACATTAAGTAAAAAGCTTTTAGCTAAAAAAGGCGTTGTTGAAGATTTGCACCTTGATCAATTTAATCAAGTTGGCAATTCTGTACCTCCACTTTTGGCAAAGGCGTTGGCAAAAAAAATTAAGGCGATTCTTAGTAAATGACAGTAAATTTCTTGGATTTATTTTCCGGAGCAGGTGGCTTCACGCTCGGGCTTCAGAATGCAGGACTTAATCCGATAGGGGCAATTGAGTCTGATGTTTTTGCTTCTGAAACATATAGGAATAATTTTCCATCTCATCAACTAATATCTTCCGATATAAAAAAACTATCGAAGGGCTCAATTAAAAGCAACTTCTCTGGGGTTGATTTAATAGTTGGCGGCCCCCCATGCCAAGGATTTTCAGTTGCAGGACCTTCACAATATGGGTTGATAGATCCAAGAAATTATCTAATTTTTGAGGTCTTGAGATTTGTAGAAATTCTTCGACCA
This sequence comes from uncultured beta proteobacterium, assembly GCA_903858445.1. Classification (GTDB taxonomy): domain Bacteria; phylum Pseudomonadota; class Gammaproteobacteria; order Burkholderiales; family Burkholderiaceae; genus Polynucleobacter. The sequence goes on from CAIOIX010000311.1 coordinate 10,292, forward strand.
AGAATGTTTGTCGTAGAAAATGTTAAAGGGATCTTGGCTGGTAAATTGTCGCCTGAGAAAATGGCCTTCCAAGAATTTTTTAAAGCAGTTGAAAAAGCCAATTACAAAGTTAAACATTTTGTTTTGCAGGCTGCAAATTTCGGCGCTCCTCAATGGCGTGAGCGAGTCTTTATTTTTGGCGCTTTAGATGAGTCCGATTTACCAATATCAATCAATCCAAGATTTGGAACAGCTTCCAATCCATGGACTTCAGTTGGCGAGGCCATTAGCGATCTTCCATTTGTTGATTCTGGAACTGGTATCGAGGATCTAGTTAAGTATGGATTGCCCGCTCAAAATAAATATCAACGCTTACTAAGGCGAGGATCTAAGGGCGCCGTTAATCATGTGTCAATGAAACATACTCCAAGACTTATAGAGCGGTTCAAACATATCCCAATTGGAGGCTCTCTTGTTGATGTCCCTACAGAGCATGGACAAAGACATAGAAACGGACATAAACTGGACATCCGGAGTAGGTTTAAGATGAACAATCAACGACTGGATCCAGATAAGATTTCTACGGCAATTACAGCATCATTCCAATCGAATTTCATACACCCATTATTAAATAGAAACTTAACTGCAAGGGAGGGTGCAAGAATTCAAACCTTCCCCGATACCTTTAGGTTCTATGGCCCTAGAACCTTAATGAGTAAAACACTGTTGGCAAAAGAAGGGCGACATGATGAAATCGGTCTTTCTCAATACAACCAAATTGGAAATGCTGTTGCTCCTATGGTTGCGCAAGCCGTTGGAGAGGAAATCCTCAAATGTTTTCTGGATTAACGATCGAGAGGCTGGGTAGCGAGCTTGAGAAATTGGGTATTGATCCCAGCAACTTCCCTCATGGTAGCAATCTCTTAACCAAAGTTAAATCTAAACAAACGCCGGTACGACAACAGGCATTACTAATTGCTACCCCGATTTATCTGCTGCTTCACCATAAGTTTCTTGAGTATGAAAAAGGTCTAATAAGCTTAAAGACTATTTTGAACGAGACTGATGGGTACTATGATCTTATTAAAACCAAGGAGATTAATAGGTTTTCACATCAATCCGACTTTGTATCAAGTTTGATACCAGAACTCTTATGCGTCATATTGAGAAAAGTGTTGAATGGGCGTAAAGAACTTCAGCATTTGCGCGTGGTTTCCCAAAAAGATATCATTATCGAATGTAATTTTGATACAAGCGAGGGCGGTCGCTTGATTGAAAAGCGAAAGAGGATGGATGTGGCTATTCTTGCCCCTGGAAAGCTTACGTTTAACGAGAACTCAATCGACCTCTATATTCCCACTTTCTGCGCCGAAGTTAAGACTAATGTAGATAAAAATATGCTCTCAGGAATTGAATCTTCAGTCGAGACTTTGAAGAGGACTTTTCCGAAAGCCAAATACTTTGCTATAAGTGAATTCTCAGATTTTGATCTTAAATCTCAAAACTATGCCTCAACTGGGATAGATGAAATTTTTATTATTAGACATCAAAAAAGGAGTGATGTAAGAAAATATCCCGGATCAAGAAATCCGTTGTCTGAAAATTTAATTTCTGCTTTTGCTCTAGAGGTCGATGCGCATCTTCTTGCAGAGACTACGGAGAAATTTGACTTACATGAAAGAATGTCCAAGGGTAAACTTACATGAATTCTGGATCATCAATTCGTATTCCTGATTCAACTTTTAGCCATTTTGGCTTTAGGGCTCATGGCCCTGCTTTAAAAAATAAGGCAACCGAAACTAATGATATTGGGTTAAGCTCAGTTTTAGCCGATTACGATAGTTTTATTGCTACTGCAGAAAATATAAAGTTTGATATAAACATCCCTGGGGATGTTAAAAGCGCAGTAATTACGCTCACTGAGGCACTCAACGTATATAGAAGTAAGGCCATTCCGATCCTGGAGGGTAGGGAAAATTCAGGTCAAGAAAACTTAAGGTCTAGTATTTTGGAGGAGTTTTTTCAGTTACTACTTTTTCCATTGACATCTGAAGTTAGAAAAAAACATGAAAGTGCCGTTACTTTGGGAAAAGCCAATTCATATGTTGGTTTGACGTTTACGCCAAGAAGCTTCCAATCTCTTTTTAATAATCCAGTTCCTGCGGTACATACAAAGGACCAGGATTTTGTGCTTGGTTGTACGGTTCAACTGTCATCATCTATTAAGGGGGGTGATGAGAAGGAAATATTAAAGAGTTCCTCCAGCTCCGAAGTGGTTGTCCCAGTTGTTGCCATAGAGTGCAAGACGTATATTGAGCGTAATATGTTGGACTCCTGCGCTGGAACGGCAAAGCGGCTTAAGGCCGCTATGCCATACTGCCTTTATCTGGTTGCAGCAGAATACATGAAAATGGATGACGCCTATCCTGAATTGACGGATATTGATGAGGTATTTATTTTAACCAAGCAATCTAACGCAGCAAGATTGCGTCAAAAATCATCGGCTCCACACCCTATTTGTGAAGATCTAATTCTTGATATTTTTTATCAAGTAGCAACTCACCTAAACAAAATTTGGTGGTCCCCGGAGGATGCTCTTGAGCGTGGAAGAATAATCAACAGGCCATAGCTCTTGGCTCTGCCGGATTAATTTATGCATTAGTTGGACTTCCCTCGATTGAAAATATGGAAGGCCTGATTTTAACTTTCTTGCGAGCAAAGTATCGATGAAGGTAGCGTTAACTTCACTATAGATTAAGCATCAACTTATTGAACGTCTAGGTTTTGTTCAAAATTGAACATCCTAGGCGCTCCTGGGTGGGCTTGAATTTGGCGACTTACTGAACACTTGGTTCTAGGCGTCATTTGTCACTTTTCCTCTAATACTAAAATCACAAGATTCTTGGTTCTTGCATGTAACTTAACCATTCTATTCAGATCGGTTAGATAGGTCTGTACTGCCCGATCTTTATAGTCCCTTCCTATATGTAAAGCATGGATGGACTTCTTTTCAAGATTTTCAATGCCCTTCATTTAGAGGCCGTTTATCTCATTTAAGACCGATGTAATTCCTCGTTCTTCAATCTTGGAAAGCAGGGATCGTATTGCCATCCTCCCTAATGTTGATTTGGGTATCTTTGTTGAGTGTGAAATTTGATTGAATTTGATATTCAGTTCGCTTGATAAACGTAGCGGGTATTGAATTTGTGGTGTTGAATGTAGGGATAGGTTTGACATGTATTTTTCCTGATGTTTGTGAGAATTAGACTAATAAACTAAGACTGATTGGTTGATATAGTGATGCGATAGCATTGGCGATAACCCATTAGGATCATTTCGTTACTGGTGTATTTATGCTTTCCGGTATCAAATGACTGATAGTGGTAATTTTGATTTGGGTTGGAATGATCACCCAATAGATGTCGCTTCGCTCCATATTCACTCCGTTCATAAACCTTTTCATATGCCTATAAGGTTAGCTAATCCATATAAGGTACTTAGTAATACATTTGCGGTTGGGTAATCTGAAGACGCAATTTGCCTATCCGAATGGCAAATCACGTCTCAACTTGCGTATAAGGCAACGTCAGAGCAATTCGGTATGGGAAACTATGAATTTAGAAGTAAGGTCTTGCGGTTTTACTTTTTAATACCCAGATTTATAAACGCAGAATCTATTCGCACACCGAATCAACTTATAGATCCTTGTAGGTTGTCATGCTTGGACAGCGCCTACCTTTCATCAGTAATTCTTTTTGAAAGTGCCATTCTGAGTTGGGCACTTCTCATTATGTAATTTGCCTTATTAACTGACAGTTTGATACGACACGGTCCTTAACTTCTGTCGTTCCGTATCAGTGACTGGGTACTTGGGGCTTATCAAGTTGCTTATAAAAGATATTTATACAAGTTGATACCCTGAATTTAAATATTTGGTGGTAAATATGAAATTTAGTTCGGAAGAGATTTTTCCGTCCGGGAAAATTTAGAAAGTTCAAAAATCCCCATCCATTAATTTAGTTACCAAAACATCAATTTGGGATGGGAAGAGTTTTTTATTGCCTTGATTTACAGCCACGCCAATGAAGTATCTTGGCAAGATTAAGCCTTTCTCTTGCACATTTTTTTTCATCAATTTTGATATCTTTATAAAAGCTATCGCCTTCCCACCAAACAAGATGATTTCTCATTGGCCCAATTCGATATTGAATTTCATAGTAACCAGTATGAATCGGAGTCGTAGTGCTGGGGAACCAAGTTGTTAGATTGGATTCGGGAATCTTATGGATAGATTTAGGCATGGTTGATCCATCGGAAATTAAAAAATCAAATGTCTGACTTTTACCGGTAGTACCTGATTCACAGGTGTCTTCAATTATTTCGCTGTCATATTCCAGCGACTCTAGAGTTATCCACCCGTTTATATTGATGGTTGTGAAATTTAGCTTCTTTGGATCAAATGAAGAATTCGTTTCTAAAATTCCTGTGAAGAACCCACCTTTTTCAAAGCTCTGACCAAAAAATACAATGGCTCCATCTTTTTCATCGTCAACAAATATCTTATTTGAGTCATCAACAGAAATGCCAGACATCCTTAAAGACTCAATACCCAACTTTGCCTCCCATATTGTCCTTCCTTTAGAGTCTTCAACAGTGATAAAACATGCATCACTCATTTCAATGTTGCAGTTATGTGCCAAATCATCACATTCGTGCCAAGATCCAGGGTTGAAAGGTTGAAACTTATCTGGCACCCCAAGCTCACCACTCCAGTCATTCGCATAATCTTCGATATCAATGCTTTTCCTCTCAAAGTAGTCATATGCCTCCTTTGGAACCCTGCCCATCACAACTTCGCCGCCATATCCAGAGGTTGTTATATTAAAAGTGTTCTTTTCCATGGGTTTCTCCTAATTTTTTAGTTATGCTGCCAATTGCGTATTGGCATTGAGGTCGTTAGCGGAAAGTGTTGATGTTGCAATTTGCGGAATATCAAATTCAATCAGACGCTCAGATTTCAATTCATCAAGGGCATCAATTATTTTATGTATTTGATTGTTTGTTAATCCTTCGTTGACCCTAATCTGAATCCTAGTGCCAATACTGTTCAATTTGGAATTTTTATTAACTGAATTGCTCTTTTTTGGCAGATGTACATCAATTTCTTCTGCGGTTGTGCATGTATGTAAATGGCCTTCATCCACTAGATTCTTTAATGTCGATTCCTCAAGCTTTGCTATTTTGTAGATTGTGCTCCAACGGCAGGGCAGAGAATCTATAAATTTTGCTAACTTATTGAAGTTACCACCAATGACGCAGTACTTCCGAAATTGTGATGAATTCAGATCAACAGTCATTCTGATTTTCTTTGCAAATTCATTGAACATTTCATCTTTATTTCTAATTGAAAAAACAATAAAACTCATCAATAGAATACTTGAAACAGATCTTTTGTTGAGGGTCAGATAGCGTTCTGCCAATAAGTTCGTTTGTTCGGTTTTCGTTAGTTTTTTAAAGTCCTCCATCCTGCCAAAATTAGACTCATATAACTCTAGTGCTTGTATGTTCATTTAAATCCCCTTTTGCTTAAGAAATCTTGCCTCCGATTGGCGCAAACAATTTCTCTTGCTGTAGGAGTAGTTTCTGAATTATGGGTGCATAAGAATAGTGAGATATCAGCAAATAATTAAGTCTGTCCGACTTTTGCTAAACTTCTAAAAATCACACATTTATTGGTTCCAAATTGAACATTTCACTCAAATCTAAGGTTAGGCACTGGTTTAACTTTTATCGGTTTGCGCTTTTATCCAGTAGCGCCGAGATTCAAGAGAATCTTGCTAAAACTGCAGAATTCTATGAGCCATGGGGCGATATCACCAAGATTAGTTTTGATGACTGGTGGAGAACTCATTCTTCGTTGTTTCATCGCAGGGAGAAGTTTGAGGTGCTGGAGGGGGAGTTTAGTACTGAGGCAGATAGTCTTTATCTAAAAATCCCCATTGCATTGTCTTCGGTAGCTGCATCCAAGATATTCATGAGGATTTACAGGGAGGAATATGAGAAGCGTCTTGGTACGGGAAAAAAGGTCAAAAGGCAATATAAGGGTGACTTTGAATTAACCCCACTAGAGTTTCAGGCGGTGAATTTTAGGTATTACTCATTATTTGCAGAAAAGGTTTATTTACCGCTTTATAAAAAGAGCGGTAAATCTCCTATTACCAAGGATTTGGTCTCACTAGCAAAAGAGAAGTTCAAAAATATTTCCAAACGCACTGAGATGCGATCTAGAGAGTTTGAAAAACAACGTATTGCCCCATTTAGGCAAGACTCTGATAAAAACTATAAAACTCTGGCGAGAACTGCAACACGCTATCGATTGATTGTTGAAAATCTTCTGCGAAACGTTTCTTTGGGTGTTTTCCCCGGGGAGTACCAGGAATTGGGGTTAAAGAATCACTACGCCAAGAGAAAAGAAATTTTGATTAATATGGAGAAGAAGAAGCCCGGACGCAAGAGAAGGCCAAGGCCAATTGGATATAAAAAGCCTGAAAAAATTGTTGATCCAAATAATCCAAACATGAGAAAAATGTACGTTAAGTAATGCTACATTCCGTATGAAATCTTCTTTATTGCTTCTTTCATAACCTCAAGAGATGCTCCTCCACTATACAAACCGTAGGTAATTCTTGGTTTTTCATGACCGACAATATCTGCCGCTAAATTCTCTCCAACCCCTGCGTTCTCTAGTAATGTTGTGAATGTCTTTCTGATTGAGTGAAAGACATATCGTCCAGAGTAACCATGCTTTGTTTTAAGTCTGCCAAATCGTTTGCCAATCGCATTAGATCTATCGCCATACTTATTCTTCGTTAACCCTGATATCAAATAGTCATCAGCAGAGTCATCAATTAGTGTTTTGATTCTTTGTTTGATATATGGGTGAATAGGGATCGTTCTTTCACCTGCTTCAGTTTTAGCATCCACAATGGTTATGGTCTCTTCTCTGATATCCACATCTTTGCAGGGTAGGGAACAAATCTCTTCAATACGAGCGCCTGTATGCATTGCAATTAGTATTAAATCAGCAAGAGTCCGATTCTCATTTAAAGCAACTTGATATAAACCAACAATCTCATTGGGCGTAAATGGCAGCCATGATTGAGTCTTGTTGACTGATTTTGAGTTTGGTTTGCTACTAATCTTGTATTCATTTGGAATAATGAATGGGTTCGATTCAGTTGACGGTACTTCTTTGATGAACTGAAGATATTTAAAGAAGCTCTTAGATGAACCAATAATCCTCGTGACTGAAGATGCCGATAACAAACCTTTCTTAGCTATGTGTTTGATCCATAAATCCACACTTTGAGGTGTTATGAGGTGTGCGGTAGGGAATTGGTCAGTCAGCAATTCAACATCACTAAACATTTGATCGATAGTCTTTGTCTTTAGACCACGTTCTTCCTCATACTTTTTCCAGTCTTTGGCTATATCTTCAAGATATTTGTTTTTGCCTTTTGAGATACGTTCAAAAACTTCGGCATGAATATCTTTCTTTGCTTCGTGTAGTTTTGCTACTTCCTCGTCAATCGCATCTTGAACTAGATGAGAAGGGGATGACTTGAGTAATTTGCGAATATCTTTAGCGGATTGAATAAGTGGGTCATCAGACTTGGATCTTGTGGACTCAATTTCTGCTTTCCAACCCATTACATAAACTTGAGCAATCGTTTCGGCAAGTTTTATATTGTCGGTTCCAGTGCTCTTTGAGAACTTTGCTTTACCAATTACATATTGAATTTCTTTGGGTACATAGAGCACTGCAAAGTAAGTGTTGTATCTCTTAATGAGATGAGGGGGTTTGGAAGTTTTCTTGGGCATATCTGTTCTTATATGAGCAACACTGTACCACTAATTCAACCCATGTTTTCAACCCATGTTAATTTAATAGACCATTATACTTATTGACTTAAAAGGTTATTTTCTTATAATCGGAGAATCCCACCCTCTCCGCCACCACCATGGGTTTGCTGGCTATTTATAGAGCGACGAAATGTGAATCGTTTCCGCAAATATTGGATCGTTTCCGCAGGTAAGTGATAGCCACTGTCAAAATGGTCGGCAGAATCTATTCCAATAGCGTCGTTCATGTCGCCTAAAAAGGCTTGCCCACTCCTAGTGTGTGGTGACCCCTTTGAGCTAATTGCAGTCACTCAAAATCGAATATTTTGTGTGTTTGAACGTCTCAGTTCGGTCGAGGCTGTGTAAAAACCCCTAACAATCTTACTTTTTTTGTAAACACCGCATGGGCCTCAAACGTTAATTCAGTATCACTAATTAACGGATATTCATGAAGATGAAACGATTCATTACCGGCCAAGATCGAACCCAAAGTACTTTATTACCTGAGCTGCTTGACGAATACATTACCGAAGAAAACCCCGTACGCGTCATTGACCTCTTTGTCGACCAGCTTGATTTAGCAAGCTTAGGTTTTGAAGGAGTGGTTCCTGCCGATACTGGCAGACCCTCTTATCATCCTGCAGTACTTTTGAAGTTGTATGTCTATGGCTATCTCAATCGTATTGCATCGACTCGTCGCCTTGAAACTGAATCGCTACGTAATGTTGAACTCATGTGGCTCATTACCCGCTTAGCTCCTGACTTTAAAACCATTGCGAACTTCCGTAAAGAGAACGGCAAAGCCATCCGTAAGGTGTGCGCCCAGTTTATTGAACTGTGCCGTCAGATGAATTTGTTTGCCGACTCGATGGTGGCAGTCGATGGTAGCAAGTTCAAAGCCGTAAACAGTTCCGATCAGAACTTCACCCAGGCCAAGATTAAACGTCGTATCCAAGAGGCTGAAGCCAGTATTGCGCAGTACTTAAAAGACTTAGAGGCAGCTGATCTGCGCTCTCCTACGGGGTCGACGCCACATCAAGTGAGGTTGGCTGAGCGTATCGAGTTGTTTAAAGCGCAGATGGCACAGCTACAAGCCATCGAAGAAAAAGTGCAAGCAGCTCCAGATAAACAGATCTCCATAAGTGATCCCGATGCGCGCTCGATGCAACACCGTGGTGGCGGTATCGTGGGCTATAACGTACAGGCAGCCGTGGACACGAAGAATCATCTAATCGTTGCTCATGAACTCACCAATGTCGGCCATGATCGCAGTAGCCTAGCTAAGATAGCAAACCAAGCGAAAGAGGCGCTGCAGGTAACGCAGCTGACCGTAGTAGCGGACAAGGGTTACTACAGCGGGCAAGAGATTAAAGATTGTATGGACTTGGGTGTGACTCCCATCATGCCTAAATGTAAAACGTCTAGCAACCGATCTAATGGCCTATTTGATAAAAATGCTTTTATCTATGACCCTAGTAAAAATGAATACGAGTGCCCTGCAGGGCAAGCATTGATAGAGCGATTTAGAACCGTGGAGCATGGCAAGAATCTGATTGCTTACTGGAGCTCGAGCTGCAAAACCTGCGCCTTGAAGCCTCAATGCACCACTGGCGTGAACAGAAGAGTCAAGCGCTGGGAACATGAGGCAGTGCTAGATCAAATGCAAACCAATCTAGAAGCCATGCCCGATGCCATGAAGATCCGAAGATGCACCATTGAGCATACCTTTGGAACCTTAAAGAGTTGGATGGGGGCTACGCACTTCCTCACCAAAACCAAAGAGCATGTGAGTACAGAAATAAGTCTGCATATCCTGGCTTACAACCTCAAACGGGTCATGAAGATCATGGGCAGCAGCAATCTGATGAAGGCAATGGCGACATAAGGCGAAAGCCTTACTCAATCTGTAATAAACAGGCCTGATTAACGCCTCTACGAGGCGTTACTAAAAAATCACAAATTACCAAATCAGAATTGTTGGCCCAGCCAGAAGCGTTTGATGGAAGGTCAAAACCCGTGTACACGCTTTAAATCTAAATCAATGGAAGTATTTTGAGTTTTTACACAGCCTCGACCCGGAGCGGACGGATTGCGATAATCATTAATACCTATCGAGTGAGATTGAAAACTAGTTAATCGCCTTGATTAAGGTTCTTGCGTAATTTTGCAATCTCATATCGATCAAAATCCGGGTCATATCTAACCCTGTGAA
>CAIOIX010000312.1 GCA_903858445.1 uncultured beta proteobacterium
TGCCATTCGCTTGGCTGAAGATATTGATGTGTCGAGAGGCTGCCTCTTCGTGGGTGCTGATGATGCAACGCCACCCACTCTCAGCAAGCAAATTTCTGCAGATCTTTGCTGGCTTGATAGTGAACCGCTTTCACTCAGCCGTAAATATGCTTTGCGTCATACCACTAATACCGTTGGCGCAAAAGTGAAAGAGATTAAACAAGTACTGGATGTGGAAACTCTATCCCATGCTAGCGATACCCACCCCTTAACCGCCAACGAGATTGGTCGCATTGACTTGGTGTTGCAAAAGCCAATCGTGGCTGATTTATTTGATCAGTCTCAGCGTACTGGTGCTTTCATTTTGATTGATGAAGCCACCAACCACACCGTTGCTGCTGGCATGATTCGTGAGGCAATCGCCTAATTTACCTTGACTGAAGACCTGGGTCAGATGATAGGCCAAGGAAAATTATGCTGGAATAAATTGGCCAATCACGATATTAATTATCCCACCGCCAACAACTAACCAAATGAACAATACTGCCGCCAATTTAAGGGGTTTAATTCCAGCCTTGGCTATAGCAGATAAATGAGTGGTCAAACCTAAGGCGCCCATGGCTAAGGCGAGTAGAAAATTGTCTGCCGTAATGAGTGCCGTGCGTAATGGTTGGCTTATGTACCCAGTTGAATTAACGCCTATCGCAAGCAGAAAAAAGACTGCGAACACTGGAAAAAATTGGCCAATTGATCCCTTCTTGGTATCCGCTTTAGCATCGGTAGCTTGTGGTGTTTTCGCCGATTTCCATTGCAAGGATATATAAGCTGAGAGTGCAATTAAAAATGGGGCCAGCATAATAACGCGGACCATTTTAGCTATCACGGCCGTATTGGTTACATCATCGCCAATTGCATCGGCAGTAGCAACTACTTGCGCAACCTCATGTATTGTTGAGCCTATATATATCCCATATTTTCCAGGACTTAAGTACTCTGAATAATTCAAAATCGCATAAGCGTAGATGAGTGGATAAATAAAAATTGCTAGTGTGCCAAAAATTACAATCGTAGAAATTGCTACCGCTACTCGCTCATTAGATGCCTTCAGGATTGGCTCAGTCGCCAAGATTGCTGCAGCACCGCAAATTGAACTTCCAGCTCCAATAAGGACAGATGTATCTCTATCTAGCTTGAAATATCGCACGCCCAAAAATACAGCTAATAAAAAAGTGGATATCAACATTAGTGAATCTATCACTATCCCGCTTAAGCCCACTACACCAATGTCTTGAAAAGTGAGCCTAAAACCATAAAGCACGATGCCCAAACGCAATACTTTTTGCTTTGAAAAATTGATTCCTGATCCGCAAGAGGAAATCAGGAACTTGTATATCGGCATATTACCGATTGCAATACCTATTAGAATGGCTAGAGTAAGAATGCTTAAGCCATTTTTCCCCAATGCTGGATATCTACTAGACATTTCAATCGCAACCAATGCGACCACAGTAGCAAATAAAATGCCTGGAATATTCTTTATATAGTTCATTTTTATATTAATTGAACTAATTAAACTTGTAGCTCACTAAAATATTCATATTGATTTGTATTGAGCGTTGAAATCCGCCACTCAATTGGATCATCCTGAATTCCTAGGGCCACCCTTCGAATCACCAATACAGGGGAATTAGGTTTAATGTCGAGCCACTCTGCATGCTGCTTACTAACCAAGCTAGCACGCAAGCGCTCACTACTACGCACTACAGTTTGACCATACTTCATCTGATACAACTGATAAATACTACCTTCACGATTAATAAATTCAGCACGAGTAAGATTCTTAAAGCGTTTTTTATCTAGCGTAATTTGATCGATCATCACGCAGCGCTCTTCTAGATAGAGGCAATTCACCAGTCGCCATACTGGAGCGCCTTCTTTGATATTTAACTTACTAGCTTCTTCCTTGGTAGCAACTGCAGTATTCAAAGACACCAGATCAACTCTTGGGTTGGCTTTCTTATCAACATCATGCTTTACAACATGAAAAAAGTAATACAGCAATCTTTTTAGATCATGTTCGGCAACATAGGTGCCTCTGCCTTGACGGCGAACCACAATACCCTCTGCGACAAGCTCATCTACCGCTTTGCGTAGTGTGCCTATAGAGACGTCTAATTCTTTTGATAAATCCTTTTCGGCAGGCAAAGCCTGCCCCATAGGATAACGACCCCTGACCAGATCTTCGGTGATCTTTTGCTTTACTTCCTCATAAGCGGTCAGGGATTTCATGCTTTATAACTTACGCAGATTCGTATAAACGCGTTAATACGAACTCACGGTGGCCGAGAATCTCAGATGCAGTCATTTCACCATCTGCTGTATGCAAGAGACACTCCAACAACTTATCGCCAGCCTGATCCATATTCTCTTCGCGACGTAAGATACCTGATACGTCAACGTCAATATGCTCACCCATAGTGCGAACAGTTTTCGGATTTGCACAGATCTTAATGACCGGAAGAATTGCATTACCGATCACATTGCCCTGGCCTGTTGGAAAGAGGTGGGCAGCAAAACCAGCGGCGGCACATAAAGTCACCATCTCAGCAGCAGCTGAAGAAGAGTCCATAAAGTGCAAACCAGGAATCTTTGGCTCTTCGCCTTTATCCAGGACGCCATCTACGATACATTTCTTGCCGATTTTCTGAATATTGCCCAAGGCTTTTTCTTCAATCGTGGTCAATCCACCGGCAATATTTCCTTTGGTAGGCTGCGAGTCAGACAAGTCGCTGGTTTTGTGACGCTCAATGACATCCTGATAGCGATCAAACATTTCGCGGAACTTCTTTTTTACTTCTGGAGTCCGGCAGCGGGCTTCCACCAAATGCTCGCCACCAGTTAACTCAGTGGTTTCACCGAAAACCAAAGTTGAGCCAATCTCATACAGCTTATCGAATGCATTACCTACTGTTGGGTTTGCGCCGCAACCAGAGGTGGTGTCAGATTCACCGCATTTGGTAGAGACCCACAATTCAGATAAAGGCGCCTTAACGCGTTGCTGCTTGGATGCGTGCTTCATCATCTTGTACGCAGCCTTGCTAGCGGACGCAATCGTAGCGGTATCACCATTACCCTCAATCCAGAATCCTTCAACTGGCTTGCCTGACGCCTTAATGCCGTCAACAACAATCTTGGTCCACTGTGGCTCAATGCCAATCACCACTACAGCAGCTACGTTTGGATTGGAGCCAGTTCCAATTAAGGTACGGAAATGCAGATCTAAGTCAGCACCAAACTGCAAACGGCCATATGAGTGAGGAATAGCCTGAGTTCCTTTGATGTTATTTGCCACAGCTTCGCAAGCTGCATTGGATAAATCATCTAAAGGCAAAATTAATACGTGATTACGAATTCCCATGCGGCCATTTTCACGGCGGTAACCCATGAAGCTCGCGTCTTTCAAATTAATCATCTTGTTTTCTTTCTAAATGAATGGGGTGAATAAGAGCCTGGATTACCAGCGCTTCGTTTTTACGTTTTGGACATGGAGGTGCTCGCCTTTTTTGATAGGGGCTACAACCTTACCGATATCTACGCCATACTTCATCACCGTATCGCCTGATTTAAAATCATTTAATGAAATTTTGTGGCCGATAGGAATATCGCTCTCAGACTTCATATTGAGCGTTAAATCTCCATCCATTACCCAACCAATTAAATCATCTCCAGCTTTTACGCCTTCAACTACCACTACACCTACGCCATCTCCTGGCTCATGCACGACAAAATGGATCATTACTTTCTCCTCTTTAATCTTGTTTAACTTCTAGCTAGCCCATGACTGGCGAATACCAGTCTGAATTTCTTCAACTACCACTTCAGAAACATTCACACCGTCTTTAAACCCAGCTGCACGTTGCTTGAAACGCCGTTGACCTGGCAAACGTGTTCCCCCATCAGCCGCTAGGGTTTTAAGAAAATCATGCATTTTGTTGGCAAAGACTTGGCTTCCTGCCAAACCTGGATCGATTGTTAAGAGAAGCTGTCCAATACGAGGGCGATTACCTTTGGCATCAAAGAATGAATCAGCCTCATAGGAGAATCTGCTACCCGATAGACCTACAACGAGAAGTTCAACAATGAGGGCAAGCAATGCGCCCTTATCACCACCCAATGGAACCATCAAGCCCTTCAAGCCTTCCTGGGGATCTGTTGTAGGCTTGCCATCAGTCGTTAAGGCCCACCCCTCTGGAATGGACTCACCTTTTTTGGCAGCGACCAGCAATTTCCCACGAGCAACTGCCGATAAAGACATATCAATGACCAAAGGGTCGCAGTTAGCAATCGGAAATGCTGCGGCCAAAGGATTTGTTCCAAAGATTGCTTTGCTACCACCTACCATCGGCATAGCAGCAGGCGTATTACCAAACAAGAGAGAGATATACCCTGCTCGCGCTGCTGCCTCTGCAAAATGGCCGGCCACTCCAAAGTGATGGCTATTTGTAACTGCCACCAAGCCAACGCCAGCTTTGGAAGCCAAATTAACCGATAAATCCGTTGCAAAGCGTAGTGCTGGAAATGCAAGACCATCGCAAGCATCTACTAAAGCTGCCGAAGTCTTAAATGGGCGCACTTTAATTTTGGGAGCCAATTCAACACGGTTATTTTTTGCATGACCGGCATACTGCGCAACACGGGCTAGGCCATGCGAAGCCAAACCATCTAATTCAGCTAGAGCCAAAAATTGTGCCGTCTCAAAAGCTGCCTTCTCACCAATGCCAGCAGCCTCTAAACCAGCAGATGCCAACCCAACCATCTCTTGATAGGATAAGTTCATCTTAAGCTCCTAAAAACCGATTAACTTCATCGGCAATCATTTGACTGACGCGCTCATTACTCTCTTGGGTAACCCCTGCTATATGAGGAGTGAGTATGAGGTTTTCGATTCCAGCAAAGTGACTTAAGTCCTTTGCAGGCTCTGTTGAAAAGACATCAATCGCTGCACCCCCAAGACGCCCTGAGCGTAAACGATCCGCTAGAGCCTTCTCATCCACGATGCCGCCTCGTGCAGTATTAATAAGACAAGCGCCCTCTTTGATTTGATCTAGAGTTGCAGCATTAAATAGATTCTTGGTATCCGGTAAAAATGGCAGATGCAAAGTAATCGCATCACTCTCTGAAAGTAACTCGCTTAAGGAAAGTAATGGCACTGAAAAACCATCAAGCTCTACAGAATCTCCTGAAAGCATTGGGTCATAGGCAACGCAGCGCAAACCAAATGCATGGGCTTTCTTAGCAACAATTCTGCCAATACTTCCAAAACCAACAATCCCAATTGTCTTACCTAAAAACTCATGGTAGCCAGAGAAGCGCGGGCGAGGCCACTCACCGTTAAACGTGGCAGTCGTGGCGGGGATAAAGCCCCTGGTTAATGCCACTGCAGCCCCAACAACATATTCGGCAACAGACTCAGCATTAGCCCCAGTTGCAGGTATCACTTTGATATTGCGCTTTGCGCATGCGGACAGCTCAATATTTTCAAGCCCAACACCCAGGCGGCCCACTACTTTTAATTTGGCAGCGCCGGCTAATACCTCTTCATTTACCTGTGTCAGGTTGCGTACTACTAAAGCCTCAATATTTTGCAGCGCAGCAATCAATGCAGGGCGATCTTTATATAGCTCAGGCGCATAGATCACTTCATGATGACGGCGCAGGGTTTCTAGGGCTTGACTTGTAATGAACTCAGAGATCAAAATGGATGACATATCTAAATCATATAGATGATTTAGATATCTTGCAATACCCTCATTATTGTGCAACGCAATTACGAATTCAATTGCGTAAATCGATGGTTGGAGGAGACACTAGCAATACATAAGCTTATAACTAATAAAGAGAGATCATAAGAATTCTTAGATGCAAATGCAGATAAGATCTTTAGATCAAATTACCATCGGAGAACATGTGAATGTTTGAGCAGAAAATAAGTAAGTTAGTTAAGAAATTAATCCTAATTTCAGGTGCGCTAGCACTCATTGGGTCCCCGCTTGCAAACGCGCAAAATTGGCCAACAAAGCCAATTAAATTAATTATTCCCTTCGCTGCTGGTGGCACTACTGACATTCTTGGGCGTCTTCTTGCCCAGCAGCTAACAAAAGATCTCGGACAAAACGTCATTGTTGAAAACAAACCTGGTGCCGGAGGAAACATTGCAGCAGAGTATGTTGCACAATCCCCTGCTGATGGATACACCATCATGTTGGCATCTGGCAGCATGTTGACAGTCAACCCAAATCTTTATAAAAAATTACCCGTTAATTACGCCAAAGACTTTGTCTATATTACTAACGTGGCTAGCGGCCCAATGCTGATATCAACCAGCCCAAAACTGCCGGTTAAAAATTTAGCTGAATTTATCGCCTACGCCAAAACTAAGGATTTGAATTTCGGCTCAGCGGGTATTGGCAGTCAGGTGCATATGGCTGAAGAGAGTTTTACTTATTCCGCCAATATTCCAGCCACACATGTGCCATACAAAGGTGAGTCAGCCGCTCTCAATGATTTAGTAGCGGGTCAAATTGATTTTATGGTCGGCAATCTCACTGCAGCAGCTGGCTTTGCAAAATCTGGACAAATCAGACCTCTAGCCGTAACAAGCTTAAAACGCTCCAAACAACTTCCAGATGTTCCTACTGTCTCTGAAGCTGGCATCCCTGGCTTCGAATCGACAGGCTGGTTCGGGCTAGTCGCTCCAGCAAATACTCCTCAGATAATTACTGAGAAGATTTATGCGGCTACAGTCAAGGCAGTTGGCTCAGATGCTATGAAAACCAGTCTTGATTTAAACGGTTTGACTGCTGTCGTAAATAACCAAAAGGATTTTGAGACTCAAGTAAAGACAGAATCTATTGGCTGGGAAAAGGTTATTAAGGGTCGCAATATTAGCGCTCAATAAATCCCTCACTCAATCATCAAAAAAGCGAAGGTCTTCTTCGCTTTTTCTTTTTAGAGTTGGCGAATCAGCAGCATAGTTCCGGAGAAAACCAGGATGGAGCCATAGGCTATCCTCATTGCAGCATTGCTTAACTTGGAGTGCACATGGGTTCCAAGCCAAATCCCAAGAAAGGTTGCGGGCATTAGGCAGATAGCCAAACCGATAACAGGCCAACTTAAAATTAATCCCGTTACTAGCATGAGGGTTAAGCGCAAAAAGGTGAGCATAAAAATAGCAAAGGCCATTGTGGCTCGTAATGCCTTTGGATCATTGATACGCAGACCGAGGTAAGAAACGTAAATGGGGCCACCCGTAGCAAATAATGCAGTGAATGTTCCCCCTATAAATCCAAAGGGAGCAGCCCACCATTTATTAATCGGATCGCGTGCCTCATTATTCCTTTGCCAAAGGACACGTAGCCCATTAGCGGCTGCGAAACAACCCAAGGTTAATAACAATGGCTCGCTTGGCGCCTTAATGAGTAAGACTATGCCCAACACCATACCAATCAAGCTAAATGGAAAAAGCCACTTTAACTCTTTAAAGTTCGCGTCCGCAGAGGACTTTCTGCCAACATACAGGGATGCACAGATGTCGATAATGACCATCATGGGAACGACTACTTTTAGTGGATACATCTGGACTAGCAAGGGGACTGCAACAATAGATGAGCCAAATCCAGAGATACCAAAAATAAAGTAGCCACTAAAAACAATCAGCGTCGCCAGCGCAAATTGAAATGGCTCAATTAAATCAAAAATGGTTAACTCTCAACTAGAATTGTTTCACCTGGCTTAACCATAGTGAAGTTGACTGGCCTATTTTCAATATGCAAATTCTGATTCAGCATATTTACCGCCGTAAAATAAGAACCTTCCAATGAACCTGGCTCAGGAAAATCATCACGATAATGAGCCCCTCTTGAATTTTCTCTGGCAATGGCAGCCTCTGTGACAGCCTGGCTAACCAGAATTAAGTTTTGGAGATTCATCCAATCTTGCCAAGTAATACTGTATTCGCGCTGTATATCACCAACACCCATTTGCTTTAATTGGGATGCCAATTGCTTTAAGGTATGACGTGCGCGCAACAAGCTCTCTTGTGTTCGTGAGATTCCAACATCATCCCACATGCACTCCGCTAGAGTATCTCGAATGAATTCAATGTCTCCTGGGGGCTTTTGAAGAGGTGCCTCGTGCTCACGAATACTTGCGATCACCTCTTCCATGTTGCACTCGCGCAATTGCTGAGTACCCACCCACTGCGCCATAGTCTCACCTGCGATACCACCAAATACCGTTGAATTAGCAACACCATTCCCACCCAAGCGATTGGCGCCATGTACGCCACCCGTATCTTCACCAGCTGCAAAAAGCCCTGGTAGATCTGTGCTGCAATCCTTCTTAAAGACTAGACCGCCCATCATGTAATGCGCAGTTGGCACAACCTCAACCAAGTCATTTGCCAAATCAAAGCCACTATCAGCACAACGTTCAACCATACCCTTAAATTGCTTACGAACATTCTCAGGACCCAAATGACTCATCTGAATATAAACACCGCCATGAGGTGTTGCACGCCCTGCTCGAATCTCAGAATTAATCGATCTTGAAACAATATCTCTGGTAGCTCGCTCATTGCGAGGATCATAGTTACTCATGAAGCGCTCGTGATTGCCGTTTAGCAAATATCCACCAGCTCCACGAAGCCCCTCCTCCAAAACGGTTCCAGTCATCCGCGTCCCAGGTCCAGCCAATAAGCCAGTTGGATGAAACTGCACCATCTCCATATCACGCAAGATCAAGCCTGCACGCAAGGCCATAGCCAAACCATCACAACTCTTGTCACCTGATGGAGTGTGATACTTATACATAGTCGGTCCGCCACCAGTGGCTAATAAAACTGCCTTGGCACGCACCAATGTAAATTGACCCGTCTGCATATTCAGCATCAACACACCAGCGAGAGACTTACCATCTTTACTGTGAATGAGTTCAATGGCACGATGCTCTTCAAGTCGATGAATGCCTCTTGACCATACTTGCTCCGCTAGACGATTGATAATCTCAATCCCAGTCAAGTCACCTTTGTGAACAGTTCGATCAAAGGTTTGCCCAGCGAATGCCTTTTGATGAACCGTGCCATCAGCGTTGCGATCAAAGAAACAACCGAGCTCGTTCTCCAGTTCATGAATACGCTCTACAGCCTTACTCACTAAGGTCCAAGCCAACTCTTGATCGGATAGCCACTTGCCACCCTCGATCGTATCCATAAAGTGACGCTCGACTGAGTCACCTTCTGCCAAGGCTACGTTATAGCCGCCCTGAACCATGCGTGTACAACCACATTTACCCAGTAAGCCCTTAACGGCAATCGTAATATGCAGATTGGGGTTAGTTTGATGGGCATGCAAGGCTGCAAAGAGGCCGGCGCCACCGGAGCCCAAAATTAAAATGTCGGTGTCTAGCGTGGGAATAGCACTCATGGAGTAATACCGAGACTTTTTAATACCGCTTCTTTTTTACGGGCTACGTCACTCTTCACTTCCTGATAAATGCTTCCGCCATGACTATCCATGGCTACTAATAAGGGGCCAAAATCTTTAATCTTGAAACGCCAGAGAGACTCTGGATTGAGATCATCCATGTCTACATCCTCTATTTGCTCTATCCAAGTTGTTTCGAGGGCTGCAGTACCACCGATGATGGCTAAATAAACCCCACCTAATTCTTTGAACGCCTCTGCTGAACCCTCACGCATACCGCCTTTACCAACAATCATGCGTACACCGTTTTGCGTCATCAAGGGACGAGTGAACCGCTCCATACGATCAGAGGTTGTCGTTCCAATGCAGATCGGTTCGTAACCAGCAGGAAATGCCTTGCTAATGGGTACTTTTCGCACATTCGGCGCTGTATGAATCACTGCGTGACCATGAAGATCAAAGCGAGTTTTTCGATCATGATCAAACATATGAATTTGGGTTGCATCACGAATACCAAACAAAGTATTTTGCAAAGTTACAGTGTCATTAATGCGTAACTTACGTATTGCTTCTTCGCTTACTGGGGTCTGGAGAACATAGTGCGCCATTGATACTCTCCTTAGAAGCCGTAACTTACGCCAGCCGGCGTGAAGGTGGCGCGAGCTCTGCGCGCAGAATGGCATTGCATATTGACGGCTACAGGATTAAGGGTGATATGGGTATGCGCAAGTTCTACATGAACAGCAAATGCCGTGCTATCACCACCTAGGCCTTGTGGTCCTATACCCAGTTGATTTACCGCAAGGCTAAGCTCTTTCTCAAGTTTTGCGCCTTCCTCATCGGTACAGGAACTTCCCAAGGGACGAGTAGCAGCGCGCTTTGCCATCGCCACACATTGATCTGATGTCCCGCCTACACCTACACCTACAATGGTTGGTGGGCAGGTTTTTCCTCCGGCAGAGACCACACTCTCAATTACAAATGCTTTTACGCCATTAATGCCATCGGCAGGAATCGCCATTTTGAGGAAAGAATTATTTTCTGATCCACTCCCCTTGGGAACCATTTCAATTTCAACCGTTTCAGGCTTATCGGAAAAGTCAATGTGAATGGCTGGCATGTCGATACCGCAAGAGGTGTGATTGTTTTTACGTGTAATAGGGTGAACAACTGATGATCGCAAAGGATATTCCATAGTGGCACGCTCGCAACCTTTCCGAATGGCAGCCTTCAAAGCCATACCGTCGTACTGCACATTGCTACCAATCTTCACGTTATAGATAGGCAAGCCCGTGTCTTGACAAAGCAAATTATCTTCACGCTCTGCCACAGAGATATTGGTAATCATGGTCTTCAAAACTACCTGAGCACGCGCATCGGTCTCCGCGCGATCCAACTTGTTAATGCCCGCTTTAATATCGTCTGGAAGCACTTTGAGTGCACGGATGTAAAGCTCCTTGCAAGCTTCCTCGACTAAATTCATTTGTAACTGCATAAATAACCTAACTAGTTAGCAAAATATAGAAATAACAGTCCACATCCGATTGCGAACAGAATAGAAATTTCTATCCAGCCCTTACGCAAACCGCGCCAAGAACCGAATTCAATTATTAAGATACGAATACCGCCGCCCAAATGGATAGCCAGTAAAACAACTAGCGCCCACTCTCCGAACTTAAATACCCAGAAATCAGTTAGCCCCAAAGAACGCTCGAAACCAGTGGCTCCCCGTAAAGACTGGGACAGCATCAAAAAATGCAGGGGAATAAAGCATGCAAGTAACAGCCCGGAAATACGATGGCATGCAAAAGCTAAGTAATACAGATGGCTCTTTGCGCGCAAATCGAGGGTTGGCCTTGACCTCATAGCGCACCTCCAGTAAACAACCCAAACACTGCGGCGCTTCCCAGCAACAGAATCAAAATCGCCAAAACCAAAGATAGTGGCAGCGCCAATCCCCCCTTTGGAAAAATCTCTTGCAAGATGTTGGCAACCCCAATAGGCGCATGGACAAAACAAGCCAGGACAAAGATCTCGTAAAAAATCGCAAAGGACACACTACCTTGAGTCCGACCGAGAATTTCTTGTGCGGTAAGCCCACCTCTAATTGCATAAAAAATAATGGTCAAATGAACTGCTACACAGATCCCAAGAATCATGGCGCTGATTCTTTGGGCATACCAGAGTTTGGCCTGTAGGACTGCTGTGTTCATAACTTACCCCACTTGCTGCCACGTATTGCGGCCCTGGCTACCAAGCGTTTCAAGCCAGCAATACTTGCAGTGGGTTCGATGCCTTTAGGGCAACGCTCAGTGCAAGAGCCTTGTGTGTGGCAAGCATGACAACCAGCATCACCAGCCACAGCACGAATACGGTCTAACTGTTGAATATCCCTAATGTCATTGGTTAATGTCCAGGCTCGATTTAGAGCCGCAGGTCCAAGATAGTTGGGTCTAGCTTGAACGACTTCACAAGAGGCATAACAAACACCACATCCGATGCACTCAATCCCCGCATTGGCTAATTGACGCTCTTCAGACTGTGGCTCTACTTTTGCAAAATCATCATGACGAGATTGACTGCCCTTAAAGAAGCCAACCGCACCCTTCCATTTATTAAAGAACTCTCGCATATCAGTCGCAAGATCTTTAATTACCGGCAAATTATTTAAAGGCGCAATTTCGAGGGAATCGCCCTTTACAATTTGCGACACATGAGTTCGGCATGTCCAGCGCGCCACACCATTAACAGTCATTGCACAAGATCCGCACATACCCACGCGGCAAGCGAAGCGATAACTCAAGGTTGGATCGAGTTTTCGCTGAATGTAGGTAACCACATCCAAAACGGTTTGATTCGGGTTGCGAGGCACCAGATACTCGACAAACTCGCCCTGCTCGGCGCCGCGCCAGACTTTTACTTTGAGATCCGCATTTGACATGGACTCATTATATCGATAGATAGTAAAAAATAAATCGAATATAATTTTCTATGAGATAAAGTTTTTATTTATAATAGGCCTTATGTCCAGCATCAAAATACTCAAAAATTACTTAGCTATTACTCGACACAAGAGCGTGGCTGCTGCTGCTAGAGAAATCGGTCTTACTGCTGCTGCTGCAGGGCAACAATTACAGCAACTAGAGCAAGACATTGGCATTGAGCTATTTGATAGAACAAAGCGTTCGCTTACGCTAAATAGCCATGGGAGATCTTTAATAGAGCCCATTCAAGAAATCATTGCACGCTATGAAGCCCTGGGGTCTAACCTAAAATCCGACCTTAGTGGCACCATTGTTTTAGGAGCCCTTGTATCAACCCTCATGGGTGCATTTGGCAAAACACTCAATGAACTTAAGCAAAACTATCCAGAGCTTGAGATCAAACTCATAGCAGGTCTTTCTAGCAACTTCCTAGACCAAGTAATTGAAGGCAGTCTTGATGCAGCAATCGTTACCGAGTCACCCTACGCATTGCCACAAAATGTGCAGTGGACGGAGCTCTATAAAGAACCCATGATATTGATATCCCCTGCCACGGAATCCAAAAGAAAATTGCCAGCTAAAGCCTCCTACTCCGCTCTACCATTCATACGTTTTGAAAGAAATACCTGGACGGGTCACTTGGTTGACCAAACAATACGGGTAAATAAACTTTCAATCATTGAAGGCATGGAACTCAATTCAGTTGAAGCCATTATTGAACTGGTACGACAAGGTCTCGGGTATTCCATCGTCCCAAAATTAGCAAATATTGCCTGGGCTAGTGACAAGCAACTCAAAATTCAAGAGCTGCCAGGAAAAGCCATCTTCCGAAAAGTTGGATTACTCGAACGAAAAAAACATGGACGGCAAAATATTACTTTAGCCATTAAGAAACATTTTTTATCAAGCCTATCCAAAAAGACTTAGGCAAGCTTTTTATATACCCACTTAGTGGTACAGCTAGACTGGGGTAGATATCTCATTAAATCCAAAAGAAAAAAGCCACCCCGAAGGATGGCTTAAAGAAAATCTATGGAGGCACTGCTAAAAAATGAACTACAGGATCATATTAGTCCTGTACGTATCAGCAATTTATGACAA
>CAIOIX010000313.1 GCA_903858445.1 uncultured beta proteobacterium
CTATAACCCAGCAGATAAGAATATGAAGTTTTTCTATTCTCAGAAAAAAGATAGTGATGGCTTTAATGCGAACACACTCACACAGCACTTTCACTTTCTATACAAGCGAGCAGGCATTGATGGCGCTAGCTCACATAGTGGCCGACGCAGTTTCGTAACCTCATTGGCAGCTAAAGGAATCTCAGTAAGAGTTCTAATGGCACTCGCTGGTCACCGCAGCATCAGCACCACTCAGGCATATATCGATATTAACGACCATATGCTTCGCAGCGCAGTTGAACTAGCCTAGTCTGCTTTCGAAAATAAAGGTGGCGGCAGGTCCTTTTGTTGAAGGTATTTAATAAATTGATCGCCAACCTGCCAGTATTCAGCAGGCTCTAAATCTTTAGTTAAGGTTAGTGTTTGCTCAATAAATTGCGCATCCCTGAGCAGGCTTGGCAACAAGAGGTGTTTAAAGTAATTCTCCCAGCGCTGGGTTTGTAAACGATTGCCCCTGATTGGTTTTGTTGCTCCCTTGTAAATATTGATCATCTTCAAAAATTTACTGTGTAGGAAATAGTAATATCTTTTGTAGGTGAAGTTAATTAAATAGGACAACGCTCTGTTAGCTGGAATTTCAGTTAAACAAATATCTTCCAATCTTAAAAGCTCTTTTTCTTCATAGGCTCCATAAGTCTTGATGAGTTGGGCCGCCTTTTTATATTCACCAATACAACTCATAAGCCAAAGTTCAGTGAAATCTAGTCTTAATTCATCGGCGATATCCCTGTGTTCCTTGAACTGCTTATAGGCATCGGAAAACTCTAGTATTGCCGCTTGCCGTTGCTGTGGGCTGGACATTGTCAATATGAGTGATTTATTGGCTTCATTTAAATAGTTAGCCCATATCTCTTCTAGCTCTTGATGATGAAAAGACTCTTGTAGATCAAATGGAAACTGATACTCACTCTCGTAGTTACATGCGCTCTCATAATTCTCTAGAATTTTCCCCATACTCTTTGCCGCATTGGTTTCTGTATCGTAAACCTCGTAGTAATTTGGGATAAAGAAGTTAGGATCGCAGAAAAATGAACTAATAATGTTCTCAACTCTTACCCGATCGGTATCCCAAAGTCTTTGGCCACTGCTGATTAGGTTGTTGATGAGGAAATATCTAAGGCCAGAAGTATTGGCCAAATAACTTTCGTTTTGAAGATATTGATAGACTAATCCTTGAGCGGTTGAGTAAAGCGGGTCTGATAGTCCAAGACTCAATATTTGAGGATGCTCACTTAGCAAGTCTAACTTGGACTGCCTTACAGCGCCTGCCTTATTTTGAATATAAGAGTTCCACTCAGGTTGGTTAGGAATTAGGTTCATGGAAACATTCAATAAAGAGTTTATTAAAAAGTAGGGTTTTTCATACTCCACCTAGTCTATTTTCAATATTAAATCACGGCACAATAGATCATCGATAACAGCCTACCTATACTGCCATGCTAAAAAAAGAAATTACGTTTCTTAATAGAGTTCGCAAGCAATTACACTGCCAAGAACAGGGCTGCGGCAAGAACATTACCTTCGAGGTTGGTGAAAACGATATTGAATTTCTTAACGATGACAAAGTTAAGTTTTACGGCAAATGTTCTAAATGCCTTGGCACAGTAAAGATAAAGGCTACCGATTGGCTAATGTTTAATAAGCTAATGGGTGAAACTAAGCTAATATCCGTTAAATCCACCTACAACTCGTTGTTCGAGGACCCCAAAGATACGGACGCTTAATAGGCGGTTTATTAAAAAGCAGGGTTTTCTAGTACACCAAAAAACCTGCTTTTCCTAAAACCTATACCTTCTTAGCTTTTTTGACCTTTTTCTTGCCTTCCTTAAGCCATTCAAGATACTCGC
>CAIOIX010000314.1 GCA_903858445.1 uncultured beta proteobacterium
AAGAAGAAAATTTCTGATGTCACCAGGGATACTGGCATTAATCGTGGGACGCTCACTAGGATGTATTACGAAGATGCCGAGCGCGTGGACTTGGAGGTGCTGGATATCCTTTGCCAGTATTTTGGGTGCTCCATCCAGGCCTTGCTTGAACCAGAGCAGCCTAAGGCCAAGTTAAGCTAGCCCATAAGGGGGTATTACAAGAGAATTAACAGTCAACAACTATTGGGTCTAAGCTGGGCGAGGCCTGGTCTTCATACGCACTGGGAGTGTTGAGCAGTGCCAGCATCAAATCCCCCCCCAAAAAATGGCATCAATAGTTTTCTGCGTAATATCTTTAAGGATGAATCTATGATCTAAAAACATAGTTCTAGGGGTGTCTAAGGCGCATGTGTTGTATTTGGGTAAACCTTACTAGCTTTGTGCAATTGATGGGGAGTATCATCTGTACATCCCGCCCTTGGCAGTAAGCAATCCAAACATCTAGGATTTGCCGAACCCCTGGGCTTTTTATTTTTTGGATTGACCAGTTATGCCTACAGCCATATTAATTGACGGCGCTTATTTTATTAAGCGGTTCCGAAAAATCGAGCCACATAATTCCTACGATCCAAAGAGAGCGTCTGAATTTTTATTTAGATGTGCATTAGCCCACTTGGTCGAAGGTGTGGGCGGGAAAGAAAAAAAGAAGCATGAGCTTTATAGAATTTTTTTCTATGATTGCCCGCCTTTGCATAAGAAGTTGCACAACCCCATAACCAAAAGTGCGGTTGATTTTTCCAAGTCACAGGAAGCAATTTTTAGAAATGAGCTTCATGAGTATTTAAAGGCAAAGCGGAAGACTGCGCTTCGATTGGGGCACTTATCAAATGAAACTCCTTGGACCATTAAGCCGGAAAAAATTGATTTAATGCTAAAGGGAAAGCTAAAGTTTGAGGACTTAACGGGGCAAGATGTTATGCCAAATGTAAGGCAAAAGGGTGTTGATATGCGAATTGCCGTTGATATTTCATCGTTGGCAATGAAGCATCAGGTTAATCAGATCGTATTAATGGCCGGAGATGCTGACTTTGTACCTGCAGCAAAAATGGCAAGAAGAGAGGGCATTGACTTCATTGTTGATCCTATGTGGGGGAGGATTCTGCCAAACTTACTTGAGCATATAGATGGACTTAGATCTACTTGCCCCAAGCCGAAGCCAAACCCACTCTCAGCTGAGGTACTATAAACATTGGCGATGGGGTGGGCGGGGGAAATATAAGTGAACCTAGTGGATTCTTTATTTAGAAACGAAAATCGTCGGATGGCTTATTACGATTTTCTTAATGTGGTCGCACCCCAAATAATCGTAGATCTTCAAAATGAATTGAGATGCATTGATTTCCATACCTTTGTAGAGCCTGTCATTGAATTTAATTCACCAGCAATAAAGATCGTAGTTTCAAATGATGGCAATATTGGCGCAGTTTTTGTGCTGTTTGATTCAATCTGGGGCACTTATGCTGTAGGCCAAAAGTCTTTGGGTGACAACTTTAATTCAAGAGCATTTCATGGCGCTGAAGATGCAGCAGGGGAAATTAAAAATAGGCTGAGGAGTCTTATTGTGTCTTGGTAAGCGTCCCGTAGATAGTCGCCTGTAGATAGACGATTCCGCAGTTTGCGCTTATCAATTCAACAACCTTTAGCACCTTTTGTCGGGAAATACGACAAACAAGATTTACTCTAAATATTTTTTGCATCCTGAATAATTTGCTCGATTGTTTTATTGTCCGAGATAAAGAAATCAAGCCCTGTCAATACTTGGGTGCTGGGCCTTGGGCCTTCAGCTTATACCGAGCTAAACGCACTAGAAGCTATATATCTACGATGTTCAATTGATGGAGTCACTTTTATCTTGTTCTGACTTAGATTTAATAAACCGCATCGTGATCGCCAACATTAATCAAAACGATCTCGCTTTCAGTAATGATCATTTCAATGGTGACGCGGTATTTCAGGTTGATCGAAATACTTTGT
>CAIOIX010000315.1 GCA_903858445.1 uncultured beta proteobacterium
ATCCCAGGTAGAAATATCCTGATATTTCAAATTCTGCAATACAGCATCTTCAACCATAAAAGTTTCCTTGAAGGCCGCGACATATTTATCACGATTACTCATTTTTTTCCCTTTTTAAATTAATATTTAAACTACTGAAGCGATATCACTCTAGATAAAGTGCCGATCAGATCATACCCATCCCAAATTACACCAATATCAAGAGCTTTACCAACTGGCACAACCCTATCGACGCCGGTCAAGCCTGATTTGGTTATAAAATTCAATATTACTTCAGGATCAAGTCCAAAGTAGGTTATTGTTTGATAACGCTCACTAATAATAGTACTTAAAATATCGAAATTATTATCTATAGCCTCAAAGAAAAACCCACATCGACCTCGATATCTCTCAATATCTGCAGGCAATTTCTCCAAACGCAATCGATAAATTAAATTCTGATGCCGCGAGAATAAGATATCTGGCTCAATAAGAATAGCCGTGCGGCAAAGGTGCATATACTTATCTAATACATGAATTGCTGGTTGTGGCGCCTTGGTTAAGAGAAAAAATTCCATTGCATTCCAAAACCGTGACATTGCAACCGCCACTTGTGCCTCATCACCCTGCCACAATACTAGGTGTGGGGACGAACATGCATTTTGGTCAAGCAAGAAAACATCATTATAGAAGCCGGAAACCAGCTCGTTCAAAGCCTTTTCATTAGAAGCTAGAATGGCATTGGCATTCATTACGCACAGTGAATAGCGATCTGCAAAACAAATATCTACGCACCTTGGAGAAGTTTTCATAGATCGCAGGTTATTAATTGTGGCATCACCCCCCCACAAGACTCGAGCATGACAGCTTTCAGAAAGAGAGGCCGTAATTTCATTATTTCGAGGATACCTAATAATCCGCACCATTCCAGCAATCCGGCTATGATTCGATAGCTTCAATAGTTTAGATATTTCTTCACATATAACATCCACTTGAGCGTGGCTTGATTCTGATAATCGCACAATATTTGAATTTCCTGAAAGAAGGCCAAAAGCCAAGGAGAACGCAAAATTTACAGGTACATTGGAGGGTGAGATATGTAATACGATGCCACGACCAATACGGCGATCTCTTATATCGAAACTTCTGGACAAGCGAAGTAAATTCGCCCTGCGACACCAATAGGCGAAGCCTGCTATATCTGAATAAATTCGAATCGCAGGATTTGCTAATAGATTTTTTGATAGCTCAGCGAAGAAGTTGATTGCTTCAGCCGAATAAGGCTGTAAGGGCTGACAATTAATATCGCCCATCTCACCCCCTACGAGAACCTTTACCGGCAGATTAGGTATTTGCTTCATAGGTATCGCTACACCCTCGAAGTTCGGCACTTGCTACGCGCCCATTCACTTTAAAATATTTTCCCAGGCGCCCACACGAGCAGTTATCCTCGCCAATTATTACCCCTATATCCTCGGTTAACAATGCATGTCCTGGATAGCTGCGAGGGATAATTGAAAGGACTTCTATGATGCCCTCCTCTCCAGCTTTTGCCAATTCAAATGTCTGTGAATTGCGCACTATCACGTCTGCATAAATAGGGGCATGCAAATAACCTTCTTCGCACTCCATAAATAATGAGCCAGTTTGTTCAACCATGCCATAGTAATTAATAACCTTGCTCACTCCAGCGCAAGACTTCAGGGCCTCCTTAAATGCGCCATTATCAACAGCATGATCTTGCAATTTCTTCCATCCTCCGCCATGCAGCACAATTCCCATGCTAATAGGCAATGTTATGCCCAGTCGCCGCAAGGGTAGTATGAAATATTGCCAAATCATGAAAGTAAAGCCAAAGATAAAGATTGGACTTCCCTTGTGGCGAGCAAGAAAGGCCTCTATTGTTGGCAGGTCCAAATCCATCGAATCATTAAGTGCATAGGTTACATCTTGACCGTACAAGGAAAAACCTAGTATTCCAGCACCCCTTGCTGAAAATGCAAGGCGATCTTTCAATACCGATGGGGAGTCAATGATAAGCATTGGAAGTCTTTTTTTACCCAGCAGATTACTCACTAGGCGAGATAGTACCTTCGTCTGAAATGATGCGGTATCTCTATCTAGATAAATTTTCGAGACGTCTTGCCCGGTGGTACCGGATGACATCATTGTTTTAAAAATTTGCTCCCGATCAATACTTAACAAATCAAATTCTTTAAATAATCTAACGGGTAAATAGGGAACATCTTCAAGCTTTCTAATCCCCCTGCCATCGATCCCTTGCATCGCTAAAATTCGTGTGTAGGCATCACATTTAGCCAAATGCCATTGAGTTAGCTCACCAAGCGCGCTACTCAGTAAAAGAGTTTTTTTATTCGCATTAAATATGTAGGGCTCATATTCAAGCCACTCCGTAAAATTTGGGGCGATCATACTAGCAATACCCCAATCTTTGGGATCAATTCAGCATACTGAATCTTGCCAGACTCGTTACGAGGTAAATCGTCAACCGCATAAATAATTACTGATTTTGGGGCGAGCTTTAGATACTCGACAATAAATCTCTTAATGAGCCTTGCATTATCCACCGCTAATTTAGGACAGTAGACCTCTAAAAGATTATCTTGACCCGTGCAGGCAACTAAATAACCCTTATTCAACAGGAACTCCTCTACATCAAGAAGATTCACTCGATGACCAAAGAGTTTTATAAAGCGCTTAAGTCGACCTACGATGTAATAATCGCCTTCCACATCACGTTTAGCCAAATCCCCAGTTGGCAATATGCCCTGATACTCATCTCCCTTAGCGAGATCAATGTATTCATGGGCATACCCCATAAATACATTTGACCCACGATACATAAGCTGCCCAACTACATCAGCCCCTTCAATTGGATGCCGTAAATCATCTTCAATCCAAAAATTTCCACCAGGAATAGCATTTCCAATACTTCCGGCTTTGCTAATAGCTTTTGTGCATGGTAAATAAGACATCCTAGCGGTTGCCTCTACCTGTCCATACATAGTGAAAAACCTAATTCCTCGACTAGCGCCAAACTCAGCGAATTCTTTAGTTAACTCAGCTTCCATACGCCCCCCCGCTTGACTTAGCATATTGAGACTAGGAAGATCCATTTTAGTAAAACGTAACTTCTTAAGGATTTCATAATGGTATGGAACGCCACCAAAATTAGTCGCCTTGACCTGACGGAAAAAATCCCAAAAAGTGCGGTCAAAAAAGGTTTTATTTGTTATAGCAATTGTTGCGCCCACCAATAAATGACTATGAATTATTGATAATCCATATGTGTAGCTCGGTGGCAAAGTAGTAATCGGGATTTCATCCGATGAAAGCTCCATATACTGGGCTATTGATAAAGCGTTACTTATTACATTTTCATGTGATAGTCGGACAAATTTTGGGGTGCCCGTACTCCCAGACGTACTTAGCAACAATGAAAGGGAATTATTAATTTGATAAGCTTTCGCCCCAAAATCTAGCAAACAGTATCCCTCGAACCTGATCACACAATCCAACCCTCTAAAATCATCTATTCTTGAATCTGACAACCAAATATATGCCGGCCTATATGCAGCAATAAGCTCTTGCAACTGACTATGCTCAATCCCCGCGCTAAGCATTAGCGGGACGGCATCAGCTACCAATAATCCTATATATCCAGCAAGGCTACCAAGGTCATTCTCAGCTAAACAGAACACCAAACGTCGTCGCGTAAGCTGAAATTCAGCCTTACATCCCAATGCACTCACTTCATCGTAGGAGAGACAGGCTTCCTCCCCTAGAAATAAAGTTTTATTTCCATAACTCCTTATCAAGTCTGAAAATTTTATCTTCTCCATGTCAGACTTCACTAGAGTCAGCTCGGCCATCATTAGTTAAGCCCGGGTTGAATCAACTCTTTAACCACCATTGAAA
>CAIOIX010000316.1 GCA_903858445.1 uncultured beta proteobacterium
AGCGCTGTATTTAGAGAATTAGACACGATAAGAATCAATAAGTTAGGTGCAAATGATAGCGGTTTTTGCGTTTTGTCGCATGACGTAGGTCAAAAACCCTTTGCTTTTGGTGCGCCCGGCAGGAATCGAACCTGCGACCCGCTTCGGAGACCTCAACCGACAAAAAACATACAAATACTTTAAATAACTGTACATTGTTTAAAACGTCTTAAGTCTATATATATAAAGGCTTAAGAGTTCAAAAACTTGTTTTAATAAAGACTAAAAAGAACGTTTAATACCGGTTAAGTTTTCAAGTAGATATTTCTCGAATAATTCGCAAAATAGGCTTGTTAGACCCCTAGCCTTAATGCTCAACAACCTTATTTTACGTTAAACGGCGTTCGTAAATATTTTACCAACCCCTTCTAGGAAGGCGGTTATCAGACTCCTTACGAGGCATTCGCAGGTTCTATTCCTGAGTGCCCCTCTTTAGAATGACTTCAGTAATTTTTGAATTTTGAACTCAGTATTCTAATTTTGAAACTCAATCATTAAAGAGCGTGGACACGCAGTGAGCATTATCAGCAAGGAGCCAAATCTCAAATCGTGATTTGCAAACCCCCTTCTTTCGGTTTAAATGGTGGAATGGGGAAATCATCAGGAAAAAGCAAAAGATCTGTTATTCGGATTTATGAAGAAAGTCCTGAAATTGAATTATTGCGAGAGCAATTTCCGCCCCGCGCTAATTTACAAGCTGACGAAGTCAGCCGACTATCTCGCGAGGATCTTAATCAATTTCTCTGGTTAGTTAGGCCAGAGCCTAAATTTCGGGCATTAGCACCAGCAATCGGTCGCCTTGCAGCAGTGTGTAAGGAAATGCAAAAACCTGAAACTGGAGGCCCAAAGATAGACTGGGCGCTTCTCTTGCGCGTGGCCGATGAAATTTACCGATTGGGTATTTGGGCCCACAAGGTAAATCCATCCCTTTTTGAAAATATGGGGGAATCAGATGATGTCGTTTCGGGGAGCCTGGAGGACGCTAACAATAAACCTCCAGTCAATCCAATTTTGCATCACGGATCTTCAGCATTTCCAATTTACTCAATATTAAGTAACGATATTTGGCTCAAGGGCGTTATCGATGCTGCGGACAGGCAAGACGACCCCAGGATGGTTGCCATGCGTCGATTGGCTGGATTTGCCATTATGCGAAATTTTGAACTGCTCGAAATTACTAGGCAAATGCAAACGATTGAGGGTGAAGAGGAGTCTGCCCTAAAGAAAATTACTGCAGTGCAGCAAAAGTTTACAGATCCCGTGTTGTTTCAAAGTGTAGATGTTAAAAAAGATCGATATCACTTTTACTTTGTGGGGGTTGAGCAAGCGATTCGGGAGTGGTCGCGGGATTGGGAGGGTGTCGATGAGGCTAATAAGTTGTTCCAATGGGCGCAATTGCCCTACCCCAAATTTAAAGAGCAGTGTCTTGACGAGTATTTACATTTACAAGGTGCTCCCGGTAAAGAAAAAGTCA
>CAIOIX010000317.1 GCA_903858445.1 uncultured beta proteobacterium
ACTTTCGAGACTTAAAACCCAAGCCTCTACTGATGCTGATGGCATGCGCTGGCTGTTTACCTTAATCGATCAGTGGCGCCTAGATTATGAGCAAATTGCAAAAATCGGCTTTAAGAAGGCTGCTAGCATTCGCATTCCTATTGCTGAACCCAATATCTACTCCCAAGAAGATGAGGTTGGCTATCTGCATTTAATGAATATTTTTTCAGCATTTGAAGCCGGGCAATTATCTGCCATACCTTGGCGCAAGTTACAGCCTCATGAGCAATTTGGTGGCTATTTATTTTTGTTATCTGCCTATCTGGGGTTACCCACTCCCAGCTTAAGATCATCGCAAATATGAGCTTGATGAAAAAATCATTTGACCTCCCATTTAGCAGTCTCTTGCTACCTCTAGACTCCAGCTTGAAATTGGCCGATGTTTATGACTTAAATAAACTACAGTCAGGAGAAAACCAAACTTATCGATGGATCCCAGACCCAGTTAGCGCATCTCTTCACCACAGACTGAGAAAGGGCTGGATCTTTGAGTCACCCAAATCAGGTTTTTATAATCAATGCATTCAGGATTTTCTGACTAGGCTCAAGAACACATTTCGCATCCAAAGCGCATCTAGTAAATCCGATTTACATGGAGGTCAGATAAATTTAATTAAAAACGCCTTAAATCACTTCTCCAATACATCTTTACTTATTCTGGCTAGCAGGGCCTATCAAAGAAGATCCTTGCCCGCTTTTATTTGGCATCGCTTGGAGCGAGATTTTGACACCAAGGATTTAGGATTTAGAAGCTTAAATCGATTGAATGGAATTAGCCTATCTCAAGAAAGCAAGCCGAGACAATCAATCAATATTAGCGAAGAGTCAATCGAGCCAACAGTCATCGAGAAGCCAGTCAAAATGGGGGATGATCAGAATCACTGGACCAAGTCTTGTTTAGCAATTATGAAAGATTATGCAGAAGGCAGGCTTGAATTAGTAGCAGCTCTTGCACTGATCGAAAACCGAAAAATGGAGCTAGAGTTGGGTTCCGAAGCTTTGTTTACCTTACTCGCAAGTTGGATGCAATGGATCATAGAAAATGCAAACGAAAATAATAAATCGACCCTAGAGTACCCGGTGGCATTACTGCCTCCTATGGTTCAAATATACGATATCTATGCTGACTTTAAAGATTTAGATGCGGAAAGTCGGATTGAAGAATTTAATACTCTGGAAATAGAATCGCAATACAACAAAACTAACCAAGAGAAATTACGTCGCGCCTGGAATTCATTTCATACTTATTTGATTCAGATTGGCTATATAGATGCCAGCCAATTTACATCCATCAAAATGGATTCAAAGTTATCTCGGGTTGGTAGCGCCTATATTAGTGAGCCAGAATTTCAACTTGCCAGAGAAGTTCTTTACTCAAATGCAGAGCATCCCCTCGAATTTCGTAATATATGCTTAATCATTCTTACCCTATCCTACAGACTTGGATTGCGACGTAGTGAGGTAAGTAAACTTTCTACCGATCACGTTTCATTTTTGAGCGGAAAAATACAAAACCTTTCAATACAATGGTGGAGTGAGCGTAGTCTAAAATCTCCATC
>CAIOIX010000318.1 GCA_903858445.1 uncultured beta proteobacterium
AGGCGGCTGGCTCGCTTTATGGCTCAGCTCAATGGGAGCCAAAGTCACTGGCTATGCCCTGACACCGAATACTTCTCCAAGCTTATTTGAAGCGCTGTCTCTTGATTCTGTTTTAGCCACATCACACATTGCCAACATTTGTGATTTAGATCGCCTGCAGAGCACAGTAGCAGCCTGCAAGCCCGAGATTGTGATTCATATGGCGGCCCAACCCTTGGTGCGCTACTCCTATGCGAACCCTGTTGAAACTTATATGACCAATGTCATGGGGACGGTGAATGTTTTAGAGTCCATCAGAAAAACTGATTCAGTGAAAGCCACTGTCGTTGTCACCACGGATAAATGCTACGAAAACAAAGAATGGGTATGGGGCTATCGTGAAAATGAACCCATGGGTGGCTTTGACCCCTATAGCAACAGCAAGGGTTGCGCTGAACTAGTGACATCAGCTTATCGTCAATCCTATTTTTCCAGTTCTGCTTCTATTAATAAGATCGCATCAGCTAGAGCGGGTAACGTCATTGGCGGTGGAGACTGGTCTGAAGATCGCCTGATTCCAGACGCTATTAAAGCTTTTGAATCTGGCAATACCTTAATGATTCGCAACCCTTTAGCTACTAGGCCCTGGCAACATATCTTAGAACCATTATCTGGTTACCTGATCTTAGCGCAATCCCTATTTCAAGACGGTGAGAAATTTAGCTCTGCTTGGAACTTTGGACCCAAGGATACAGATAACCGCTCAGTTCAAGAAGTGATCAGCACCTTGTGCCAACAGTGGGGGCCAGATGCGAAATGGCAGCAAGATAGCAGCTCACAACCTCATGAGGCCGGCCTCTTAAAATTGGATTGCTCTAAGGCTAGCAAGCAGTTACGCTGGGAGCCTAAGTGGAATTTAGAAACTGCCATTGAAAAAATTATTCAATGGCATAAAGCGTATTTAGCCAAAGAGAATATGCAAGCGCTAACACTCAAGCAAATTGATCAATACATCCACACGAACATTTCCTAATCATGATGAATACACAAACCATTGACCTTAAAAAATTAGAGCAAGAAAAGTTACGCAAACAAATTGCCGCCCTAGTGGATCAATATGCTGCCATTGAGTTTTCTCCAAAAGCATTTGAACCAGGCCAAACCGTTGTGCCGCCATCTGGAAAACTCATTGGCGCACAAGAGCTTAAAAATATGGTGGATGCCTCCTTAGATGGCTGGCTCACTACTGGCCGTTTTAATGAACAGTTTGAAAAGAAGTTAGCAGCGTTCATCGGCGTTAAATACGCTATTACCGTGAACTCGGGCTCATCTGCCAACTTAGTCGCATTTTCTACATTAACCTCACCCAAGCTGGGTGAGCGTGCGATCCAGCAAGGTGATGAAGTCATTGGGGTGGCTGCGGGATTTCCGACAACAGTCAATCCCATCATTCAATTTGGCGCTGTTCCAGTATTCGTCGATGTGGATAAATACACGCACAACATTGATGCCTCACTTATTGAGGCGGCGATTAGCCCTAAGACCAAGGCGATCATGCTGGCCCATTCGCTTGGTAACCCATTTAATCTAGATGTCGTGACAGCCCTTTGTAAAAAGCACAATCTCTGGCTAGTGGAAGACTGCTGCGATGCACTGGGTACGACATACAAAGGTCAGATGGTTGGCACCTTTGGTGATATTGGAACTTTAAGTTTCTATCCAGCCCACCACATTACGATGGGTGAGGGTGGCGCTGTCTTTACCAATAATTCTGAGCTCAAACAAATTGCTGAAAGCTTTCGAGATTGGGGACGTGATTGCTACTGCCCTCCAGGTAAAGACAATACCTGCGGTAAACGGTTTTGCTGGAAATTAGGCAACCTACCGGAAGGCTACGACCACAAATACACCTATAGCCACTTGGGCTATAACCTCAAGATTACCGACATGCAGGCAGCTTGTGCTTTAGCGCAATTAGAAAAAGCACCAGCGTTTATTCAAGCGCGCAAAGATAACTTCAAGTTCTTAAAAGAACGCCTGAGTACTTGTGAGGAATTTTTACAGCTTCCCGAGATTACCGAGGGATCAGATCCTTCTTGGTTTGGCTTTCCGATTA
This sequence comes from uncultured beta proteobacterium, assembly GCA_903858445.1. Classification (GTDB taxonomy): domain Bacteria; phylum Pseudomonadota; class Gammaproteobacteria; order Burkholderiales; family Burkholderiaceae; genus Polynucleobacter. The sequence goes on from CAIOIX010000318.1 coordinate 2,096, forward strand.
CCGTAAAAGAAGGCTCCCCAGTCTCTCGACTGGATCTGACTACCTATTTAGATCAAAACAAGATTGGCACACGCTTGCTTTTTGCCGGTAATCTGACAAGACAACCTTATATGGTGAATGCTAAGTATCGCGTTAGCGGAGAATTAACCAACACTGATAATGTCATGAACAACACCTTTTGGATTGGCGTGCAGCCTGCACTGACTCCAGAAATGCTGGAATTTGTGGCGAGTAAAATTGAAACCTACTTAGGTCTAAACTTCTAACCGACCACCCCATGACCAATCTAAGTAAATCCTTTCATGCTCCCGACTTGCGCAAAACCGTGCTGGACATGGCGTATGCAGGATCTGCAGTGCACATTGCTTGCGCCTTCTCCATTATTGAAATCCTAGCAGTTTTGTATCGTAGCCACTTACGATATCCAGATAACAAGCCCAATTCTGCATTACGTGATTACCTTGTTCTCAGTAAGGGGCATGGCGTGATGGCGCAGTACGCCTGCATGCGTGAACTGGGTTGGTTATCAGAAGATGCTTTTACTCAATATTTTTCTGATGGTAGTGATCTAAAAGGTTTATCTGATTCTCGTATTCCCGGTTTAGAGGTCACTTCGGGCTCGCTTGGTCACGGCTTCTCAGTGGGCGTCGGACTTGCTTTAGCGGCAAAACTGAAAAAGACCGATCAAAAAGTATTTGTCCTTGTGGGTGATGGAGAAATTAATGAAGGGCCCATTTGGGAGGGTGCCTTATTTGCCGCACATCATCAGTTAAATAATTTCATGGTGATTGTGGACGAGAATGGCTTTCAGGCAATGGGTCTCACCGATGAGATTCTCAACTTGGGGTCTATTAAAGAAAAGTTTGCGAGCTTTGGGTTTGACGCCATCTCTGTTGATGGTCATGATGAGGCAGCACTTGATATCGCCATACAAACGCTCATGCAAAGAAATCCTCACCAACCTAAAGCGCTTATTGCAAAAACCATCAAAGGCAAAGGAGTGCCTTTTATGGAAAACAATAATGCCTGGCATTACACGCGCTTAAATGACTCTAGCTTTGAAGATGCTATTGCAGCCCTCAACAAGGATGCCAAATGAGAGCGGCCTTTTCCAACGCGATAGTGAAGCTAGCCAAAAATGATCCTCAAGTGTTGCTGCTCACAGGGGATCATGGTTATGCCCTGTTCGATGAGTTCCGCAAGGCATGCCCCCAGCAATACATCAACGCAGGTATTGCCGAGCAAAATATGGTTGGCATGGCAGCAGGTCTTGCCAAGGCTGGATTTAAACCAATTGTGTATGGACTGAGCGCTTTTGTTCCCATCAGAGTACTTGAGCAAATCAAGCTAGATGTGGCTCATGATCATCTGCCCGTCATCTTTATTGGCGATGGTGCTGGCTTTGTCTACAGCCACCTAGGTACTAGCCATCAATCGACTGAAGATATTGCCTGCGCTAGAGTTATTCCCAATCTTTCGGTTTACTCCCCCGCTGATGCTCATGAGCTAACTGCCTGCATGGAGGCGGCTTATCAATCCCATTCTGCTGTGTACATCCGGATGGGAAAATCAGACCGAGATGAAGTGCACGCTGCCCCGCTATCGCCTAAAACTGGTGATTTGCTAGCTATCAAGCAAACGCCTCATTCAACACTGGCCTTCATTGCCACTGGGTCACTGAGCTCGACTGCGCTGGCCTTGGCCAATACTAAATACCCCAAGGCTTCCGTGTGGAGCGCACCCTTCATTAAGCCCATCAACAGCAATCAAGTGATTGAAATTTGCAAACAACATCAGCAAATCGTCACCCTGGAAGAGCACTCTGTATTTGGCGGTCTTGGCTCAACTATTGCAGAAATCAGTAGCGCGCACAGTCCTAGCCATATTTTAAGAATTGGTGTGGAGGACCGTTTTTCTACTCACTGTGGTTCATATGAGTATTTATTAAAAGAGCATGGCCTAGATTCAAACGCAATCATTCAAAAAATTGATCGCTTTCTGGCGCAAAAATAATGATGCGCGTCGCTATTTTAGGGGCTACTAGCGAAATCGCAAAAGACGTTATTAATCTCTTGGGCAAATATCCCCAATATGAATTGGGCCTATTCTCCCGCCACCCCGAGCTTGTCTCTCAATGGGTCTCTAGCCTCAATTTACCGACGCAACCTCAATCTCTGGCCTTGGATGAGTTCAATCATTCTCGCCATTTTGATGCCATCGTTAATTTCATTGGGGCCGGCAATCCTCAACGCATTCAAGAGATTGGTGATGAGATTGTGCATGTCACGCAGCACTATGACAATATGATCATGAACTATCTGGAGCGTTTCCCGCAATGCCGCTATATTTTTCTCAGCAGCGGCTCTATTTTTGGTCCAGACTTTGCGCTTCCTGTCGATATCCACTCTCGTGCAAACCTTCAAGACAACGCACTATTAGCATCAAACTGGTACTCCAAGGCCAAACTAGCAGCAGAATGCGAGCATCGTTTACACAGTCATTTATCAATAGTAGATGTGAGGGTGTTTAATTACTTTAGCCGCAGTCAAAATCTATCGTCTAGCTATTTAATGACCGATATTGCAAGGGCCATCAAGAATGGTGAGATCCTTAAAACGAATGCGGCGAATTTAGTGAGGGACTATATTCATCCTAGCGACTTTAGTCATTTATTAATGGCGATATTCAATGCAGCGCCACTCAATACCGCCTTAGATTGCTATAGCCAAGCACCTATTGATAAGTTCAGCTTACTCAATGCACTAAGCGAACAATTTAATCTGGAGTTTGAGATCGCAAAATCAGGTATAGATGAGAACCCAACTGGCAACAAGAGCAACTACTACTCACTGAATAAGGCGGCAGGCAGTCTTGGCTATGTGCCACAGTACTCGTCCTTAAGTGGCATCCTTACAGAAATGCAAGCGCTAATGTCTGGCTTAAGCCACTTTTAGCTGAGCGCTGATTTTTCGAACGATAGCATCGACATACTGGTCGGCATTAAATAATTGCATTTGGGGGCCTTGCAAAAATTGCGCAATGGCGTCCTGATATAACTGATATTGAGACGCGTCAATTCCCTTTAAGAATGCGTGTAGTACTTCCATACTGTCAAAATCCCGACGATCAATAAAGCACTCTTTGGGGATGTAGTTTGTGACATTGTTCGCACCCCAATAGATAGGTACACAACCCGCCATCATGGAATCAAATATTTTCTCGGTAACGTAATTAGGTAAATCTTTTACATTTTCATAACAGAAGGAAAATTTAGCATTTAAAAGTACGGTGTCTTTATTGGCGATGGGGCCAACGAAGCTTGGGAATGGGCGATATCCTAATAATTGAGAGCGCAGTCGATTTACGCGTCGCATCAGCTTTTCTGTTGTGGTAAAGGCGGGGCTCGGCTTATCCCAGCCCAAACCGTAAAGCTCAAAATCGCATGGGTGATGTGCCTCATACCAGCGAATCACTCGGAGCCGCTCTTCGTACAAATCATTCTCTTCATCCGTCTTAAAACGCTTGTTGGCATTAATCAAGCAAGAAAAAATTGTACGCTCCGCAAAAGTGGGGATGGCTTGCGTGCGTACTTGATTGGGCACCATCAAGACCGTGGCATTGGCTAACTCACCAATGTAGGGATTCCAGGTAAAAACATGGTCGAATTGAAGGCAGTACTCTTTGCTGGTATTTAAAGAGTTGATGAGCGGGTTTTCCAAGGCCAATAAGTATTTAGGCACTTTTCTCTGGGTTAATGCCTGACCTTCAACATACATCTCAAATTCAATATCATGATCAACATTTCTATCTAGGGTATTAATCTCTATCCCGATATTTCTAAAGCCAGATCTTAAGCGCCGCATTAAATAAGTGGGGTTATATAGGTGATTGGGATCATTCTCCCTAAAGAGCGAGTTATCCCGATGACCAGCAGCGAAAATACTAGCGTATCGCATGCGACCGGCCCAAAGCCTTCATGATGAATAATTCAATTTTCACTTTGCACTTAAAAAATAAAGGATTTAGGTTAAACAAGAAGATGCGCATACGATATAAAGGCGCAGTCATAAATCGACCCAATACTTCAGACCTTTTCGAACCAATCAATATCTCATTTGAAGAGAGTATTTTTTTATACAGAAATCGGCGATACAAGGTCAAGAGCAAAGAATGCTCAGGTAATTTATTTTGCTTTAAATAAGCCAAAAATCTTAAGCGATCACGCCTAGACTCTAAATTGCTATCGTTTCCCTGATGGTGTTGATAGACGCCCATTGCGCTATTAATCCAAACCATGTCTCCCTTATTGGCCAAATCCAATAGCCAAGCAACATCCCCATATTTTCCAAATTGTCCTGAAAAGTGCATATTGCCGATGGCATGCTTGTTATAGACATAGAAAGGGAAAGGTGCAATCCCGAGTTGATGTTTGCCAAAATACCGCCATGCTAAATTTTGCGCGGCAATAGGTCCGCAATATTGTCTGCTACTGACAAAAGAAGGTTGTTCTAGCCCACTTAAATGCCTAATCTTGGCATTACAACCAAATGCTATCGCATTGGGGAACAATTGCTGAGCGCGCCAAAACTGCCCCACATAATTGGGTATGACCAAATCATCATCGTGAAGCAATGAAAAGTATTGCGTTTTTACTTCGGAGATACATAGATTAAAGTGTTGAAATGCGGGAAGGCATGCACCGTCATCATTGCGGTGGATATACTCCAAGGAAGGCATCAAACTACCCAATAATGCTGACAGCTCGTTATTATCTGAATTGTCAGAAACAATTAATTTAAACCGCCGGTCAGATTGAGCCAAAATAGAACGAATAGCCTCAATCGCCTGATGGGGGCGATTGTGCGTAAGGAGATAAATTGATAAAACATCAGCCATGTGAGTCAAATTACTTGAAAGATATGGGCTAGTATGCACTCCTTTTTCTTGGCCATGAACCCCTCTGCCCGCAATTCACTATAAGCTTACTTATTTTGCTAAATCAAAAGACTATTTCGAAAATATCGCCTTGGCTGTTGGTGCTCTTAACCTATGCAAGCATGGTGCTGTTTGTGGCGCCCAATAAAGGTGGTTTTTGGTTTGCGGATGATGGTTTCTTTTTGCAAATGGCATGGAATGCAGCCTATGGATACGGGTGGGACTATGCGTTACCCCAAAGCCCTAGCTATTTAGTACATGCAAGTTTAATGCGCCTAGGGATGGTTGAATATCTGCATTTCCGCTACTTCCACTACACCCTCATGTTGGTTGCATCTCTGATATTTTTTTGCGGGCTCAATAAAGGAAGGACTCAGACCACCGTTCTGCCAGTAGCGTGCTGCTTAGGTATCTTAGTAAGCTTAAATTCAGTGCAATCACCCAACTCACTCGTCATCACTTTTTGGATGATGGGATGTGGACTATTTTTCTTGGCATGCTCAGCTTTAAGACTTAGCAAGAATGGATTGTTTTTACTGAGCGGCCTCTTTTTTGCAATCGCTGGGTTTATGCATGCTGCTGCTGCAGTTGCGGTCTTGCTAACAATCCTATGCATTGTTTTATTAGCAGAAAAATCATGGGGTAAATCTTATGTATTCCTACCCACATTCATTGTTGGATTCCTACTGTTATGGGGTTGGTATATACCTACCATAGGACTAGAAGCGCTACTAAGCCATCCCGTTGGTCACGATGCTAGCTTAAGACAGCTTTTAATCCGCATTGGTTTAATTCTCACTTACTTCTTAAAGGCGCTGCTGATTTACAGTGCTTCTGTTTGGCTAGGTAAAAAGTATTTAAAGCTAAGCACTCAGACCCTGAGAGCCATTCTTTGCCTTGGATCAACGATGGTCGCAATTTCTGCGTTGTTGAGCTATTTAATGCCAACCCAATGGCCAATCAGGGCGTTCGTTGAGCCACTGAAGATTCCTGGTGTCATCTATTACCCACTTTTCTTTATCTTCTTTGAATTTGTCACTGCATTCAATATTAAGCCAACCGGCATTAGAGGGATTCTGACAATGAACACCTCAAAAATATGTTTATGGATTAAGAGTCTTGGGGGGACGATCTCCAATTTGACATGGGAGCAAAAAAAATTCCTCATCTGTTTTGCTGGATTTCTACTGTTACCGGCATCTTTAGCCGTTGGCAGTAATACTGCAATTATTGTTGGTTTAGTTTTTTTTGCGGGACCAGCTGCCGGCCTAAGCATCATGACCTGGGACTACCTCAAAGCAGATCATCAAAAATATTACTGGGTACTGCCCTTATTTTCAATTTGCTGGGTATTAGTATTTTTCGGCGTATCGTTTTCTTATAACCACCCCTCTCCCGAGCGTTTATTTGGTGCTAAAAAAGTATTGCTGACAGCTACACCTATGGATGGCTTACGCGTTTCGGAACGCTATCAGATCTCTATGCTAGAAATTCTATCGGCCTACCAATCGAGTCATTGCCAAAACCGTTATTTACTGATTTTGGACTACCTGCCAACCCTGCACTTCTTACTACAACACCCCGCACCACAAGAAGGCCTGCAATACGGGGTTGTCAGACCGATGTTGTTTTTTCCAAGTGACTCAATCTTGAAAAAACTAGACAAAAATACTGGATGGTGTGTGATAGACGCTACTGGCATTGAAACCGAGCATGAGATTCAAAAAAATGGTGGGATTGACATTCGCGAACCAGTGAGAACTTTTTTAAAGAACAACAGTAGCAATATCTATGAAATAAATAGTCCAGGCCCAGAAATCGTCGGAAAAATCTATTTTTATTCCTATTAAACCAGTATGATATTTTCACTTTATGGGCAAGAGTAATCTACTGAAATCAGCCCAAATCAGAGGGTTTTATGTCGGAAAAAAAGATCATCAGCATCGTTACACCCTGCTTTAACGAGGCAGATAATATTCTTGAACTCAATACACGCATTACTGAAGTGATGCAGAGTTTGTCTTATGATTTTGAACATATCTATATTGACAATTCCTCGACTGATGGGACTGTCGAAATAATTAAAGCAATTGCACTTCACGATAAGCGCAGAAAATTAATTGTCAATGCTAGAAACTTTGGACACATTCGCTCTCCTTACCATGGAATTATGCAATCCTCAGGAGATGCTTGCATATTGATCGCATCCGATCTGCAAGATCCTCCTGAAATTATTCGTGAGTACATCAAACACTGGGAGGCTGGATCAAAGATTGTGATGTCGGTAAAGCCGGAAAGCGAAGAATCAGCGCTCATGTTTTTAATTAGAAAACTGTATTACCAATTTATCGACAAAATTTCTGAAGTGCCACTCATCAAGAATGCTACAGGAGCAGGACTCTTTGACAAGGACGTCATACAAATACTGCGCAAGATCAACGATCCAAATCCATACTTTAGAGGGCTACTTTGTGAGATTGGCTTTCCCATTACCCAGGTACCCTTTAAGCAACCCCGCAGAAAACGTGGCGTCACTAAAAACAATTTTTACTCACTATATGACCTAGCAATGATTGGCATTACCAATCATTCAAAAATTCCACTCAGGATTATGACTATTGGTGGATTTGGCCTATCCTTTTTAAGCGCCCTAGTGGCGGTTGGATTTTTAATTGCTAAGCTGATCTTTTGGAACTCCTTCCAGCTCGGCACAGCTCCCATGCTGATCGGTATCTTCTTTTTTGGTGCAATCCAGACATTCTTTATTGGTGTCATCGGGGAATATATTGGCTCTATTCATACGCAAGTGCGCAATATGCCCCTTGTTATAGAACAAGAGCGCATTAATTTTGATTAATTGGGGTTATCCAAGCCATTGCCAATTAAAATAAGTCTTTCCTTTTAACCAACTGCTTCTTTTACATTTCCCTGACATGTCACTCTTTAAAAAAATAAAGCAGCGCTTAAAATACCGTGCTGACAAAAAAGCCTTTATCAATGCAGGGGGCTCAATCAAATTAGATCACCCCATCTATGATGACTTTTATAAACAAGCAGGAACTGCTAATGGTCATTATTTTCATCAAGATTTATTAATAGCCGGCTTTATTCATGAAGCCAAACCAATCCGGCATATGGATGTAGGCAGCAGTATTGAGGGCTTCGTTTCACATGTGGCCAGCTTTAGGAACATTGAAATCATTGATATTCGCCCTCTCAAAATTACCGCCCACCCACAGATCACCTTTACCCAAGGCAACCTCATGTCCTTGGATTCCTCGCTCATAGAAGTATGTGACTCCCTGAGTTGCTTGCACGCATTGGAGCATTTTGGCCTTGGTCGCTATGGCGACCCAATTGATCCTCAAGGGCATATCAAGGGTTTTAGCAATCTTCACAAAATGCTCAAGCCTGGTGGCATGCGTTATATCTCCTTTCCTGTCGGCGAGAAGGGAGTTCACTTTAATGCTCACCGCGTTTTCGATCCAAAAGAAATATTGGGATGGAGCGCTAATAAATTTAGTCTAGAAAGATTTGACTTTGTGGATGATGCGGGAGATCTTCATAAAAATATCGCCATTGACCAAGCCCCCCGCTCTGAATATGGCTGCGGAATCTATACCCTTAAAAAATTAGCCTAGTAAAACCATGAACCTTATTGATAAAAAAATTGATCGACTACTGCTAAGCTTTAATAAAAAGTATCGAAGGTTTATCGATACAAAATTTCATAAAATACCAGCCTCTAAATCGGTGCTGGGGTTTTTATTTTCAGGCAATGAGTCCATGATTAATGGCTCATTTGAAGTCGAAGAAACCCACTTAATCAAAAAACTACTTCAATCTGTCGATGTATTTGTCAATGTCGGTGCAAACATTGGCTATTACTGCTGCCTATCCATGCAGGAGAAAGTTCCAGCCATTGCATTTGAACCAGAATCTCAGAACCTTAAATTTCTACTAAAAAATATTCAGGCCAATGGGTGGGAAAATGATATTGAAGTCTATCCCCTTGGTGCTGGGCGCTCTGTAGGCATCGCCAATATGTATAGCGAGGGAACTGGGGCATCTCTTATTAAGGGCTGGTCAAAAAGCAGTAGCGACCTAGTGGCTTCAATACCCATTTCTAGCCTCGATCTCGTGATTGGTGATCGGTTAGAAAATAAGAAAATTCTTGTCTTAATTGATATTGAAGGGGCAGAATATCCGGCCTTGTTAGGCTGCTCAAAACTAATACAGCAAAATATTAAGCCGATTTGGGTTGTTGAAATTTGTACGACCCAACACCAACCTAACGGGGTTCAAATGAACCCCCACTTTCTGGAGACCTTCTCCTTTTTTTGGGATAACGGTTATGCGGCCTACACCGCTACACTTCCCCCAAAAGCCATTAGTAAAGATGAAATTCTCAAAATTGATTCTAGCAAGACCGATACTTTGAAAGTTCATAATTTTATTTTTGTCGAACAAAATATCAATATCAACACCCTCCTTTAAATCTAGCTCAGCCCCTCTCTTAACCCATGTTTAACATCACTTCGTTTTTTCCGTTCATACCCCAGAAAGAAAAGAAAGTGATCGTCGCCTTCACGGGCGGCATGGGAGCGCAGATTATCAGCGCAGCCATTTATTTTGCAATGAAAGATGCAGGCAAGGAAGTTTATGCGGACCTGGCTTATTTTGATAATCCAGCCAAATTGGCGACCGAAGGAGAAATAGGTCAGCCGTCTCATTGGGGCTGGCAACTTGGGCCTTTTGGGATAGAGCTATCTGACTTTCAAATATTCACTGGGGTCAATCCCAACAAAGAAGATTTAATCGTTGATGGGCCTAGAAAATTTCACCTCGGGCTAACTGCTCTCCAAAATAAGGAAATTCAAACGTATTTCTCGCTAGACAATTTTCCCGCTGGTGAATTTGGTCTAGAGGGCACTAAGTATATTTGCGCCCATGTCCGTCGCGGAGACTACCTCAATGTTGCTACCCATCTCATGGCAGAGGGGGAATTTTTAAGTACTGCGAACAAATTCTCGTCCCTATGCGACACCCTTGTCGTGGTATCCGATTCCAGCATTTCCCAATCCTTAAAGACTGGTTTTTCCGCTCAATTTAAAGAGTGTATTTTTTTAGACAGTATTGACGCCCTCGCAACACATTGCATTATGCGAAAAGCCAATGCCCTCATTTGCTCAAATAGTCAATTTAGTCTTGTAGCAGCCGCCCTCAATACAAAAGGTATAGTGCTTATCCCAAAAAACTGGGGTGAAGATCATGACATTGCAAAAGCAATTAGCCTGCTTGGTCATTTTCAAACTCTTGATTCTTCAGTGTAACTATTTAAAGTCTTGCGGAAATTACAAAGCGCTCTTATAAGCAGCATATGCCTGAGCCAAGCCCAACTCTAGCCCAACCTGAGCCTGCCAACCCAATGCATTCAAGCGATCTGAACTCATCCATTTGCGGGGTGAGCCATCTGGCTTGCTAGCATCAAAACTGATTTTTCCTTGATAGCCCACTGCAGTGCCAACTGCTGTTGCCAGCTCAGCAATGGTGACATCTGAGCCAAATCCCACATTAATGTGACTTTGCATTGGTTCAGTTTGACTGTCGTAAATTTCCTTGCTTAACTGCATCACAAATGCAGAGGCTGCAGCCATGTCATCAACGTAAAGGAACTCGCGCCTTGGTGTTCCCGTACCCCAGATCACGACTTCAGGTGCGTTAGCAATTTTGGCCTCATGAAAGCGCCTAATGAGCGCTGGAATCACATGACTATTTTCAGGATGATAGTTGTCGCCAGGGCCATAGAGATTGGTGGGCATCACTGAGCGGTAATCAATCCCATGGGATTGGCCGTATTGACGGTTATAACTCTCACACATTTTGATGCCAGCAATTTTAGCAATGGCATAAGGCTCATTAGTAGGTTCTAACTTACCCGTGAGAAGGGCATCTTCGCTCATCGGCTGTGGCGCAAGTTTAGGGTAAATGCAACTAGAACCCAAGAAAAGTAATTTTTTAACACCACTGACGAATGCTTGATGAATGACATTGCCCTGAACCATCAGATTGTCATAAATAAACTCTGCTGGGAAAGTATTATTCGCATGAATGCCGCCTACTTTAGCAGCAGCCAAATACACTTGATCTGGCTTTTCTTGTTCAAAAAAAGATTGAACTGCCGCCTGATTGGTCAAATCTAGCTCAGCGTGAGTTCTCGTGAGGATATTAGTAAATCCTTGCGCCTCTAAATTTCTGACGATGGCTGAGCCCACCATGCCGCGATGGCCTGCTACATATATCTTTTGATTTAAATCGGCTGGAGCATTCATTTTTTACTGTTTATATTCATGCTCTAGGTTTAATTTTCTTTTCCAACTGCAACACTAAACCCATGCTGACTCAATAATGCATGCTGTTTAGCTTGGTCTAAGTCGTTGGCTACCATCTCAACAATCATTTGGTCGAGCGTGATCTCAGGTACCCAGCCAAGCTTTTCTTTAGCTTTAGCGGGATCCCCTAAGAGGGTTTCTACCTCAGTAGGGCGGTAGTAGCGCGGATCGATTTGCACAATGACATCACCCACTTTTAACGCCGGGGCTTCATCGCCCTCAATGGCAGACACAATGCCCTGCTCCTGCTCTGCGACACCCTCAAACCTGAGGCTGATACCCAGCTGCTTGGCACTGCGAATAATAAATTCACGAACTGTGAACTGCACGCCTGTGGCAATCACAAAATCGTCTGGTGTATCTTGCTGCAACATCAACCACTGCATGCGTACGTAATCCTTAGCATGACCCCAATCTCGCAAGGCATCGATATTGCCCATATAAAGACATTTCTCTAGGCCCTGAGCAATATTTGCTAAGCCACGAGTGACTTTACGAGTAACAAAGGTTTCGCCACGACGTTTAGATTCGTGGTTAAAAAGAATGCCGTTACAGGCATACATGCCATAGGCTTCGCGATAGTTCACGGTAATCCAATAAGCATAGAGCTTGGCAACTGCGTATGGGCTTCTTGGATAGAAAGGGGTCGTTTCTTTTTGTGGAATTTCCTGAACCAAGCCATAAAGCTCAGAAGTCGACGCTTGGTAAAAACGCGTCTTCTTTTCCAAACCAAGAATACGAATGGCTTCAAGCATACGTAAGGGGCCCATCGCATCAACATCTGCCGTGTACTCAGGAGATTCAAAAGAAACTGCTACATGGGACTGTGCGCCAAGGTTATAGATCTCATCAGGCTGGCACTCTTGAATGATGCGCACTAGATTACTAGTATCCGTTAAATCACCATAATGCAAAATCAAATCCCGATGGTTCACATGCGGATCTTGATACAAATGATCAATACGGTCGGTATTAAAAGAAGATGCACGACGTTTAATGCCGTGAACAATATAGCCTTTTTCTAACAAGAACTCAGCCAAGTACGAGCCGTCTTGACCAGTGATGCCTGTAATTAAGGCGACTTTTTGTTTGCTCATATGCGACTCTTTTGCTTTTAAATTACTTCAATCATTAACTACGGCCATAAGTATCTTCAAAACGCACAATATCATCTTCACCTAAATAGCTACCAGATTGCACCTCAATGATTTCTAATGGCGCTACACCGGGATTAGAAAGACGATGCACTTGACCTTGCGGAATATAGGTGCTTTGATTTTCAGTAAGCGTAATGACTTGATCACCATTGGTGATTTCAGCAATGCCCTGAACCACAATCCAATGTTCTGCGCGATGATGATGCATTTGCAATGAGAGGCTAGCACCCGGCTTTACTTGTATCCGCTTCACTTTAAAACGCTCGCCTTCATCCACGCTGTCGTACCAACCCCAAGGACGGACGACCTTACGATGCAGGTTTTTTTCTTCGCGGTTTTGTTGCTCAAGCTGATGAACAATGTGTTTCACGTCTTGGCTATTATCTCGATCGGCCACCAAGACCGCGTCAGCAGTTTCAACAATGATAAGATTTTCAACGCCTACTGCGCTCACCAAACGACTGCTGGCATGCACTAATGAATTCTTAGAATTGCTAATCAAGGTATCGCCGCTAGTGACATTACCTGCTAAATCTTGTTTACCCACTTGCCATACCGCATCCCAAGCGCCTAAGTCACTCCAGCCAGCATCAAGCTCTACCATTTTGATGCCGTAGCGACTACCAGGGCATTTTTCAATCACAGCGTAGTCAATTGATTCGCTGGGAATGGCATTAAAGCTTTCTTTATCCGGACGCAAAAATAGCGCATCACCTGCATCATCTTGGGTTTTAGCTTGATAAGATTTTTCGGTGGCAGCCAAAATATCAGGACGAAATTCTTTTAGAGCGGCTAGCCATACACTGGCTTTCAGCACGAACATGCCGCCATTCCAAAAGTAGCCCCCTTCTTCTAAATATTGTTTGGCGGTTTGGACATCTGGCTTTTCAACAAAACGCTCTACCGTCGATTGGCCGCCTGTTTTAATGTAGCCATAACCAGTTTCAGGGGCACTTGGGGTTATACCCAAGATAGCAATGGCACCCTCTTTGGCTATTTCTACAGCCTCTTGCAAGGCCTTGGTAAATACGGCGCCCTCTTTGACGGTTTGATCTGCCGGCGTTACCACCAAGATCGGATCACCAAACTCTTGAGCATAAAGCGCTGCAAGGGTTAAGGCTGGAGCTGTGTTTCTGCCAGAAGGCTCTAACAATAGGCTTGCCTGAACATTCTTTAATTCACGCAACTGATCAAGTGCTAAAAAGCGGTGCTCTTCGTTCGTGACGATGACCGTCTTGCCCAGCTCAATTTGAGGGGTGGCAATTGTCTGGATACGCTCAATGGCCTGTTGAAAAAGGCTTTTTTGAGAGCCATCGCCTGATAGCACCAAAAACTGCTTTGGAAAGCCAGAGCGGGATAAAGGCCAAAGACGCGTTCCGGATCCGCCGCAAAGGATGACTGGTAAAACTGTGGTCATGGATTTAATAAATAGCCTTGCTTATTCTTTTTATCGTTAGCTATGAATTTTATAGCCTTCTACTCAACTCAAAATTTATTAGAATGGTCTAAAGCGAAAAATAAACGCTTTTATTTAAAAAATTTAATACTAAGGAGTCAGCATGGCATCAGCCCATACCCCAAAAATCAATGTCCGCAATTCTGTTTCAGAATGCGCCCAGTCACTGCGCAAAGAAAACACCGGTAAATACCAAAATTACAGCATTAAAGACTGTATCGTCTCGATTGCAGCAACCAAAATGAAGTGATCAACTACTTTTATTAACTTTTAGGTCTTTTTAAGCTACTTTAAACTTAAAAAGACCTCATTTCATGCATTAATACTATCTTGCAGGGTGATTGGGATACTTTTTGCCGGTCATATTGCTATAAATAGCCCCCGCTAGAACCAGCAAAACTGAATCGATCATTACTGGAAATAGCGCATAGCGATAGTGCAACACATGTCCTAGTACTGCAATTAATGCAACAGCTGCTGCAGGCGGGTGCAGGCAACGCAAGACAAACATTCCCAGAATAGACAATGCCGCAGCTATCGGCATTGCTAATAATGGCTCACTAATGAGATTAGCAGCTGTAATACCTATCAAGGCCGACAGGGTATTTCCAGCAATCACTGCCCAAGGCTGAGCCATCGGACTACCTGGTAAAGCAAAAACCAAAAGCGCACTAGCGCCCAAAGATGCCATAAGCCATTCATCGATTCCGCTTGATTCTCCAAGGTACTTAGCAATAGTAAGCACTAACATCAATCCCACAAATGCACCACAACTGGAGCGAAAGCGCTCAGTCCAAGTGACATGTGGCTGGTCACCACCAAGATAAAAGGAATAGCGCTTGATTAGGTATTTCGCA
>CAIOIX010000319.1 GCA_903858445.1 uncultured beta proteobacterium
ACGAACTCTCCCAGTTTTCTGCGCAGTCCACGCCTGAAGGCCGTGAATAGCCAACAGAAGGAGTAATGAGATGAGCAGCATTACTGAAGCAATCGCTGTAGCACCAGCATAGTCATACTGTTCTAGCTTGGTAATAATAATTAGAGGTGTGATTTCGGAAACCATGGGTATATTTCCGGCAATAAAAATCACAGAGCCGTATTCGCCAACTGCGCGGGCAAAGGCAAGGGCAAAGCCGGTTAATAGCGCTGGTAACAAAATCGGCAAAACGACCCTCCTGAATGTTTGCCAACGGCTTGCTCCTAAACTTGCAGCGGCTTCTTCAAGCTCAATCTCAATCTCTTCAAGGATGGGTTGGACAGTTCTTACTACAAAGGGTAGTCCTATAAAAATCAGAGCCACTAGAACACCCCATGGTGTGAAAGCAATTTTGATGCCCAAGGGCTCAAGGTATTGCCCAATCCAACCATTTTTAGAATAAAGCGCTGCAAGCGCAATACCAGTTACGGCAGTAGGTAAAGCAAAGGGGAGATCCACCAAAGCATCGACTAGGTTTTTGCCGACAAAGGTATATCGAACTAAAGCCCATGCGAGCAACAGGCCAAAGATGGCATTAATAAGGCCTGCAAGAAGGGCCATGCCGAAGCTCAGTCGATAAGAAGCCATTACTCTTGGAGCAGTCACAGCGTCAATAAAGGCTGGAAAGGTGAGGCTAGTCGTCTTCAATACCACCGCAGACAGTGGAATTAAAACGATGATGGATAGATAAACGATGGTGTAACCAAGCGATAAGCCAAAACCAGGGAAGATGCTATTTTTCTTTGCGCTAGACATCTATAGAGTCTAGGGTCGACCCTTAAAAAAGGGAAACAAGAAAAGATCATTAACTTATACGCAAAATGAATATAAGGATATTGGAGAAGAAGAAAAGCCCTGGAGCCTATTGTCTGGGCTGTCAGGGTTAATGTATCGGTTTAATCTTTAAAGCTTATTTAACAATGATCTCGTCAAATACGCCACCATCATTAAAGTGTGTCTTCTGGGCTTTTTGCCAGCCACCAAAGACTTGATCAATCGTCACCAATTTCACTTTAGCAAATTGGTTTGCATACTTAGCAGCTACCTTAGGATCACGAGGGCGATAATAATTTTGAGCGGCAATCTCTTGACCGGCTGGGGTGTACAACTGTTCTAGATAGGCGGTAGCTACTTTGCGAGTGCCTCTTTTATCCACCACCTTATCTACAACAGCGACTGGTGGTTCAGCAAGAATGGATATTGAAGGGGTAACAATCTCAAACTTATCTGGACCCAATTCTTTAACAGCCAAGTAAGCCTCATTTTCCCAGGCAATCAATACATCGCCAATGCCCCGTTCAGAGAAAGTAGTGGTTGATCCTCGGGCTCCAGAATCGAGTACCTTTACGTTTGCAAATAGTTTTTTGACAAACTCTTTAGCTTTGACATCGTTACCACCAGGTTGCTTTAATGCGTAAGCCCAGGCCGCAAGGTAGTTCCAGCGTGCCCCGCCCGAAGTTTTTGGGTTAGGGGTAATGACTTCAACGCCTGGTTTGATTAAGTCATTCCAGTCTTTAATGCCTTTTGGATTGCCTTTTCGTACCAAGAACACAATGGTCGAGGTATAGGGAGATGAATTGTCTTTAAACTTCTTTTGCCAATCTTTCGATACAAGTCCTTTATCTGCCAGAACGTCGATGTCATAGGCTAGTGCCAAGGTGACAACATCAGCGTCTAACCCATCAAGAACTGCGCGCGCTTGCTTTCCTGAGCCTCCATGCGACTGTTTTATAGCAAGATCTTCGCCAGAAATTTTCTTCCAGTTGGTAATGAATTGTTTGTTGTAGTCCTGATAGAGCTCCCTGGTCGGGTCATAAGAGACATTCAAGATTGTTGTCTCTGCAAAGCTGCTGGAGATCAGCCCAATTCCTAAAAAGAGGATTACCACTACTTTATGTAAATTGATTCGTTTCATTGCTCTTCCTTTTTAACAATAGATCTAATGTAGAAGGGAAGACTTATAGTGTGAAGCAAGAAAAAGTGGATTGTTTATCTTTAAATAGAATTAGCGAAGTAGACTCGTCCGCTATGGGTCGATTTCTGCCTACCATTGAACGATGAATTGATCGACGGCATATGAGTTAGGAGCGGACTATGGTTTCTGACCGCAGTCCACTCCTGCACTCAAACCTCAGTTTGCTCTGCCATCTCCAAAGCATCATCCACCTCAATGCCTAAGTAACGAACCGTACTTTCTAGCTTGGTATGGCCCAGTAGTAATTGAATAGCTCTAAGGTTTTTGGTTCTCCGATAGATTAAAGAAACTTTAGTGCGGCGCATCGTATGCGTTCCATAGTTAGCTGATTCCAAACCAATAGAGCTCACCCAGCCATGAACAATCCTTGCGTACTGCCTAGTTGATAAATGAGGTGATTCAATAATGCGACTAGGAAACAAATAATCTTCCGAGTACAAAGTATCAAATCGCATCCACTGTTCAACTGCAGCTCTAGTCGGCTCAGTTATCTCAAACTGAACTGGCCGATGGGTCTTTTGCTGCAAGATGGTGGCTCTAGATGAAACGCGGTCCCCAGTGCAGATGTCTCTCACTTTAAGCTTGACCAAATCACAGGCTCGTAACTTACTGTTGATGGCCAAGTTAAATAGGGCCAAATCCCGCTTGTTATCACTTAGTTGAAGTCTGACTCGAATAGCCCAAATATCTTTTAGCTTGAGTGGCGCTTTCTGGCCTGTCAGTTTGCCTTTGTTCCAGGGTTCTTTATGCTGGGTTGCAATACTCATTTCCATGACGTTCTCCTTGTGTGTAAGGGAAGATCACTTTGCGCTGGATTAAAGCCGGCAGCAAGGGCAGTGGTAGTCCTAGAAGCGGGCGTTGGGGGTAGTCAGCCGTGGCAGGCGCTTATCG
>CAIOIX010000320.1 GCA_903858445.1 uncultured beta proteobacterium
TGCTGGTGCTGAGTTACGTCAACCGCTTGGCATTAGCGTAGCTGGAGGTTTGATCTTCTCGCAGTTTGTAACGCTGATCATCACCCCCGTGATTTATCTTTACCTTGATAAGTACGCAGGAACAGGTCCAATGGATATTCCCGCTTCAGTACTTGAAGGCACCTAATGCGTCAAGTCGTGCAATTCTATACACCTACCACCAATGTAATAATTTAAAAACCCATAAAAAACATATAGTTAAGTGTTTTCTAAGGTAGTTTTTCAAAAAAAATGTAAACAAGAGCCCTTTTTAGGGCTCTTTTTTTAATTTTCGTTTACATATTAGGGTTTAGAAATGACTTTCAAAATTAACGATAGACCCCCCTAAAGTAACATTGAGTCAATGGAGGATTTATGAGAAAGCTACTCTTCACCAATTTGCTTTTGTTTTGCACAATTTTGATTGGCTGCGCCACGACTGAGAATTTTGAAAAGAAACTCAATATTTATGTTGGCAAAACAGAAACCCAATTAGTGGCTGGCGAAGGCATACCGACTTCAATGTATGAAAATGAAGGTATCCGCTATTTAACTTACAGCCAAACAGAGTCGGGAGTGATACCAGGAACCCCGCCAAATGTTTCAACGACCTACATAGCAGGCAAAGCGTACACCCGAACAACGGGCGGCACCCAAGCAATTGGATATACCAATACCTGTTTGGTCACGTTTACTATCGTCAACAAGATTGTTACGACCTACCAATACAAAGGCAATTCTTGCCGGTCATACTAACTAAATAAGCAAATCCATGAAAAATGAAATTTTAACGGCGATCCTTTTAGTTCCTGCGCTAGTTTTTGCCCAAGCTATCTATGATGCCAATGGGCAATACAAGGGATATACGCAAACAGCCCCTTCTGGCGTAACAACTACTTACACCCCAAGCGGTCAAAGTGTGGGCTCATCTCAAATTGATAACGGCCAAACAAACTACTATTCACCAAATGGGTCGTATGTGGGCACCAATACAGCAACTCCAGCACCATCTGCACCAAACACTACCATTAATACTCCGCGTCAAGCTCCTCAAGCACCAGTAATGAAGGGTTGGTGATGAACGAGCTTTTCTACTCTGGCAAGGTTAAGGGAATGAAAACGCTCAAGCAAATGATTGCAGAACGTGATGTCATACCCGCCTCGGAGTTAGAAGGCGAGAAGGCGCAGGAGGCTGCAATTGAGAAAGCCTTTGAAGAGGCTGCAAAGACAGAAATGAGCCATCGCAAGACTAAGCTCGTTACCGGCAAGCTTCAGGGTCGTGTAGTTTGGTCTAGAGAAAGATTTCAGGAAGATTAAGATGAATAAAGTTACTAGCGCCCTGCTCTTTGAAATGGGCAATTATTACCGTGATTTTTTACTCAAAAATGGCATTGCTAAGCTCTTTTCTTGGGTGGACCAGAATAACCATCAATATTTACTGATGACTTCCTGGCTCAATGAATATGCCGATATGGATAGCCCTGCCGGCAGAGAATTGGAAGATGACTTTTTGCGCTACCTAGTTCAGAAATATGACGCTAAGTGCTACAGCAGGACTTCAATGTGGGCACAAGAAGGTGGCTTAATTGAGGTCGGAGTTTTAGCTGTTGAAAAGGATTCACCAACAGCAACAATGCTTTATGCACCAGCAGAGTTTGCAGAACCAAAACCGGGTGACACACAGAGAAAGGTTGCCTCAATCGGCGAATACAAAGCCTCAAGCGGTGATAGGGATAAACTTGCATTGGGCTGGCTTTTCAACGATAAAAAAATTGAAGAAAAGAAGATTGCGGCACTAGAGGTCCTATTAAAGGAAATGGAACCGAGAATTGTTAACAGACCATTGCCTACTGCAGGACAATAGGAATGTCTTTGCTACACTCAAAATATGATTGAAAAATTAGAGCAGCCCAAGACATGTCCCAGATGTCAGATACCCTCTCTAGTTAGCGAGGGCAAAAAAATTATTTCTCGAAGCAATGGGAAAACCATAAATTCCTGGAGATGCATGGGTTGCATAAAAAGAAAGAGCCGGGCAAAAAATTAAAAGTTTTAGCCTCAATTACAAAGTCATGAAGCTGATTGATTAATCTCATCAAATACACTTTTAGCAAGCAAATCCTTAAATCGCGCTCTTAGCCTGTCATCATTTAGCAATTTCGTCGTCATAGCCCTATGGCTATCCATACTTGAAATTAAGTTATCAAGCATCTCTTCCTCAAACTTCGGAGATTGACTGAACTGGTCCTGACTATTTGCCATTGCTTGCTTACGGAGCTCTTCGTTATCCAGCATCTTGCTCTTGGCATTGTTAAATAAATTAATCCTATCGGTGTCTGTGATTTCCGGGAATAAATCATTGAGCTTTCCAAGCAATTCCTCTAGCTTGACTACTTCGGGGTCTCTATAGGCCCCGCTACCAGCGTCACCACCGCCTTTAAGTTGTTCTCCGCCGCTTAATTTAATCGATTGGACCTTACCGGCCTCTAACTTGTAATGGGTCATCTCAAGGCCAGCAAGGTCGATTGGTAGGCGACGATTCTCTGGTTTGATTAGCGGAGCTAAATGCCTAAAGAATAGATACTTAGCCTCTAAATCCGTATCGGCATAGTTAACAATTTGAGATAGGAAATCATAAAAACGACAAAATGTTCCCAAGTCTTTCTCAAAGAGCGCCAACCTATCAAGCTCTTCCTTGTCATCCTTATCTTCTGCAGCATTAAATAGACCATTAAAACGCGACACCGGAGAAGACAATGCTGCCTGAATATCTTGCTGCCTTGCTTTTGGTTTTCTATAAGCCTCAACAAAGTTTTTAACATCTTGTTCGGAGTAGATGCCTTGCTTGCCTAACTTAGTTTCCAAGTCATAGACCTTATTGGGGTCCGTTGTAGCAAGCAGCTCAGTACTTTCATAATAGGGCTCAAATGCCAAGCGAATGGTTTCGGTGTCATTTACAAAATCAAGCACGTAAGTAATATCTTTACCGAATGTTGTTCTATTGAGCCTTGATAGGGTCTGAACGGCTGTAATCCCATCAATGCGCTTATCAACATACATTGCCATTAATAGCGGCTGGTCAAAGCCAGTTTGAAATTTATTGGCAACAATCAGAACTTTAAATTCATCGGTAGAAAAAGCCTCGCGAATTCCCATGCCCTTTTGTTGCTTATTCATATTGCCTTCGGTGAACTTTTCGCCACCATACTCAAGGTCCTCTACATCCCCAGAGAACGCCACTAAAGTAGCAAGCTCTTTCGCGTACCCTTGAGATGCAATGTACTTATCCATCTCAATTTTGTAGCGAACTGCGGCTTGTCTGGAATCAGTCACAACCATCGCTTTAGCTTCACCATTTAAGCGCCAAGCCACATTAGCTCTAAAGTGCTCAACAATGATTGCTACCTTCTGGGAGATATTGTGCGGATGCAGCCTTACCCAACGGGCAATAGTTTTAGCAGCGTCAGACTTATCAACCTCTTTGTCATCCCAATCCTTCCCGTTATGGGCAAGTTTGTACGCAACTTTATATGGTGTGTAGTTCTGCAATACATCCAAAATGAAGCCTTCCTCAATCGCTTGCTTCATTGTGTACTGGTGGAATGGCCTTGGCATTCCGTTGGCATCCTTTCTACCAAATAACTCAAGGGTTTTAGCTTTTGGAGTTGCCGTAAATGCTAAGAAGCTTACGTTTGGGGGAAGCGCGCGGCTTGCTGTTTCGCGCTCAAGGTAATCTTCGTAAGTTTCATCGTCATCTACTTCCGCTTGCTCGGAACTCAATGCTTTACGCAGCTTGCCTGCTGATGCTCCAGTCTGAGATGAATGCGCCTCATCAGCAATAACAGCAAAATTTCTTTTGGAAAGGTCAGCTGTTTCGCGAATCTCTTTGAGAATGAATGGAAAGGTCTGTAAAGTCACCACGACTATCATCGCCCCACTTCGCAAGGCTTCAACTAATTGACCTGATTTTGAGCCATTCTCAGAATCAATCGAAACTACCAAGCCTGGAGTTTGCGAAAACTGATTAATAGTATCTTGTAGCTGCTCATCAAGAATCGTTCGGTCAGTAATCACGATGACCGTATCAAATATCTTGTTGTCTTTGGCATCATGGATGGTAGCTAGCTTATGAGCACTCCAACCAATGGTATTGGACTTACCGGAACCTGCTGAGTGCTGGAATAAGTAGTTCTTTCCAGCACCTTCTTCTTTTACTGCCTCAACTAACTTAGTCACGGCATCTAACTGATGATACCTTGGGAAAATCATTGTTTCTTTGATTTTCTTTTCGCCATTCTTTTCGATTACCTCTTTACGCTCTAACTGAATGAAGCTCTCAAGAATCTTTAAGAATTGGTCTTTTTGAAGCACTTGCTCCCAAAGATATGCTGTTTGATAACCAGCCGCATTGGGTGGGTTACCTTTGCCGCCATTAAACCCTTTATTAAAGGGTAAAAAGAAAGTATCCATACCAGCAAGCTTTGTTGTCATCCACACCTCAGATGTAGATACTGCAAAGTGCACTAAAGCGCCGCGCTTAAATTGCAGTAATGGCTCAACTTGCTTGGTTACTGGGTCTTTTGGATTTCTGTCTGTGCGATATTGATTCTTCGCATCATCAATGCCCTGCGTGAAATCCGTCTTAAGCTCTAAGGTTGCAACTGGAATACCGTTTACAAAGAGAACTAAATCAATTGAATTGCGATTATGTGCAGAGTAATGAACCTGACGCATCACGCGTAGACGAATCTTGTCGTATTTCGCCTTTGTTTCTGGGTTAAAGCTATGTGCTGGTGCAAATTGAATCAACTCAAAGCCGCCAGAACCAGCGCCAGTAGCCTTAAAGCCTCTGCGTAAGGCATGCAACGAGCTTTCGGTTTCCATAACCTTTACCAAACGGTCAAGGGCAACGGCCTCACTCTTCCCGTTATGAAAACTCTTTAAACGAGCCCAGGCTTCAGGTTGAGTATCTTGAATCCACCCCAGTAAATCCTCTGGAAATATTGCTCGCTCTACGTCATATCCCGTGTCGTCTTTCGAATATAGCCAACCGTGTGACTTTAGATAGTCACATAAGTCATTTTCGAATTCGATTTCATTGTGTATAGCCATTTATTTTCTTTCTTATTAAGCTACTTCTCTTATGTCAATTTTTCCGGTTACGGCTGCCGATATGAGGCTTGCATAGCGCTCTTCCAATAATTTGATTGAGACTTTAGATTTTTCAACCAATTTGTCATATTTAGATAAGCTCGAATCGAGATATTCACAGATTCTATTTTGCTCGTCCAGTGGTGGAAAAGGCATCTTAAGTTGACCTAATTCCTCAAAATATAGACGGAGCCTCATTTCCATGATTCCCCTAGAGTATTTTTTGAATTCAGTTAAACACAAGCCAGAGCGAAATAGATAATCAAAATAATTACTATTTAAGTCAATATGTTTTCTGAGGATATCGTAGGCCGGACTTGTTACTCCGTCGTAATTTGAAACTCCAATTGCGCCCATCCACGCCAATAATTTATTAACAACAATATCGCCTTTTTTAACTATCCAGTACCCATCAGTCGAGGAAGCTTTATTGCCCCTCTCTTCCATCTCCCTTCTTGGCTTTACGCCAATTCCAGTAAATAGAGATAAAAGTTCCTCATTATTATTTTCTGGTGCCGCTTCGGTAATTAGTTTAAAAATTCTTTTGACTGGCAATATTTTCCAGTGAGCTGGAATTTCTGATATCCAATCCAAACCGGTTGCCTGCATTTTTACGGATGGATTCAAACCTTTGGTAACAGCCTGCACTATCGCAGCTTTACGCCTCTCATCTAGCAACCGGATTAAATCTTGCTGCCTCTCAATTAGACGCTTAATTTTCCCTGTTTCATTATCTAGATATTTTGCTATAGCAATCTGAACGCCAATAGGTGGTGAATATATAGGCAACTCTTTCCACATCTGGTAATTCAAGCTCTGAATAGAAACGCCGTATCCATGCATTTTGTTTGCAGCATCCTGGATAGCATATTCCGCAAAATTTCGGTCTATTTCATCATTAAGTACTATTCTTTGGACAACGTTAGAGTAAATACTTCCTGTTATAGGCTTATGAACGTATGGTGTTCCATTTCGCGTAAGCAACAAGTCGTTACTAGTGGTTCTTTTCCATGATGGAAATTTTTCATAATTTGATTCCAAGGGATTTAATGCGCACGTATAGAGCATCTCGGAACCACTTCCCCAGTAGTTTTTATCAATGACTTCGCCAGCATTTGTTTTATCAACAAATCTCTTTAATGGCATAGTTGGAAATAAAGTCATAGCCATCTTTTGGTAGGAATCATTTATTAAGCCTCATTCAACATTGACTGAATGTCTGAGAGAACCTTTTTTAAATCCTCATCGATTTCAGATAGCTTCCGAGGCTCTTGGAATTCATAGAAATAACGAGTAAATGGGATTTCAAAGCCAACTTTCGTTTTACTTAAATCAATCCAGGCGTCTGGAACATGGGGCAATATCTCTCTTTGAAAATATTCTTCAATGTTCTCTTTTAGCGGGATATTTTCTACATCCCTCAAGCTACTATCAGCTTGCGGCTTCCCTTTTTGTTTGCCTTTTTCTGCAACTATCACATTACCAGCTTCATCACGAAGTGGTCTTTCTACTGTAATGCTTGAATACCCAAAATCGACAGCATCAAAAATTTTTGAATAATCGCTATTTTTAAAATTGAAATAAAACTCACTAATCTTAGTTATATCCTCATCTCCCAATTCCTTCTTTTTGGAACCAAGGTTTTTTCTTAATCTAGTGTAGAAATCAATCCCGTTTATTAGTTGGATTTTGTTTTTTCTTTCGTCCGACTTATGATTTGACAAGATGCAGATATATGTAGCTATACCTGTGTTGTAAAACATATCAGTTGGTAAAGCTATTACTGCCTCAAGCAAGTCTTGCTCAATAATCCATTTACGAATTTCTGATTCTCCGGAACCCGCTCCACCGGTAAACAACGGAGAACCATTTAAGACAATCGCAACTCTTCCTCCGCCCTTTTCAGGCTCCCGCATCTTCGAAATCAAATGAAGCAGAAATAAAAGGCTGCCATCCGATATCCGCGGAAGCCCTGGACCAAACCGCCCTGCAAATCCCAGGCGCTCATGTTCTTGCTTTACTTCTTTCTCAGCTTTTTTCCAATCTACGCCAAATGGCGGATTAGCAATTCCATAATCAAACTTAGCACCATCGTGCCCATCATTAGATAGAGTATTCCCAAATTTTATATTTGAGATGTCTTGCCCCTTAATGAGCATATCGCCTTTACAAATAGCGAATGATTCTGGATTTAGCTCTTGACCATGAACGATCAATGTTGCATCTGGGTTTAATCCATTAGGGCCAGTTAGATATTCCTCAGCAATGGATAACATGCCGCCTGTACCTGCGGTGGGATCATATATGGTTCTAATCACACCTGGCTTGGACAAGGCTTCGCTATCAGCATGGAGCAATAAATCTACCATGAGGCGAATAACTTCGCGCGGGGTGAAGTGCTCCCCTGCTGTTTCGTTTGAAAGCTCAGCAAATTTGCGAATTAATTCCTCAAAGAGGGTTCCCATCCCCGTATTGCTGACCACATTAGGATGTAGGTCAACTTCGGCGAACTTCTTGGTCACCATAAATAACAGGCCAGCCTCATCGAGCTTTTCGATTTGCTTGTCAAACTCATAGCGCTCAAAAATGTCATTTACGTTACTTGAGAAGCCGTTAATGTAATTAAGTAGATTTGACTTGATATGGGCTGGATCAGCCAGGACCTTGTTTATATCCAAGGGTGAGCTGTTGTAAAAGGATTGCTTTGAAATCCTATTTAGGAACGGAGTTGGATCTACACCCTCTTTGGTGCGTTTTTCGTACTCAGCAATCACCTGAGCCTTGGTTGGCTCAAGGATGCAATCTAAGCGACGCAAGACAGTAAACGGCATGATTACCTTGCCGTAGTCGGACTGCTTGTAATCACCCCTCAAAAGGTCTGCTACAGACCAAATTAGGGAGGAAAGGTTCTGTTCGCTCATGAGTTACTCTCTGCTTAAATAAAGGCACTTTTGATAATTATTAAAATTCCAACCATTATCTTAATAATACTCACCAAGCAAGCTAAAACCTTGATTTTCCGATCAGCTTTCACCAATAAGACCGCACATCGGGATTCAATCAAACATAAAGAGTTCTGAAGCCTCAACCCTAAGCGCCTCTGCCAATTTGAATATATTAAGAAGCGCAATATTGCGCTGCCCCCTCTCAACGCCACCCAAATAACTTCTAGCGAGACCGCTTTCAAGCGCTAGCTGCTCCTGGGATAAACCAAGCTCTTTACGCAATCCTGCCAGTCTTGCACCAAACAATAAACGAGGGTCTTTTTTACTAGTATTAGTTTTTTTAGCCATCTGCGGATGCTATGACTATGGTTACTATAAGACCACGCTCTATGAGTGACAATTCTACTAAATTGGGGTAAATTTATAGCCAATTTTGCGTAAGGAGTTAGGTTGTGGAAAAAAGCAGCGTGGAGAGGCTTAGCAAGGAAGTTTTAAGTCGAGGAATTGGTGCTGCCTTGCCATGCAACCTACCCGACCAATGGATAAAGCTACTGGAAAGAGACTTAAAGATGGTTCTTGAAAATGGGGATCATAGCTATGTGAGTGCCCCACTAGCCATCATTTTCCATCTCATTCACGAGAAAAAAGGAGGCAAAGAGAAAAAGATTACCTTTTCCGAGGAGGATCTATTTAATTACCTCCGGTACCTATATTTTGAAATTTCTCTCGAGACGGTTCGACGGAATACAAATATTGCCCCAGATCCAGCAACGTTGGAAACGATTCTTACCAATCGTGAGGTAGGCTGGGACGATATGAATGGCAAATTGTCAAATAGACCATAACAACATTTCTATTTATAAAGCTTCGGAAGGGGTGACAGTATCTGATCCTTCTTCAACCCCAATCGAGTGGCATTAAAAATCATCCTATTCATTAGTTCGGCCTGCTCGGTAAGCTGAGCAAGCAAAGCCTTATTTTCAGCGAGGAGTCTTTCATTTCGCAATGCAGAGCTAAGCTTCGTTTCAGACTTCAATCCATTAACCTTCGAGGCTAGGGCTTTTAATTCCTTACTTTTATCCTTGTATGCATTTTTAACGATAGCCTTATTAGATAGCGCCTGTCTAGTTGGCGTATAGCCCAGTATCTTTTCAGATTTACTGCAAATTTCATCCCAACTAAAGGACACATTTAAAGGCCAACTGGCAATTTCGATTGCAATTTTGCGCAACTCCGTAGACGTAATTGCCTTAGCCATTTTTTTTCTCCTGTTCTTCAAACTTAAGTTGATATAACTCATCAATAACTTGAGGGCTTAATTTAAGCTTTAATGAAGATGCATCCATCAACTGCAAGCCTGCGTCAGTAATTTTTTTGCGAACAATTGACTGCTCAAGACTGAAATCATTACAGTCTGTTGCCTGTATCGGGCTCCCATCGGGAATGTCTGGATTAGTCAAAATATTCTCTAATTGAGATAGCTTTTCAAGATATGGTTCTGTTAGCTTCATCCATCGGGTAGCAGATCTTTCGCCATTTTCGAGTGCTTTTTTAGCATTATCAAAGGTAGCTTTAAGATTCTCATGTTCTTTTTTTACCATTCCCAAAGCTATCTTATCCCCTTTACACATTAGAAGCTCAGAGCAATTTAGACAATCAAAAGTTTTGTTACATGGGCCCGCCTTCCAGCTTCGCAGACATAATCCATAAACCGTTCTTTGATGAGGGTCTCGCAGGGACTCTGCAAGTGATTCTTCAATTGGAGGCAAGTATTCTCTTACTTGTGGTGCGGGTTCTATATTGCGAGCCCTTGTCTTGGTTTCGAGATATTTCGCATCGTCAACGTATACAAATGTTTGATTAACGGACGCCCGAGAACTCCACTCGGCAATAAGCTCAACTTTAATCCCCGCGTGATATGCAAGGTGATTGAGAAAGTGCCGGAGACTGTGAGATTTCAAGCGAACAGCCTTATATCCATGCTTATTAAAAATACACATGGTTCGCGGATTCTTTCTATCAACGCGGTCACGTGAACTCAATCTTAAAGTAAATTGGGCTGGCGTAAATCCGCAAACCAATATTGGGCTAGTGATATTTCTGGGGTGAAATTGAAAATTGCTAAAACATAATAGACAGTCAGACATTTTTGGGGGTTTAGATAAGGAACTCTCCACACTCTCTTGATATGGAAAATGTGGGTTTATCTTTTTATGCTCCGGAATAACAACTTCATTCCAAAGCTTGGCTAAAGTTAAACCCTCCATGGATTTAGTGCCTAGATGAATTTCAATTAAATGCATCACAGAATCATTATATTTATGCCCCACGGCATCGGCAATTTGATCTCTAGTAATTGCGTCATGGTCCCCTATCTTCGGACATAAATCATGGCGATAAAATGAGGTTGGGTTGGCTTCGTAGTATTTTGCTAACTCCCGCGCTTTATGTGTAATTTTCAAAAGCCTCTTGATCGCTTCTATAGCAATTGGAGCCATAGTGGCGGGTATGGCTTTCTTGTCATAAGCATTAATTTTAGGAACCCAATAATTCAAATAGTATTGAGTCTGCCCATTTTTATCTAGATCGGTTTTGAGGCAATTAGTCGTTAACCTCAAAACTTCAGCAACCCTCATCGGCACAGAGAGTAATAAGGCAACAATGCTAGTCACCATAATGTCAATATCATCGAGAGCGCCGTCTACATAACCCTTGGAGAAAATTTCTGCCAAAGCAAGCAAGGCATTCTGATCCGGAAGCTTTTTGGATTTTGTCTCCGAAGAAGCTTTGGGGCCGTTTACCGAGCTGTCTGAACTTCTTCCGACAAATGGATGAACCCAAAATTGAGCTTTTGATGTAATTATTGAAAGAGTTGCCAATCTTTTTAATATATCTAGCAAATATGATGCCAAAGCACCTGGGGCCTTATAGCAGCGTAGCAAATCAAAACAAGCGTTCAAATGTTTTTCGTTAAATTTAGTGATATCACTTCCGAGCCCATCGGCTATTAAGGCCGCTTCAATCACTCTGAACGCAACAACCTCCTTTGCAGCATTTTTATGGGGAGCCAAAGTATGTCTATACCGTATATATGACTTTGCTAGATCTAATATAGGCTGACTTAGCGATATATTTGGCGTTGATATTGCATGAATGTGGATTCCTCGATGCTCCCAGTTAGTAAAACGTATGCTTCTAATATTTTTATAAATTGGCCAGGAGATATTGTCCCAATCCCAACCCGGATTGCCTCCCCATAGATTTAGCTGGCTCTTGCAGAGCTCAATGAACCCATTTAGATTTTCAAGCCTAGAAAGATCTTTTCTTGGAACAAAATTAATAATTTTCACAATCTTTGCCCCCTCTTTCGGATTGAATGTATTCCTTGCATTGAGCTATGACACTTAAAACACAAGCGATATCTGAAGACAAATCCACGGGATTGAGCAAGTTTTTTGAACTACTCAGATGAATAACTTCATTTTCCTGTTTTTGTCGTATTAGCAATGCATCCAATACTTCCTGATGATTAGCATCTACGAAAGGCTGAAAATTATTACATCGGTAGCATGGGATGGGAATGGTTTGTGTGCTGCAGAAACTATGCTTTCCACAACTTCCAACTGGATGCAATTTAAATCCCGAGGAATGCTCCAATATGCTATCTGGATTGTTTTTGATTACATTTAATTTTTCATTGGGACCAAGTAATTTCCCAGTAAATGCCATTTGCACCTCCACCAGAACATCCCTCATGGCCTCATCTAATATACGTGCCTCTTCAGCTGGATCTTTGTAGTAAGCATCTAGAGATCTCGGATCCTTATGCCCCATGACATATGTTAGATGCGCCTTTGACACACCTCTTCTTGCAAGTCGAAAAATTCCAGTATGTCGATGCCGAGTAGCAT
Source organism: uncultured beta proteobacterium (assembly GCA_903858445.1). GTDB lineage: Bacteria > Pseudomonadota > Gammaproteobacteria > Burkholderiales > Burkholderiaceae > Polynucleobacter. The sequence goes on from CAIOIX010000320.1 coordinate 12,026, forward strand.
TAATGACAATTTCAACATTAGTTCTATGGCTAATTGGTGGCGGCATTGCTGCTCTCCCAATTCTGGCAGTCATGTCAGAATTGCTTCTCCAAGCAATAATGGTTCCAACAAGGTTTGGCGGCAAATGAAATGACTGATGTTCTAAGTGACCCAGGGGGTCTAACTTATAACGATCTTTAAGGGATCTCACCGCATGCTTAATTTGGTCATTTGAACAAAATAGCGGAAGTTTATATAAATTCCCATCTGCAATCTTGATATTAAAGAATGTCTCAAACATTGCCTTAATTTCAGTTATTTGCAGACGAATTAATTCAACGAAATGGTCTGGTAATGGAAATAATTCAAATTTTGTACTGCGAAATGAGGATACCGAACCCTTATCTTTTGCTCCAGGAAAAAATATCCTGGGCGCTCTAATTCCAGAAAAATCATCATCGTTATTAAGGCGAATATCTTCAATCTTAAGCTGAGAGAATTGAACTGGACGTCTAAAGTAGTGACAAGCGAATAATCTAAGTAATGTGGCCTGCGTACCACTAAGTCCTTTGTCAAAATTATCCCAAATGCTCCTAACAATTAAATCAAACTCGCTATTCGTATATTTACTCTTCTCAGGGTCATCGGATAGAACGTTTTTTCGCGAATAAAGACTGCCTCTTGTATGGCTGAGTATATTTAATACGACCGAATCAAGTAAATCAGGGCATCTAGGTTGAATAAATTTTAATAATTTCAAAACAATACTTGCGCTGACAGAAAATCTTTTTGCCTCCATGGCTTTGGAAACCCATGCGACATCCAGCAAACTAGGTTTTGATTTACGCAGGGACGCACTTAGACTTCCCGCCATAGTCCAATAGGACATTTTTGAGTACTGATTAAGATCAATAAATTCAATGAACAAGTCTTTGAATCTGCATCTCAATTCATGGGGTAATCCAGATAAACCAGCCGAAAAATTGAATGAGAAACGATCCCCATCAAAAAGGGTATCACCCTTCCAATGAATCTCTTTATTTGCAGCCTCTTTGAAATATCCACTTATATTTTCAGAGGGATGGATCGCTGGGTACTTCTTGGCAGTAGACATTACCACTCACTTTCAAACTTAATTTCCGAAGGTCCTATAGGATGAATTGCAATAAAGATTACACATTCATCAATACGTTTTTATCCTAGCAAATATGTATCAAAAAGTCAACACTAACTTGGGTTTATGTTGCATATTTAATGAATTTGTAAGTCATAAATTATCAAGATTTATTAACCCTAGCAGTATCTGCATTCATCAACAAACCTTTTTTATTTGCTTCTTCCATGATGAACTTGAGGTTATATATTTTGGCTGATTCTGAGTTGTGAGCCCAACCCATTAAGTAGCATCGATCGAGCATATCGCTTGCATCCGTATAGCCTTCAGCCCGAGGAATTTGAGAAAATCGCCAATTCCAGTGATGGCGCAATAGATGTGGATGAAGACCAGCAAGCTCTGTAAATTTTCTCCTTAAATCATCCATGGCAGAATCAAACGATGAAATTGTGAGTGGCTGACCTTGTTTGGGGCCTGTTCTATGGTTTACAAAAATGAAACTTTCATCATCAAACCCTACAAACTGCAACTCACCTCGATAATCGTATAAATACTGCTTAATAAGCTCATCTAACTCCGAGGAAATAAGCAATAATCTTCCATTCGTTTTTGCAACAGGTTGATTGGTGCGCGTATCGAATTCATCGTGGTGATTTCGCTCAATTACAAGACTTGGGTGATCTCCAGCAGTTCCCTCGTTGTAATTCTTTAGCTTGAGAGCAAGAAGCTCACCACGGCGCATGCCGGTCTCGTAAAGAATTCGCAGCATGACAACATTTCGCAGCCTTGAACCCTTATCAGTTTCTCTAAGCAAAATTTGAAACGGGTCATCAAATAATGACCTCAATCTCTCCTCCATTGGAGTCGTTAAGCGTTTTCCCAGGATTTGTTGGGCTCGAGCTGTTTTGGATCCAGTCTTTTTGGATACCTGAGATGACAAAACATTGTGTAGTCGCGTAATAAAATTATCTACACTTTTATTATCGGGATTTACTAAGAGCTCATAGACAAGCCAGTTTATATATTTTGTTACATAGGATATGTGGGTGTTAAATTTAATTTGGCTGACTACCTCACCTGTTCTGCTACCAACCTTAAGCCTCAAATTATTGGCTAAATCATCAAGCTCATCGACTGAGATGAATTTTTGGGAAAGTATTCGGCTCTCAATATCAATATTTCTAATTTTTGCCCACTCCAAAAGCTTTCTAATGGAGTTTAAATACGCCTTTTGAGTCTCATGGGTTGATCTGGAGCGAATATGTCGAGATATAAATGCTGTCGCGTAAAAACATGGCAATGAATTTTTGTCTCGATCAAGCAATAGGCTGAATCTCTCTCCATCTTGAGCAATGTATGATTGAATGGTAAAGGTCATATGTTTACAGTTATTCTAGGTGGGATAGTATCTACCTTCCAATTTACACCAGTAAAAACAGATTAAACTAATACTTTCATCAAGAATCCCTATTTCATAAGGCGCTTAATCTAAAACATGAGCAGCAATTTACACTATCGCTCTAACCGTATCGTTATCCTGGATACGGAAACTACTGGATTAAATCCAGCTACTGGTGACCGGATTATTGAAATCGGTTGCGTAGAGATGGTAGGGCGTCGCCTTACTGACAGAACTTTTCATTACTACATCAATCCAGAACGCGATATTGATGCTGGTGCTTTTGCCGTTCACGGTTTATCACGTGAGTTCCTTTCTGATAAACCGATCTTCGCAAGTATTATTGAAGAGTTAATTGAATTTGTTGATGGTGCAGAAATTGTGATTCATAACGCAGCCTTTGACTTAGGCTTCCTAGATAATGAGTTTACTTTGCTCAAGCGCCCTCCCTTTAGAGGTCTTGCTGCAAAAATCACCGACACATTACTAGATGCGCGCCAGATGTTCCCAGGTAAACGCAATTCTTTAGATGCACTATGTGATCGTTTTGCAATTAGCAATAAGCATAGGACTTTGCACGGCGCTTTATTGGATGCGCAACTACTAGCCGAAGTCTATCTCTCTATGACTAGAGGTCAAGAAGACCTCACGATTGATTTGGTGGACTACACTGTTAATACAGACGCCATGGGACACACCAAAGCCTTGCCAAGTAATCTCAAGCTTTTAAAAGCAAGTGATGAGGATTGCAAAATTCATGAAAAGATTTTGGCCGACATTGCTAAAGCCAGTAAGAAGGACTGTGTGTGGAGTCTAGAAAATCAGTCGGCTAGCTAGCGCGCTTTTGCAAAAGGCTTTCATACAAGCCTTCCAAGTCCTTAATGTATTGCTTGGTGTTAAATAAAGGCGTTTGATAACGATTGTTTTCTAAGCGCTCTTTAAGTTCTTTTAATTGTTCTGGGTGTAGGGCCAATTCAAGCGCTTTAGCCGTATATTCCTCATCAGAATGCACAATCAGCTCTGGCAATCCTAGGGCACTCAATTGACTTGCTGCAACCCTGCCTGCAAACGTGCGGCCCAAGATCGTAAGAACCGGAACACCTGCCCAGAGGGAATCCGCAGCAGTTGCATGGGCGTTGTAGTTAGGGGTATCTAAAAATAAGTCAGCCAAACGTAAACGGCTCAAGTGGTCAACTCTCGCTGGTACCCGAGTAGCAAAGACCAATCTAGACGGATCTGCTCCACGCGCCTGCGCCTCCTTTTGGAGATTCTCGATCGCCTTGGATGAGGCTTTAGAGAGCCACAAGACACTACCGGGAACTTGCTTTAATAAATCCATCCAGACACTAAAAATCGGGGGATTAATTTTGTAGGAATTATTAAAACAAGCAAAGATAAAACCTGTGTCAGGCAAGCCTTGGCTAGCACGTGTCGGCAGATCGCCAAATTGCTCAGGTGCAATACTGGTGTCCACTGGGAAAAAAGAATGTGGCAGATAAGCAATCTTCTCGGTGTAATGCAGGTGATGCTCTAGGGGGATTGCCACCTGATCTGCTATCAAACAGTTATAGAAATCTGCGCCTGAAGTACCGGCATAACCCAGGTAGCTCACCTGAATTGGGGCAATCTTTTTGGAAAATAGGCCTGTTCTTGCCCCAGCGGTATGACCATTCAGATCAATGGCGATATCGATTTTTTGATCAACTACTAAATCTTGTGCTGCTGGGTCATTTAATCCAAACAAGTTAAATGTTTCATCAAACGAATCTATCAATCGACCTTCAACTGCATCTCCACTTTTCTGATTCAGAAAAAATCCATAGACCTCAAAACGACTGTGATCATGAAGTCGAATTAAGTTCTCCATCAGAATCCCAACTGGATGATCTTTGAAGTCAGAAGAAAAGTAGCCAATACGGATCTTTTCACCGGGACTCTTTTTTGGGAGAGTAATGGTTTTTGGGTTAATTGTGGGAAAACGATCGGCTACAAAGATCTGCGCACAACGTTTTTGTATCTCAAGCGAGGCCGGAGTTTGAAGCAATGCAAATGGAATGGATGCAGCTTGGTTGTTGGCAACTAAGTCCAGCATTTGAGAAACTGAAGGCTTTGCATCATCCCATATACAAGAGGAGAGCTTTGCTGCCAAAAACTGCCCCATCAAGTAAGGGTGTGATGGTTTTAATGAGAA
>CAIOIX010000321.1 GCA_903858445.1 uncultured beta proteobacterium
TCAAAGTATCGTACTAAGGCTAAAGGCCAAATCAGATGGCGAAGCTAAGTCTAGTATTTAAACGATGACTTTTCCAAATTTAACGAATGCACAAGCTACTCAATTAGATAATTTTAAACGGAGATTTGCAATGTACAAGAAATTAGTTATCAGTTTTCTAAGTGCCTTTATCCTGTGCGCATCTGGATTTTCTTTTGCTGAACCGCTTGTGAGTCGCAATCCAGCCCTTAATTTAGCGCCTCTTGGCGTTGAGATTGGTTATGCAAATGTAGGTGGTGTAAAGCAAAAAGTCGGCGAGCTTACATCCTTAAGAAGCGCGGGCATAAACGCTTATACGCATGGCGTTATGCTAAGTTCTAGCGGGGATGGTCTTGGCATTGATGGGCTTTCTTCGATCACTTTTATTTTTGATGATAAGGACATCTTGCAAGGGGTTTTAATGACATTGCCTAAAAAGGTAAATGAGATGAATGCCAGCCTAGCAAAAAAATATAAGCTAGTTTCCAATAAGATCGATTCTTTTATGGGTTATGGGTCGGCTAAGTACGTCAAAGGCGATTCTACTGTTGAGATAAGTGCCGATCATTTATCTTTTGAAATGAACGTAAATTATTTAAGTAACAGCTTATGGACCAGCTTTAAGCGTGAGAGTCAAACTGCCAATGAGGCTAAAAAGAAAAATCAAGAAAGTAAGTTTTGATTTTATTGGGATAATTTAAGTTCGCCAATTAAACTTTTGTTTTTGTTTTTGGTTTCTTGTTGACCTGCCAGGTTGCGTTATATATTTATGCCCTTGAACTCAGCTCTATACAATATTTGAGATGTTAGTGTTGAGAGTGGGCCCTAGTTGATGATCTTTATCTACTTCATTGGAATGGTTAAGATATTTTTAGGATGTAAAAAGTCTGCTTGAGGAGTAATGCCCGGTGGTTTTGATGGGCCTTTATTTTTTATTTATACATATCCTTAATAGTGCAATATCGGGGCCAGGAAACCCCGATCAAAAGGGCTGTCGGATGGCATCCCATAGGAGGGCAATTATTAAAATTTGCCCAATGTTGATAGAAAACCCCGGTAACGAGAGTTGCTGGGGTTTTATTTATTTGCTAAATAGTGCGAATAATTTATGCGTCATTTTAGGGAATTTGCCAGTTCTGCTGAGGCAAATGCACATTACAACAACACGCTATCCTATACAATAGTGTCTTAGCGACGCGTAAGAGCGTGTATTTTGGTGGCGCGAAACCTTGACATGGTGGGGGTCGTTGGTTCGAGTCCAATCGAGCCTACCAACGAAGATGTAAGTCATTGTTTTAGCTTCATAAATACTCGCTGCCAAGCGATTAAGTTGCCCCTAAAAAGGCGTTGATCGAATGAGTGTTTTAGGAGTCAAAATGACAGTGAATTTTGATGTTTTGTGCGATGGGTATATCGCTAAAAAGTCGATTCTTAAAGATGGATCTGAGAATTTGCGCATTGGTGAAGTCCAAAATCGACTCCTTTTTTGGAGTAATCAATTTGGTTCCATCCCAATCGATCTGATTACTGCTGATATGGTTGATAATGCCCTGGTTGCGCTAACTAGCAGGGGTAAGCTTCAGCCCATTCGGAATAAGGGCTCTGTGACCCTCTCAAAGCCTCTGTCAGCCGCAACCATAGCCAGATACCTTTCTGAGCTAGCAGGCTGCTTTAAATATGCCAAAAAACAAAAGCTAGTCTCTAGGAATTGGTCGCCTCCAACTCGGGGAGCGGATCTGCCTGAGCAAGACGATCCAGACACCCGATATTTTGACAGCACACAGGTAGCCAACCTAGTGAAAGTGGCGCGATTGCTTGATATTCATTGGTGCCGCATGACAGCACTTATTGAAGTGGCTTTTTGTACAGGTCTTCGATCAGGTAATTTAAAGGCGCTTGATTGGAGTCAAGTTGATCTTTTAGCTGGCGTAGTAACTGTGGCTCGCACCAAAAATGGGGATCCAATCTTGGCACCACTATCTTCTAATGCTAGAGCTGAGCTCGAGAAGTTGCCTAGCAAACAAGGCCTAGTGTTTGTCAACGGGAAGGGCGAGGCATTTCATTGGCGCAAACTCTGGGATAAGATTACGACTGAGGCAGGTTTTGCTGGATACAACTTTCATTTACTCAGACATTCATGCGGATCGGCGATGGCGAAGGCCGGCATCTCGCAGGCAAACATCATGTCAATTATGGGTCATCGCAGCTTGGCAGCCTCTAGGCGCTACATGCATTTGAATATTGTGGGCAAAAAGGATCTTGTAGAAAAGGTATTTGGATGAAATCAAAAAAAGATGTGATTGAGGATTTGACGCCTGAAGAACTCGAATTGATAAATTTGAATCCGTGGGCAGATGATCCAGAACACGAAGGACCGCTAATAGAATGGTATCAAAAAGGGCCGGATGAGATATCTTGGGATGATTTGTATTCAATCGCATGGAAGCAGATGCTCGAGATACTCGAGCTTGGGCATCAAGTTGCGCACCTTTCAATGCATCAGAACCCTCGCTATAAGAATATCGACAAGGATCGCAATGGTTTTATTGCCAGTCTAATTCCAGACCAGGGCGAAGCTTTTCCGACTGATGAAGAGATTGCAAAAAAAGCTGGAGTTACGGTGCTTGTTGTGAGGAGAATTAGAAAATCAATGAATATTAAAAAGCGCCCTGGTAGGCCAAAGAAGTGAATAAACAGACCAATCTTAATAATATTTATTACTGCCCTTTAGGGCATTTTTTTTGTCTGGTGCTTTTGAGAAAATATTTTTTATGACCATCGTGGAGACACTATACGTCCTTGAATGACTCCGGTTTAATGGACTCAGTTCGCTTGGCAGCGAGTTTTTTAATGAGGAAATCAAATGGATCATTCAGTAGCACTAAATGGCATTCAGCCTGTATCGGCGTGGCTCTCGGATGAGGGTTGCGTATTTTTTGAAACGCGTAGCAGCTGGGAATGGTTTAAGAGACGCAACGCGATTGAGCTGGCCGAAGCAGGCGCTCTCATTTTGGGAAAAGGGAGAGCGAAAGATAAGGTCGCTGCGAATATTTCGCAAGTGGTGCTGGGAATTCTCAAGCGTAAATCGATTGAGGGGGCTAGAAGACTAGAGCAAAAAGTAGCAAACCAATAAGACAAAACCCAGCGCGATTGGCTGGGTTTTGGTAAAGCTGGTGTCGTGCGGACAATCAGATATTACCAAAGTCTTGGCCTTTCGTGCAAATTTAAAAAAGGCATGAAAAATGAAGTACATAAATAAAAAACCGACCCTTCTGAGTGGATGGGTCAAAACAGCTCTAAGAACGCTTGGCGCGCAGCTAAACGCAGTTTATGGATGGTTGCGGATTTGTTTCACAGCGCAAGAGAAGATTGAGCGCAAACCAAATGGAGAAAAAAAAGAGCATCAGAAAGTTTCTACGAAGCGCGATCTAATGTCGCCAAAGGTGAAAAACGATGGTGCGGAGGTAAAGGCCGGTAGCCTCGCACCTTCAAAATGCTTGGAAAATGGAGCTAAAGAAAAAAATGGATCATTTTTCTTAGATTTAGTGAAGCCTAAAAAGGATATCGAGGCTACTCCATTCATCTTGGACTTCTTGATTGCTGCAGGCCTGGTGATATTGGCCGCCGCTCCTAGCGCAGGAAAGACAACAGCCCTAGTGGCGCTTGCTATGAGAATTGCTGGTTTCATTTGCGATGATTTTGAGCCATCCATCAAGCGTATGGTGGTTATTTTCACAGAGCACTCTACGCAGATTGAGGAAATCATTGCCGCAATGATTGCGGCGGGGGTTGTTAAATTCGACTATGAGACGGTCAGATCTAAGATAATTCTGGTGAATGCTACACGGATGTCGGTAGATACGATTGAAAGCTGCACCAAATGCATTGATGAGTGTAGCTTCACCTATTCCAATGTTCGTGGCGATAAATACTACTCTGCAAAGCCATTGGTGATATTTGACACGACCAATGCAAATCTAGATTTGCTCAATGAAAATGACTCTCAGGCCGTGGGGGATATGATGGCAAAACTGAAGTCGGAATTTTTTGTCAAAAGACAAATTCCCGTACTGCTTGCTGGCCATACTGCAAAGGCACTCAAATATGGTGGTAGTAGCTCCTTGTCTGCACGTGGATCTGGGGCCTTCGAAGGAGATGCGCACCAAGTTGTATACATCACGACTGATAGCAATACCCAACATCGCTATCTGGAGATTGGGGGTTTAAAAAAGCGCTTTCACTCTTCTGCGGATGCTATAAAACTGGTCAGTGATTTTGAAATAATTTCTGCAACGGATCCATTTGGCGATGAAATTACTTACCCCGTTACTTATGTGTCGCAGCTTGAGGCGGTAACGAAAGACCAAAAACAGGCAAGCAAGAAAAATGCAAAAGATGCCACAGCATTGCAGCGTGAAAGTGACCTGCGTGGCGATATTTTGGATCTATTGGAAGGCTGGGAAACATTGAGTGCTGCAGGTTTGGACGCAACGCTTCCAACGCAAGAGGCCATCTGCGGTACCGTTGGTGGAAATAAAGCTAAGGTTATTGATGCATTTAAAGCCTTGGTGAAAGAGGGTCATATTCTGACGGTAAGCATCACTAGCCCAATGAAAGAGAAGTATTCAAGAATCTTTGAGAAGGACATTCATCACAATATTAAAAAAGTCTTCTGGAAAAAATCGCGAAAAGATAATTTTTTCGATTGAAATCATCCATTCCGAAATCATCCATTCCCTTAGGAAATAACATATCAGAACGTATGGGGTAGAGCTTGATGGCTCTAACCCCGCATCCATTCCCTTTCTGACCTTAACTCAAAACCCATCAGACCGGGTGGTGGCAAGAGTTAATTTTAGTGAGGCAGGTTTTGCTTGATGCTTTAAAAAACTTCAAACCACCGGGCAGAAGATGGGTTTGATTACAGTCGTACTCCTCTAATTTCGGTGAAGTTATTTGTACATTGAATGATGACGAATCGAATTTATAAAATAGTCTTTTTAAGGATTAATTTAGTTATCCATAATTACGATTAATAGTGCATTATTAATTGAAAAATTAGATAATATGTGATACATTTAATTACAGCCTGAAAAAACACTTACCTGGGAGTGCTTACAAAAATTGAGAGCTTTGGCTGTAGCTCGTAATTTTTTTGGAGCATGACCATGTCAGCATTTAATACTGAAGCGTTAAATAACGCGCAGCAGCAAAACTCTCGATTGATTCACCGCCCGATTGATTCGATGAAGGAATCGGATCATTTTTGCGATGTTTTTTGCATTACAGAGTCAAATATCTGCGGATGTTCATTAAGATCCTTCAGAGCAAACTTCACCCATTCTCTGTCCGGTAAGGTTTTTCGCGATGATAGTCGCGTGCCTTTGCCGACGCCAAATGGGACAGATCGGATCGCAAAAGCAAGAAGCACTATCACTGGTGTAAATTTGCGGCAAAAAGGTGAGGAGAATCGACTCAAGGCATTAATACTAGTATGCAAATTTGGTGTTGCATCTATCGCTACGATTTCCGATCACTTAGGTAATCAGAACCAGTCAGTGGCTCGCAAATTAACCAATGCTGGATTCTTACGCGAAATCATTCTTGAGCGCGCAGCGTATACAGAAGCTCATGGCGCCGTTAGAAAAATTGTTGTCCTGACGCGTGCTGCGCATGAGTTTCTCGTCGCTATGGGCGTGGCAATTGTTTATCCTGAACTTGAAACTGGCCGTATCAATTTCAATTTAGTCAGCCACACGCTTGAATCTCAAATTGCAGTTTCCTCTTTGTTAAAAAAGGGGGTGATTGACGATTTCGAGACTGAAAGAATGTGGGGCGCTAATAACGCCACCTCCAAGCGGTTTGATGTCATTGGGATCAAGGGAAATCAACGAATTGGCATTGAAATCGAACTCACTCCAAAGAACGGGCGGCGCTTTGATGAGATGTGCTCGGGCATAGTGAAGGCGCTTCAAGCCGAGAAGGATGGCGAACATCATTTCACTTATGCTTTAATTTACGTTCGAGAAAGCATTCGCGTGCCTTATCAAAAGGCGCTTCAGTCTGGATCAAAAATTGGCCAATGGCATATCAATTCGGGTGGAAAGTGGGTGAAGACCATTCGTCATTTTGAAGTGCCCACTTCAATTGCCAGCAGAATTTTCTTCCCCGCAATAGAAGGGGGGTGATCATGAAATTTCTATTTCAGTTATTTTTTATCATTTCCGGGCTAGTAATGTTTGATTCAAACGGTGGTTTTGATGAACTCAAAAATATTATTAACGCCCCTTCGCAGCAAAAGAAGTTGGAATCTCAACTTAGTTACTCAGAAGAGATGAACAGCTTATTAAAACTTGAAAATCAAACCTTGCAAAAAAGGCTTGATGCCAGCTTTGACGCTCAAGTTCGAATGCAGCACCTTAGCAATGGTAAGCATTTTTCTATGGTGCTCGCCTGCGATCGCTTGCATTTGACCGGATTTAAATTTACTCCTTGCTACGTCAGCAACGAAGAGGTGCTCGCAGCAAAAAAGTTGGAGGGTAGCGGGTTTGCTATTGACGGTAAGGTCTATGCGTTAACCTTTTTATTTTTTACTGTATTGGTTGGCGGTATTTTGTCGATGACTGTGATCGCATTGAGATTTCTTAATAAAATCAGCATGGCCACAATGGCAGCCTCACTTAGATACCGTTTAGATCCTTTTTATAGACAGGATGTGGATCGAGATTATCTGGAAAATACAGAGTTTTTAAAAAGGGAGAATGACAGGATGCGTGAGAGCTATTTTCGAATTGCCAAGAAAATTATGCATGCGCAAAGCTATCAAAAATCCTTAGCAAACAAAACAAACCGAACAGTTAAATTCCTCTCCGATTTGGAGGATCAGATTGTCACTAAGGGGAATTTGAGGGTTGAAAAGTTGCTAGAGCTGGTTGAAATGGAGAAAAGACGTTTCTTGGAGCTTCGGCAATCTTTTGAGGGGCCTCAAAAGATTCGGAAAAAGGCGGTAGAGTAGGCGAATAAATCGGTAACTAGCTTCTTGAAGGCGCTTAGATCATCTGTAAAAGGTCTGCTTTAGCGTTTGAGGTAGGCTAACCTTTCAGCATTCCCCGGCTTCCACTGCATTCAATGTGTTTTTGATTGAAAAGAGATTGAGTAAAAAGCATGACTCAATTCCCCACTCAATCTGCTCACTCATTGAACCAACACTCCATGAGAAAAAGCCTCTCATTGCGCATCCCCGTCAAATCACTAAGGGCTGGCTCGTTTTCTCTGCCAGGGTCCCTAGGGTGACCTGCACCCTCCTGTTTATATGGAAGACGCCTTGGCTTTCCATCTATTTGCCAACGATTTTGCCCTTCACGCACCAAAGTAAAGTGTCTTTTGGTGCTCCAGCCTCACTATATATAGTGAGTTCGTGGCCAACGCTCTCGCAAAGCGAGGCAAACCCCTTACCCCCGCATACCTATTCGTCTCGATAGGGATCGAGCCAAATCAGCATGCTTGACGCTTGCCTGCCTCATCCCGCACCTTGCTTTTGCAAAGTGCGGGATGAGGCAGGCAATCTGGTGAAAGGGGTTTGCCTCGCTTTGTAAGCTTGGCGTTGGGCATGCTGCCCAGCTGTAAAAAGGTCGCGGCTCAATCCTGCGGATTTTGCTTGACGCTTTTCATAGTCAAGCGCTGGGGCGCTTTCCCTGCAGCCGGCTCCCGGCCATTCTCGTAACTCGGATTACGAGATGGATTTGCTGGATGCAATCCACCCCCAATTTGGGGATGTTAGCAAAAACGCTAATCTATGAAATTACATCACAGGAAAAGTAACGTTACGAAAAAATAAGTTAATGCATTGATTCAATTCACTATTTATTTTTTGCAAGCGCTATAAAGATTATGATTTTTATGTCGATAAACAAAATATAACCATCATATTGTTATGGTTATTTATGCCCTGTATGGCAGTTAGCTCGGTAGTTGTGGTCTACGTACCTCTCTTCGATGCTTTTATTTGATTTAGTCACCTTACTAGTTGTGAGGTGAGGGTGTGGCTTGTATGGAAATGGTTTATAGCTATTTACGTTACGAGTCATTTAATCGGGAAAGTATTGAAAGAGCTATTTAGAGCAATATATCGTGAGCGCAGTAACTTCTTTACCCTCTACTTTAACGACGAGCGCATTTAACGTTCAGTCGCAAATCTGTTTTGTTCAAAATGAACTGGCTAGTTTCCTGCGGTCATTTAATTTTGCATCCAGAGGCATAGCAACTCTTACATCTGAGCGGTTTGGTCGATATGGCATTGTTCTTGGTGGGTTCGTTCGGCCTCGAAATATTACTCAAGCATTTTTAGTAATAACCCCTCTTTCGATCGCTAATGGATTTGCGCTAGCCCAAACCTCAAAAGAGCAAAACAATCCATCAAGTGTAGAAACAGCTAATGACACCGAAATTGACGCTGACTATGGACATACGAAAGTAGCCTCCGTTCTTGATATATCCAGTCCTAAAGAATCACCTCTAAATAAACCCAAGAAAGTAGTCGTAAGCCGATCATCAAATCAAGGCGAGATCTATGACACTGGTTGGGTCGGTGGCGCTGGCGCGGCAATTGGTGGCTTGTTCAGATTCGGTGCTGTGGGTCAATCTATTGCAGAGGCAATTCCCGAGGTAGCAATTTTTACTTACAAGTTAATCAAAGTAGCCGTTATTGCAGCGGTTAATAAAAAGTAATCAAAATATATTTTATTGGTCAACTAACCCCTTATTGCACGATGTTAATTATGAAAAAATATCTTCCAACCCTTTTGCTGTTATTCACATTAAATGCACACGCAGATCTTGAGTCTGCTAACAAAAACTATGATGCGAAAAACTACTCTGCTGCGCTTTCAGAATATCGATTACTAGCAAAGTCCGGTAATGCACGAGCTCAAGACAGTCTAGGGCGGATGTATTCCAACGGCGATGGGGTGGCAAAGGATTTCAAAGAAGCGGTCAAATGGTACCGCTTAGCAGCGGACCAGGGTAATGCATCTGCTCAA
>CAIOIX010000322.1 GCA_903858445.1 uncultured beta proteobacterium
CGTTCAGGCGATCCAGTTTGGCTCTTGAGCATCGGAAATGTTGAAGAATCAATTCAAGGTTTTTGGAAAGATACGCTGCAGAGATATGAATTCTTAAAACATGATCTTGATCGGCCAATCATGCCGCCCAAGGAATTATTTTTAGACGCAGATGAATTTTTCATTCAACTTAAACCCAATGCACGCTTAGTACTTAATCGAGAAATAAGCGAAGCACCGCAGTTTTCACCGGTTCCTGATATTGCAGTTCATCGACGTGATGCCGATCCCATTCACCGGTTGCGCAAAGTCGTTGCCCAAAAAAACATACGCGTCCTAGTTTGTAGTGATAGCGCCGGTCGAAAAGAATCCATTCGTCAATTGTTTGACGAAAGCAATGCTGTCTCTGGTGTGGACGGCAAACCGCTCTTCCCTCTAAAGCCAGAAGGTTTTGAAAGTATTGCCGACTTCGTTAAGAGTGAAGCCCTGTTTGGTTTAGTCACTGCCTCACTTTTTAATGGCTTTTCTTGGCCATCAGAAAACTTACTAGTCATCACTGAGGCGGAGTTATTTACCTCTACTGCGAGACAACGCCGTAAGGGTAAAGAGAGTGAGAGCGCTGATCCTGACATGCTCTTCAAGGATCTGTCTGAACTCAAAATTGGTGATCCTGTCGTGCATGCCGAACATGGCATCGGTCGTTACCAAGGATTGGTACTGCTTAATTTAGCGCCACCAAAACAAGCTCCGATATTTGAAGAGTTCCTGCACCTGGTCTATGCCCGTGAGGCGACACTCTATGTCCCAGTACAGCAACTGCAAATGGTGACACGATATGCGGGCTCTGACCCCGACTCTGCACCACTGCATCAACTGGGTTCTGGTCAGTGGGATAAAGCCAAGCGTAAGGCTGCACAACAGATTCGAGATACTGCGGCAGAGTTACTGGGTCTTTATGCAGCTCGCGCGATCCGCAAGGGTCATGCGTTTGAATATTCACACCATGACTATGCGGCCTTTGCTGAAAGCTTTGGCTTTGAAGAAACGCCAGATCAAGCAAATGCTATTACAGCAGTGATTGCTGACATGACCAGCGGTACACCGATGGATCGCTTGGTTTGTGGCGATGTGGGTTTTGGTAAAACAGAAGTGGCCTTACGAGCAAGCTTTATTGCCGTAATGGGAGGCAAGCAAGTTGCTATTTTGGCTCCAACAACCTTACTAGCAGAACAACACGTTGCCACTTGGAAGGACCGTTTTGCAGATTGGCCTGTTCGTATTGTTGAACTTTCTCGCTTTAGAACAACCAAAGAAATTAATGCTGCTCTAGAAGCGATTGCTAAAGGTGATGCTGACATCATTATCGGAACCCACAAGTTACTATCTAAAGAAACCCAGTTCGCTAACCTGGGCTTGGTAATTGTGGACGAGGAGCATCGTTTTGGCGTTCGTCAAAAAGATGCCTTAAAGGCCTTGCGTGCTGAAGTTGATATTTTGACCTTAACCGCAACCCCTATTCCCAGAACGCTAGGGATGGCCATGGAAGGTTTGCGTGAATTTTCCATTATCGCAACTGCCCCGCAAAAACGTTTAGCGATTAAAACTTTTGTACGCCGCGAAGGTGATGGTGTAATCCGTGAGGCGGTACTTCGAGAAATAAAACGTGGTGGACAGGTGTACTTTCTCCATAATGAAGTCGAGACGATTCAGAATCGTAAGCATGCTTTGCAAGAACTCATTCCCGAGGCACGTATTAGTGTTGCTCATGGACAGATGCATGAACGTGAACTTGAATCAGTAATGCGCGAATTTGTCACACAACGCACCAATATTTTGCTTTGTACAACTATTATTGAAACTGGGATTGATGTCCCGACCGCCAACACCATCATCATGCATCGCGCTGATAAATTTGGCTTAGCTCAACTTCATCAATTGCGCGGTCGCGTAGGACGCTCACATCACCAAGCCTACGCCTATCTCCTAGTTCCAGACCCAGAAGCGTTAAGTAAGCAGGCACAGCTACGCTTGAATGCGATTCAGGCGATGGAAGAGCTGGGCTCGGGCTTTTATTTGGCAATGCATGACCTAGAGATTCGTGGCGCAGGCGAAGTTCTAGGCGACAAACAGTCTGGTGAGATCCATGAAATTGGGTACCAGCTCTATACCGAAATGCTCAACCGTGCCGTGAAATCATTGAGAAGCGGTAAAGAGCCTGACTTATTGTCACCCCTGCAAGCCACTACAGACGTCAATTTAGGGGTCCCAGCCCTTCTACCTGAAGACTATTGCCCAGATGTGCATGAGCGCCTTTCTTTATATAAGCGCTTTGCCGGTACCAATGACTTTTCCGAGTTGATGGGGCTACGAGAGGAATTGGTTGATCGCTTCGGGGATCTTCCCGATCAAGCGAAATCATTCTATGAAACGCATCGCCTGCGTTTAGAGATGGCTGGATTTGGAATTAAGAAAATTGATGCCACCCCAAACTCCATTCAAATTCAATTTATTCCTAACCCACCAATAGACCCTCTGAAAATCATTCAATTGATTCAGAGCTCAAAAAATATTCAACTCAACGGGCAGGATAAATTAAAGGTATTACCTCCAAAAGAGCGGGATTTTGAGAAACTTGAGCAACGTTTGGACTTTATCCGCAAGATACTCAGAACGCTGAATGAGTCAGCTATGCTGACAAACGCAAAATTCAATTGATCTGCACTCAGATTATGATTGAGCCATGCCTTCTCACTTAACTCTTGTTTCTTTATCCAATGACCCAATACCGCAAAGTTTGGGGTTTGCGCTTTCCCAGCACGCAAAAGTTCTGGGCATTGAATTGCATCCAATAAAAATGGAGCGCCCTCAATCGAGATATTTTTCGGAGCGCTGGACATTATCCGCCTCACTCATGCCTGAAGCGCGAATTGCCATGCGGGATATCGCTGCCGCACACTCGGCTGATTTGGCCTTTCTATCTTCCGGATTTAAATCTCAAAATATTCGTATCTTGGCCATGGACATGGATTCGACCCTGATTAATATCGAATGTATTGATGAGATAGCGGACTTTGCAGGCAAAAAGACTGCTGTTTCTGAAATTACCGAGGCTACGATGCGTGGTGAAATTAAAGATTTCAAGGAAAGTTTGCGTCGTCGTGTTGCACTATTGGCCGGCGTTTCTGCCAATGTTTTGGAAGCTGTTTATAAAGAGCGTCTTCGCCCCAATCTTGGTGCCGCCGAATTATTGGCGGGAGCCGCCCAACGCGACCTTTACACCTTACTGGTTTCCGGTGGATTCACCTTCTTTACCGAGAAACTCCAAAAGGAATTAGGCTTTAAGCAAACACAAGCCAATACTCTTGAAATTATTGATGGGAAGCTCACTGGAAAAGTCCTAGGTGACATTGTGGATGGCCAAGCCAAAGCCGCCTATTTAAATGGTGCATGCACCCAAGTGGATTGCCATAAATCTAACTCTATCACCATCGGTGATGGCTCAAATGATTTACCAATGATGCATGGCTCAGGTATTAGCATTGCCTACAGAGCAAAACCGATCGTCAAAGAAAAAGCCGACGCGGCTTTTGACCGAGTCGGCTTGGATGCTGCATTACTCTTGATTGCTTAGGGGTTTAACCCAAAGAATCTGTAGTAACTATGCGAGCAATTACAGGCGCTCAAAAATCGTCGCAATACCTTGGCCACCGCCAATACACATGGTGACGAGGGCATATTTTCCACTGACGCGATGCAGTTCATGGATCGCTTTAGTAGCAATCGCAGCGCCAGAGCAACCAATTGGGTGACCTAAAGCAATCGCACCTCCATTAACGTTTGTCTTGGCTGGATCTAAGCCCAATGCCTTAGTAACTGCCAATGCTTGGGCAGCAAATGCTTCATTGGATTCAATCACATCCATTTGATCCAACTTCAGACCAGCACGCTCGAGAGCCAACTTCGTTGCAGGGATAGGACCTTCACCCATAATGTGATTTGGCACGCCAGCAACTGCGTATGAAACCAAACGAGCGATCGGTTTGTGACCTGCTTTTTTTGCAGTTTCGGCATCAGCCAACACAAAGAATGCAGCGCCATCATTAATGCCGGATGCATTACCAGCAGTTACGCTACCGCCCTCTTTTTTGAAGACCGCTTTCATCTTCGCCAAAGTTTCCATTGTTGTTTCTGGCTTGCAATGCTCATCAGTATCAAACACCACATCACCCTTACGGGTCTTGACAGTGATTGGCACGATTTGCGATTTAAAACGACCTTCTTTAATCGCATGGGCAGCACGGCGATGTGACTCAACTGCTAGAGCATCCTGCTCATCACGGGTGAGCTTCCATTTTTCAACGAGATTTTCTGCAGTAACGCCCATATGACCAACGCCAAACGGATCCGTCAAGACAGCCACCATCAAATCAAGCATCTTGGTATCGCCCATCCGCGCACCGCTACGCATCGCTGGGGAGCCGTACATGCCACGTGACATCACCTCAACACCACCACCGATACCGTAATCACAATCGCCCAACATAATTTGTTGCGCAGTCGTCACAATTGCCTGCAAGCCTGAGCTGCATAAACGATTCAAGGCCATGGCAACAGATTCCATTGGGAGCCCTGCTTGAATAGAGGCTACGCGAGCAACATAGGCGTAACGGCTATCTGTTGGAATGGTGTTACCAACAGTAATGTAATTAATTAATGCTGGATCTACTCCAGAGCGGGCTACCGCTTCTTTCATCACAAGACCACCAAGCTCAGACGGCTCAAAACTACTGAGTGAACCATGGAAGGTGCCAATTGCTGAACGTACCGCACTTAATACAACGACATCACGACTCATATTAATCCCCTTAGCAGAGCCCCAGCTGGAGCTAATTTAGTAATCCAAACCCAATTTTCACGCTATTCGTCAAGTTTCGGCTATTAGGTCATGCCCTTGGGAGCTAATGACTGTTGCACGCACAAATTCGCCTGCCCGATAGCGTTTTGATGGTTTGCTGGGCGGCAAAACCCTCACTAAACCATCAATTTCAGGGGCATCGCCCACTGTTCGACCAATACCACCGGAACTATCAACTCGATCAATGAGGATTTGAACGCGTTTACCCACTTTTTTTGCAAGGCGTTTAATGGATATCTCTTCTGCTTTAGCCATAAATCTTGCTCTGCGTTCTTCGCGAATCACCTCAGGGACTGGATTCTCCAAAAGATTGGCTGTTGCGCCATCCACAGGTGAATAAGCAAAACACCCCGCACGATCAATCTGGGCTTCATCAAGAAAGTTCAAAAGATAAGAAAATTCCTCTTCCGTCTCCCCAGGGAACCCAGCGATAAAGGTGCTACGAATAACCAAATCTGGACAGGCAGCACGCCAAGCCTGTATGCGCTCTATATTTTTCTCACCGCTGGCTGGCCTCTTCATCCTCTTTAAAACATCAGGATGAGCATGTTGTAAGGGAATATCCAGGTATGGCAGAACACCATAACCATGTTCTGAGAACTCAGCCATCAAAGGCAAGATGTCATCCACATGAGGGTATGGATAGACATAATGCAATCTAACCCAAGCTTGATGCTCGCGCGCGATTTGATTTAAGGCGTTTACCAAATCAAACATGCGAGTCTTCACAGGCTTCCCGTCCCAAAAACCAGTACGGTATTGAACATCAACGCCGTAGGCGCTGGTATCTTGAGAGACCACTAATAATTCTTTAACACCAGACTCAAATAATCGTTTGGCCTCGAGCAGCACCTCACCAATAGGCCTAGAAACCAAATCGCCACGCATGCTGGGAATGATGCAGAAAGTACAGCGGTGATTGCAGCCTTCAGAAATCTTGAGGTAAGCGTAATGCTTAGGCGTCAACTTCACACCAATGGGAGGGAGTAAATCAGTAAACGGATCGTGTGGCTTTGGCAGATGCAAATGAATTGCCTGCATTACCTCTTCGGTTGCATGTGGCCCAGTAACAGCAAGAACCTTTGGATGAATACTCTGAATGAGATCGCTACCATCAGCATTCTTCCTGGCGCCAAGGCAGCCAGTGACGATAACCTTGCCATTCTCTGCTAAGGCTTCACCAATAGCCGCGAGGCTCTCCTCAACCGCCGAGTCAATGAATCCACAGGTATTAACAACAACTAAATCTGCGCCAGAATAATCTTTGGAGGTTTCGTAACCTTCAGCACTCAATTGAGTAAGAATTAATTCGGAATCAACCAGAGCCTTGGGGCAACCCAAGGAAACAAAACCAACTTTACCCGCCACGACTATTCTTTTTCTGTTTTAGGAGTTGTTTGGGGAAACGGAAAACCAGTAAATAGGCTTTGAGAACCCTGCATTTGCTCTTGCATCTTAACGAAAAGATCTTTACTTTGATCCATATAATTACCCATCAAGCCTTGCATCATGGGATTTTGGAGGTTGAGCATTTGCGCCCAAGCCTCAGGACTACTACCGGCACCCATACCCTTTGACTGATCGCCAAGTTTATTATGAATATCTACAAAAGATTGCATGGTCTTCTCGAGATAATTTCCCATTAAACCCTGCATGGAATTACCGTAGAAGCGAATAATTTGAGACAGCATCTGCGAAGAAAATACAGGAGCCCCGCAAGCCTCTTCTTCCAAAATAATTTGGAGAAGAATATTGCGCGTTAAATCATCTTCCGTTTTAGCATCAAGTACCTTAAAGGTCTCACCACCCATGACTAGACCCTTGATGTCGGCCAAAGTGACATAGGTACTAGTTTGAGTATCGTAAAGACGACGATTGGGGTACTTTTTGATGAGGCGATCCTCACCAATACGCTTTGAACGGGCAACCATAAATTTTTTCCTAACTTGATGTACTGCAATGCAACATCGGCCTAGTTTATCTCTAGTTTGACCTAAAGGTAAATATGCCGATGCGGGGACTACAAAAAACTACATTATTTAAGGTATCAACCCGTATGGATGCCACCATTTAATGAGAAGTCAGCACCAGTGGCATAGCCACCGTCTACGGATGCGATCCAGCAGCAAATCGAGGCAATCTCCTCTGGAGTTCCCAAACGCTTAACTGGAATACCGGCAACAATTTTCTCCAAAACATCCTCACGAATAGCTCTAACCATATCGGTACCAATATAACCAGGTGAAACGGTATTGACCGTAACCCCTTTGGTAGCAACCTCTTGAGCCAAAGCCATGGTAAAGCCGTGTAAGCCCGCCTTAGCAGTCGAATAATTAGCCTGACCAAACTGCCCTTTTTGTCCATTTACAGAAGAAATATTAATAATGCGACCCCAATTGTTTTCGCACATACCATCAATAACTTGTTTAGTCACATTAAATAAAGAATTGAGATTGGTATCGATGACGGCTTTCCATGCGTCAGGAGTCATCTTGCGGAAAACGCTATCACGGGTAATGCCAGCATTGTTCACCAAAACATCAACACGACCAACTTCAGCTTTAACTTTGTCAAAAGCTATAACAGTGCTATCCCAATCGGAAACGTTTCCTTCTGAAGCGATGAAGTCATAACCAATGGCTTTTTGTTCAGCAATCCAGCGATCTTTACGTGGAGAATTCGGACCACAACCTGCAATGACTTTAAAACCATCCTTGGCCAAGCGCTGACAGATAGCTGTACCAATACCACCCATACCACCAGTTACATATGCGACTTTTTGAGTCATGGATTTCCCCTTGTGAAAATTGTGCTGTTGTTGTGATTTATTAAACTGCTGGACCTATTTTTTCTTTGACATATTTACCAGGTGCGGCTTCTAGTTTTTTATACTTAGCATTGCCAAATATTTTTCTTGCGGCGATTTTTTTTCCGCCAAACTGAGCAAGCCATTTCGAGTAATCAGGCCACCAGCTACCTTTAATTTCGGCTGCGCCCGCAAGCCACTCATCAGCCGATTTAGGTATTTTGCTATTTTCAAAGTAATAGCGTTTATTTTTTGCAGGCGGATTAATCACGCCTGCAATATGGCCTGAAGCACCAAGGACGAAACGATTCTTCCCTTTGAGAATTTGAGTAGATTCAAATGCAGACCTCCAAGGAACAATGTGATCATCTTGAGAGGCATAAATATAGGCTGGACAATTAATGTTACCTAGATCAATTTTTTGACCACAGAGACTCACCTTGCCCGGCTTAACCAAGTCATTTTGAAGATAGGTATGACGTAAGTACCAGCAATACATGGCGCCAGGCAGATTTGTGGAGTCCCCATTCCAATACAGCAAATCAAATGGTGGAGGTGAATTGCCTTTAAGGTAGTTCTCTACAACATAATTCCAAACCAAATCATTCGGACGCAGAAATGAGAATGTATTACCCAGATCCAAGCCTGACATCATGCCAAACTTACCAGCCTCACCGCCAATGGCGGTTTCGCGCATCTTTACCATTGCCTCATCTATAAAGACATCCAAGATGCCAGTATTAGTAAAATCAAGCAAAGTGGTGAACAAGGTCAGACTTGCAACAGGACTTTCTTTTTTAGCGGCTAGGACGGCTAAGGCAGATGCAGTTAATGTCCCGCCAACACAGAAGCCAAGAATATTAATTTGATCTGTACCACCAATATCTTTTGCCACCTCAATAGCTTTAATAACACCCTTACCGACATAATCCTCCCAAGTCACTTTACTCATAGAGTCATCTGGATTCTTCCAGGAAACTAAAAAGACAGTGTGACCCTGCTCGACCATATAGCGTACAACAGAATTGTCTGGCTGCAAATCCAAAATATAGTATTTATTAATACATGGCGGAACCATTAAATATGGACGCTCATAAACAGTGTCCGTGAGCGGTGTGTACTGAATTAATTCAAATAGCTCACAGCGAAACACAACCTGACCTTCAGTAGTGGCAATATTTTTTCCAACTTCAAATGCAGTTTCATCCGTTTGGGAAACCTTTCCCTTTTTCATATCCGCAAGTAAATTTACAATACCGTTTTGAATGGACTGACCCTGGGAACTAATAATATTTTCTAAAACTTCAGGATTAGTCGCAATAAAATTAGATGGAGATAAGGCATCAATCATCTGCTCGGTAGTAAATAAAATCTTTTGTCTCGATTTCTCATCCGTGTCTACGGCTTTAGCTAATGCCATTAGATGCTTCGCATTGAGCAAATATGTTGCAGCAATGGTTTTACTCCAAGAGGAGTGCCAAGCCTTGCCAGAAAAACGACGATCCTTAACTTCAATCGCCTCTGGATTGGTTGCAAGATGCGCAAGTTCAGTGAAATACTCTTTTTGAATTTCTGCCAAACGATCTGACGGAATCATTGCCATGTGATGTGGTGCTAAGGCCGGTGCAGCACCCATATTCATACCTGCAAACATAGTGATCTCTTAAATTGAATTTAGACATTCTCCTTCTATAAGAGCTATAGAGTTATACGCACTAACCCTAGCCCAAGCGCTAAGCTAGTAATAACCCGCAGACACTAATAGGAAGACTACTTATTAAACCAAATTAAAGAGGCGAATCGACCAGTTTTTGCATCACGACGATGCGAAAAAAAACGCTTACGATCGGAGAGGGTGCATAAATTTCCGCCGTAAATCAGTTCAATTCCTAGCGCAGACAGTCTAGACCGCGCCAATATGTAAAGGTTTGCGAAGTATTTTCCAGGTCGAGTAGGAATGGCAACAAAAGCATCCTCAGGAAAATGGATCTGAACATCCCTAAAGGCCTCATAAACATCTTCACCAACCTCAAATGCATTTGGTCCAATCGCTGGACCCATCCATGCCATCAAATGGCTTGGCAATGAACCCGTACCCAGCGCAAGCATTTCAGTCACCGTATTTTCGAGAATGCCAGCACAAAGACCTCGCCAACCAGCATGAGCCACCCCCACAATATCCCCAGACAGGTTGCTAAAAAATATGGGTAAACAATCTGCTGTCATCACAACGAGAACTTCATTGGCTTGATTAGTGATCGCGGCATCAGCTTCTATCAGGTTCGAATCTAGGAGAGCGCGAGATGCAGGCGTACTTACAGCAGTGCCATGCACTTGTTTGAGCCAAACAGGATCTGAAGGTAGTTGATTTCTCAAGAGTTTGCGATTGGCTTGCACGGCATCTGATGCATCGCCGACGTGATCACCTAAATTAAGGGATAAGTAAGGCGCAAGGCTCACGCCACCCTCACGTGTGGTGACTAAGCCGTGAACTGCTGGAGGCGCTGGCCAGTTAGGCCTTATGGCTTCCATAAACGTCAATCACTATTAAAAGAGGCTAATAGAACAGATTCTTTAGGGAGATCATCCACACTCATGCCCACAAGAGTCAACAGAGTCATTAAATCCTCGGGAGGCAATCTAAACCAAGTCATTGTCTTTAAGGTGACTGGATGCAATAAACTCAGTGCGAAAGCATGTAAAGCCTGTCGCGCAAAAGGGAGAGACTTTGCAACCCCAGGTATTTTTTTGCGATATACCGGATCACCTAATAGCGGAAAACCCAAAGACTCTAAATGCACTCGAATTTGATGCGTGCGTCCAGTCTCTAAACGGCACTCGAGCAAGGTGCTGGCAGAACCTTCAAAAACACCTTTCGCAAGACGTCTAAATGAAGTTGCTGCTGGCTTGCCATGAGCAGAGCCGGCTGCCATTCTTAAGCGATCACGCTGATCACGCCCCACAGAAGCGAGTACCTTTCCTTGGGTAGGTGCTTCGCCCCAGACCCAAGCCAGGTAACGCCTACCAACTGTTCGCTCTTGTAACTGGCGGACTAATGCCGTTTGAGCGTGAGCCGTTCTCGCGACCACCATCAAGCCGGAGGTATCCTTGTCCAAACGATGCACTATGCCTGCCCGCGGTAGATTTTTGAGTTCAGGATAATGAAATAACAGCGCATTTAATAAGGTTCCCGACCAGTTGCCAGCTGCGGGGTGAACAACCAAGCCAGGTGGCTTATTCACAACAATAATCGAGTCATCCTCATAAACCACGTCTAGAGGGATATCCTCAGGGTTAAAAGCGAATTGCTCTGGCATTTCTTGTGGAAAGACCTTAATACTCTCCCCACCACGGAGTAAATGGCGGGATTTGGTGACCTTTCCGTCGACCGTAACGGCACCAGCCTCCACCCATGCCTTCAAGCGATTACGGGAGTAATCGGGCAAATAGGTAGCTAGAATCTTGTCTAGGCGCTCACCATTGACATCGAGGGGAATTTCTAAGGCTATGAAATCCTCATCATCGATATAATCAACAGGATTCGAATCGGGAGTTTGCGGCAATGCCAAGCTTAAAAGGCCTTTCAGTTATGTCAGATGTTATCTCAGACGCCAGTGTAAGGCTTGCCGTTGCTATCAAGCCATTAGCACCTCAAAAGCCTCAGTTCTTAAGACTTCTTAGCCTAAGCTTTTTCCTGGCAGCAAGCGCAACCATCCTTCTGCTGAGCGGCTGTGCTGGTAGCGATGGGCAGAAAGACGACACCGATCTTTGGTCTGAGACCAAACTATATTCAGAAGCGACAGCTAAGTTGAATGATGCAGACTTTGCCAAGTGCGGTAAATATTTCGACAAACTAGAGGCACGCTTCCCTTTTGGGCCTTACTCACAGCAGGCGCAAATTAATGCTGCTTACTGCTATTGGAAAGCCCAAGAACAAGCGCAAGCTCTAGTTGCCATTGATCGCTTTATCAAACTGTATCAAGGCAGCCCTAATTTAGATTACGGTTACTACTTAAAGGGTTTAATCACTTTTAATGATGACTTGGGCTGGCTAGGAAAATTCACCGGCCAAGATTTAAGTGAGAGAGACCCCAAGGCCGCCAAAGAGGCATTTGAATCTTTCAAGGTAGTGGTCGAGCGCTTCCCTAATAGCAAATATGCGCCAGACTCCCTAGATCGCATGCGCTATATCGTTAACTCGTTAGCGGAAGCCGATGTTATTGTTGCTCGCTTCTATTATCAGCGTGGCGCATATCTTGCGGCAGCAAACCGAGCTCAACTCGTTATCCGTGATTATGATCGAGCGCCAGCTGTCGAAGAGGCTCTTTATATCCTAGTGAAGTCTTATGAAAAATTGGGCATGAAAGATCTCAGCGACGACGCCACTCGCGTCTTAGTGCTGAACTTTCCAGATAGTCAAATGATGCAGACCGGACAGCGGGTTAAAAAAGAACGTCAGTGGTGGCAGCTCTGGAATAAGTAAACCCCATGGATTGCCTAGGCAGTCACTTATTTAATGTCGACAGGAACCCGCGGAGCCAAAGCACACAGCAACTCATAGCCGATGGTGCCGCTCTTTTGCGCAACATCATCTACCGGGACTTGACTACCCCATAACTCGACGCGACTGCCAATGCGTGCTTGAGGGGCCTTTCGCAAATCGATTGTCATCATATCCATCGAAACACGACCAACTAAAGGGCAAATAAGACCAGAGCCATTAGCAGCTCCGCCCTCGACCCAAACTGGCGTCCCGTCGCTTGCTTGACGTGGATAACCATCCGCATAGCCACAAGCAATCACCCCAATACGCATTGGTTCAGGCGCTTCATAGCATCCGCCATATCCAACTCGGTCGCCTTTGCGCAGCTCTTGAATGTCGATAATCTCGCTGTGCAAATGCATGACAGCCTGTAAATGAGAATGCGCTATGTCGTTAAATTGTCCCGTGGGCGATGCCCCATACAACATGATTCCTGGTCGAACCCAGTCGCCTAAGGTATTTCGATGCCACATAATCGCCGCAGAATTAGCCAAGGATGTCGGCGCTTCTAGACCAGCAATAGCTGTTTCAAAACACTCCTGTTGCTCACCCACTGTTGGGGATTGGTCAATTTGATCGGCATTGGCAAAGTGGGTCATGTGGTGCAGGTGATAACCCAAAGTATGTAAACGATGGAAAGCAACCCTATAAGCATCAGGGTTTAAACCCAAACGATTCATGCCGCTATTCATTTTTAGAAAAATATTGAAAGGTTTGCGCCCCTTTGTTTGGTAATCCTCAAGCCATTGAACCTGAGTCTCGCAATGGACCACCAGGTCGCAGGACAACTCCAGTGCAAGGGTGACCTCATTTTGATGAAATAAACCCTCTAGCAACAGAATGCGACCCTCCCACCCCTTGCCTCTTAGCCAGGAGGCATCCTGAATATCTAGCAGAGCAAATCCATCTGTGGACTCTAGACCTTTAAAAGCAGCTTCGAAGCCATGACCGTATGATCTTGCCTTAATGACAGACCATATTTTTGATTCAGGAGCCAGTTCACGGACGCGGTTTAAATTGTGCCGAAAGGCCTCAGTGTGAATAGATGCCAAAATTGGTCTATTAATCAAGCTATTAGCTGAAACGCCCATATCCACCCCTCCTTTCATGTTTTAATTCTATTAATGACTAGATTGTACGAATGAACCGCAGTTTTTACATCATTATGGCGGCGCAATTTTTTTCGTCGCTTGCTGATAATGCACTGCTAATTGCAGCAATTGCCCTCTTGGCCCAGCTAAACGCGCCGGCTTGGATGACGCCTTTGCTCAAACTTTTTTTTGTACTGTCTTATGTGGTCTTGGCAGCCTTTGTTGGCGCGTTTGCAGACTCCCGCCCCAAGGGTAATGTGATGTTTATTACCAATACGATTAAGTTAGTGGGTTGCGCCGCAATGCTGTTTGGTGGCCACCCCCTCCTCTCCTATGCCATTGTCGGCTTAGGTGCGGCAGCCTATTCTCCTGCAAAGTATGGCATTTTGACCGAACTACTCCCCCCTGAAAAGCTGGTTGCCGCCAATGGCTGGATCGAAGGCCTGACAGTCGGGTCAATTATTTTAGGGACCGTATTGGGCGGTATTTTAATTAGCAGCACTGTTTCGCAAAGCTTACTCAGCTTCGATATTCCCGTCATTAATACGGGTATTGATACACCAGCTGAATCAGCTATTTTGATCATCATGACAATTTATGTCATTGCGGCTCTCATCAATCTTCGTATTCCAGATACCGGTGCTCGTTACGTTTCCCAGAAAACCAACCCCATAGAGCTCGTTAAGGACTTTGCAGTCTGCTTTAAGACACTCTGGAACGATCGTCTTGGTCAGATTTCCTTGGCTGTGACCACCCTGTTCTGGGGTGCTGGTGCAACCCTGCAATTTATCGTTATTAAGTGGGCGCAAGTTGCCTTACATATGAATCTCTCTCAGGGCGCTATATTGCAAGCCATCTCAGCGGTGGGTGTTGCCGGCGGCGCCGTTTGGGCTGCCTGGCGGGTTCCACTTCGCCATTCTCTGAATGTGCTGCCATATGGCATTGCTATGGGACTAGTTGTATGTGTTCTGGCAGTTTATAACTCAGATATGTTGCCCAATACAGTTCTATGGACTGTCGGCAAGCTTGAAGTCAACCTAAATTTGTTGCCCGCTTATTTCTTACTAATTTTGGTTGGCTGGTTGGCCGGTTATTTTGTAGTTCCCATGAACGCCCTGCTACAGCATCGTGGCCACGTACTCATGTCTGCAGGGCATTCAATTGCTGTGCAAAACTTTAATGAAAATATTTCCGTTTTATTGATGTTGCTTGTCTATTCACTATTGATCTGGTTAGATGCATCCGTCCAATATGTAATTATCGGATTTGGTGTAACTGTCAGTCTCATCATGTGGATGGTAATTAAGCGCCATGCTGCAAATCAAGCAGAATACGACTCTATGCACCTTATCGGCGAGCATAAAAACTAAACTTCCAGAAATTTTTTAAATTAAATGTTTTGCAAGACAGATTTTGCTAGGAGCAAATCTTGCCAAAGTAGTAATTTCTCTTTTGGTCTAGAAAGTAGATAAGCCAAGTCAAAAGAAGCAACCAACGGCACCTCTTCCTCAAGTTCACAATTTAAAGCTAGAACAGTTTCCCTTAATTGCGGCAGAGCATCTCTTTCGCCTGTTAACTTTTGCGTTGCAGGCCCACCAAATGCAAATGCAATCATGGGCAATCCATTCTGAGGAATCTCCAAGGCATTCAAAGGATCATTTGGATCTTTCCAGGCCCACTCATCTTGAGATAGACCCAACACTCGAATGATGTTTTGAAATAATATCTCAGCATCACCTTGAGGTTTGTTACCAAAAAACCACCATGTACCGTCGGAGATTTTTTCAGCGGTACTGCTAGACTGAACAGCTTGAATCCCAGAGTTTGAAGGAGATGGTTCTGTAACAACCGGTACCAAAACAGCATCGCGGGAAACCCATTCGGTGATGCCCATTTCTTTTAAAAAGATTGAGTTTGTGGATGTATTCATAGCTCTAGCTTAATTGATTTTGCCATCACCAAGGCATCTTCCCGCAAACCCACAGCCGGATCCACGGGATAATAATTTTTGCGTATACCAATCTGCTCATAGCCCAGAGTCCGGTATAAATTGAGAGCTGCAATATTCGATGGCCTAACTTCAAGAATGATACGTGGCATCTTCTGCTGAATAGCTACTGCCTCAATTGCATTCATCATGCGTGCAGCAATTCCGAGTCTTCGTAAGTTAGGGGAAACGGTAATGTTAAGCAAATGCAGCTCATCAACCGCAGGAAATAAAATGCAGTAAGCCCACAAAACTTGCGGGTCTAAATAGGATCCTTTGATGGCTTGGTCAACTTGTGGACGAATGCAATATGCCCAATGGCCTGCAGCTAGTGAGTCTGAGAAATTACCATGAGTCCATGGGTGAATATGCGAAAGACTTTCAATCGCAAGGACCTCATCCAAATCAGCAACTTGCATCGGCAGGAAGGAAAGCTCCGCAATACCCTCTTGGTGAGACACTTTTGATTTTGCTGCTTCAGTCATGAGTCAATTTATGCAGGTTAAATACTGGCTTGCTTGCGTTCTGCTGCGGTGAAGGCAACTTTATTACGAACATATACCGGCTCAAGATTGTGGACATCTTGTGCAAGGCCAGCATTCCAGGCAACATTTGCACAAGCGAGAATACCAATAGCACTAACGCCAATGTCTGAATCAATCTGTGTTACCGGAAACGGTTTCTTAGCATGAGCTAATAATCGTTCGCCATACTCTCGAATAGCGCTACCAGCAATAAACTCTATGCCATCCAATGAGACTTTTTCAGGCTCTGATAACGATATTTCATCTTGCCGGATCGGTAGGCCTGAGGAGAGGGTTTCGTAGTGAGCCCAGTAGACCTCGTTCATGCGAGCATCTACGGCGACAAGAAATCGCTTAGGCTTGGCGGCCAGAAATGCTGGGGTTATAGTTAACTCTGCCGCAATCGCATCCAAACTAATTACTGGTAATACCGGGAGATTAGATGCAATCGCCAATCCTTGAACAGCCGCAACCCCCAATCGAACACCTGTAAAAGCGCCAGGACCAACGCCAACAGCAATCGCATCAAGTGCGGATAGTTCTAACTGCGCAGCGCTCAGTAACTCATCAACCCAAGGTAACAAGAGCTGACTGGCGCCAGCAGAAACCTTTTGGTGAAAGAGGACGGGTGTCGCATTGCCTATCGACAATGCGACAGAGCACCAGGCTGATGAGGTATCAATTGCAAGTATGAGAGCCAATTGAGAATCTTTAAACACTTAAACCAGAGATTACTTCGGGGGGCGCCTGAACAAGCTCGATCAATACGCCTTCACCAGAAAAAGGAAACTCATCATTACCCTTTGGATGAACAAAGGTAATGTCATGCCCGCCTGCTCCGCGACGAATTCCGCCTGGGGCAAATCGCAGACCATTCGCTGTTAACCACTCCACCGCCTTCGGTAAGTCATCTACCCACAAACCAATATGATTTAAGGGGGTCTGATGAACGGCGGGTTTTTTTTCAATATCCAAAGGCTGCATTAAATCCACTTCAATTTCATGAGCCCCAGAACCAATTGCGCAAATATCTTCATCGACGTTCTCACGCTCCGAAACAAAAGTGCTTTTATATTCAAAGCCCAATAACTCTACCCATAACTTCCGGAGGCGATCTTTACTCTGCCCTCCAATAGCAACTTGCTGAATACCTAAAATTTTAAATGGCTTACTCATACATTTCCTATTCAAAGCGAATGATTAATTGATCAACGGCCAAGCTTTCACCAACATTTGCGCAGATCTCCGCAACGACACCATCTTGCGCAGCAGTTAGCGTGTTTTCCATCTTCATCGCTTCAATCGCTGCCAATTTCTGGCCAGCAGTAACGGCTTCACCCACTTTGACAGCGATATTTGTCAGTAATCCAGGCATCGGAGACATCACCAATTTCGATGTATCCGGTGGAACCTTAACCGGCATGCGACGCTGAAGCTCTGCCCCTAATGGACTTAGGACCATACATTCAAATTGAGCACCGTCCAATACTAAGAAGTACTTCACTCCACGACGTTCAACTTGGGCCGTAATTTTGCTCGTCCCATTAATGGTTGCGCGCAAGCAAATCTCTCCAGGACGCCAATTGCTAACGATATCGTAACGGCTTACGCCATCAGCGTCATCAATATAGACGGAGTAAGTGGAGTCTTTCAATTCAACCCGAATGAGAATTTCTACCGGCAAATCTTTTGAGCCAACACGAGCACCAGTAACGACGACAAACTGCTTGGCAATCGTCATCTCATGACCAACCAACTGACCATCAATCATCTTGATGTGCTCGAGATAGCGATAGCGCATAAAGGCCGCTAATGCAGCCAAGCGCTTAGGATCAGCTGGTTGCACTGAATCTAACTTAAAGCCATCCGGATACTCTTCGGCAATAAACCCTGTCGTAAAATCGCCGGAAACAAAGCGTGGGTGTTGCAATAAGGCGGCTTGGAATGGGATATTGGAATGAATTCCGCGAATCACAAAATCATTCAATGCAGAACGCATTTTTTCAATCGCCTCGGTACGATCCTTGCCATGCACAATCAGCTTGGCGATCATAGAATCGTAATACATCGGAATCTCTCCACCCTCATAGACACCAGTGTCTACACGCACACCGCCAAGCTCTGCGGGTGGGCGGTATTTAACCAAGCGACCTGTTGAGGGTAAGAAATTTCGGAAGGGGTCATCTGCATTAATACGGCACTCCATCGACCAGCCGTCAAGCTTGACATCATCTTGTTTGAATGGCAACTCTTCACCAGCAGCAACACGAATCATTTGCTCAACTAAATCAAGGCCAGTAATACTTTCCGTCACAGGGTGCTCAACTTGAAGTCGAGTATTCATCTCCAAGAAATAGAAGGATTTGTCTTTACCAACAACGAACTCCACGGTTCCTGCAGATTGATAGTTCACCGCTTTAGCTAAGGCAACCGCCTGTTCGCCCATTGCCTTACGTGTCGCCGGATCAATAAATGGAGATGGCGCCTCTTCAATCACCTTCTGATGACGACGCTGAATCGAGCAATCGCGTTCATTGAGATAAACAATATTCCCATGAGAATCACCAAGTACCTGAATCTCAATATGACGGGGGCCTTCCACAAATTTCTCAATAAAAATACGGTCATCACCAAAGCTATTCATTGCCTCAGTCTTGCAGGCAACAAAACCCTCAGACGCTTCTTTATCATTAAAAGCAACACGCAATCCTTTACCACCACCACCTGCGGATGCCTTGATCATGACGGGATAGCCAATACCTTGGGCAATCTTAACGGCCTCTTCGGTTGTTGCAATCGCTTCGTTGTGACCAGGAATAGTATTAACCTTAGCGGCCAAGGCGAGCTTTTTAGAAGCAATCTTATCGCCCATCGCAGCAATCGATTGATGCTTTGGTCCAATAAAGACAATACCCTCTTCTTCGCAACGCTTGGCAAATTGTTCATTTTCAGAAAGAAAGCCATAACCGGGATGAACAGCTTCAGCACCAGTATCTTTACAAGCCTGGATGATGCGCTCCATCAATAAGTAAGATTCGCGAGATGGTGCCGGTCCAATGCATACCGCCTCGTCAGCAAGCTGAACATGTCGAGCCTCTTTATCGGCCTCAGAGTATACCGCCACAGTTTTAATACCCATTCTCTTGGCAGTTTTCATTACACGGCAAGCAATCTCACCGCGGTTAGCAATCAAAATTTTCTTAAACATTTTCGTAGTCATGATTATTCAGCGCCTTAAAGAGGAATGTTGCCGTGTTTACGAGCAGGATTCTTCAGTTCTTTATCTTTTAACATTGCTAAAGAGCGTGAAATGCGTTTGCGAGTTTCATGAGGCAAAATGACATCATCAATATAGCCACGACGACCTGCCACAAAAGGATTTGCAAATTTTGATTTGTACTCTGCTTCGCGTGCAGTAATCTTTTCAGGATCTGATTTTTCTTCACGGAAAATAATTTCAACGGCGCCTTTAGGACCCATTACGGCAATTTCTGCAGAAGGCCATGCAAAGTTAACATCTCCACGCAAATGCTTAGAGGCCATCACATCATAGGCTCCGCCATAAGCTTTACGCGTAATCAAAGTGACCTTAGGCACAGTGCAATCTGCGTAGGCATAAAGTAGTTTCGCTCCATGCTTAATAATTCCACCGTACTCTTGAGCAGTGCCAGGCATAAATCCAGGAACATCCACCAATGTCACCACCGGAATATTGAAAGCATCACAGAAACGGACAAAGCGCGCCGCTTTGATTGAAGCTTTAATATCCAAACAGCCAGCTAATACCAAAGGTTGGTTGGCTACGATGCCGATTGATCGCCCTTCCATACGCGCAAAACCAATTAAGATATTTTTTGCATAGTCAGGCTGAAGCTCAAAGAATTCACCGTCATCCACAATCTTGGAAATTAATTCCTTCATATCGTATGGTTGATTTGGGTTTGATGGCACCAAAGTATC
>CAIOIX010000323.1 GCA_903858445.1 uncultured beta proteobacterium
GCTGAATCAGATGGCGAGGGAGCTCCTTCTCGCGCAATCGAGCGACTGGGCATTTATGCCTTGATCGCTTTGGGCTACACCATGGTGTATGGCGTGCTGGGCATTATTAATTTTGCCCATGGTGAAGTGCTGATGATTGGCGCGATGGTTTCCTTGTCATTGCTACGCTTGATTTTGAATCTGACCAGTGACTTACCGGGATGGTTGACTCTCTTAATTATTTTGCCGCTGACGATGGCAGCTTGTGCTGGCCTGAGTTATTGGATTGAGCGGATTGCTTATCGTCCATTACGCAATGCGCCACGTCTAGCCCCACTTATTTCTGCAATTGGGATGTCGATTTTGTTGCAGACCATTGCTATGTTGATATGGTCGCGTAATCCCATGACCTACCCACAATTATTGCCATCAAGCCCGATTGAGGTATTTGGTAGTGGCGCAACCATTACGGGCAAGGAGATTGTCATTATTGGGGTTGCATTTGCGGTGATGTGTGGTTTGCTATTTTTGGTAGAAAAAACCAAACTCGGTAGGGCTATGCGGGCAACTGCTGAACAAACCCAAATTGCTGCTTTGATGGGCGTAAATCCCAATCGCGTGATCTCCATCACCTTTATGTTGGGTGGCGCGCTAGCTGGCCTTGCGGGTGTGATGATTGCCAGTAACTATGGCAATGTGCATTTCTACATGGGCTTTATTCCAGGCCTCAAAGCGTTTACGGCAGCTGTATTAGGGGGCATTGGCAATCTACAGGGGGCGATGCTCGGCGGTCTGCTCTTGGGATTAATTGAGTCTTTGGTTGCCGGCTACATTGGCGAGTTAACTGGAGGTGTCTTTGGTTCTAATTATCAAGATATCTTTGCCTTCCTGGTGCTCATTTTAGTTTTAGTATTGCGCCCTACTGGCTTGCTTGGTGAGAAGGTATCAGATCGTGCCTAACTTTCTTCAGTTGCATAAGATTGACCGTTCCACTTATTTGTGGATTGGCGTCATTGCTCTGATGCTGCTGCCTTGGGTGGTAGGTGCGAGTGGTGGAAATTACTGGGTACGCGTATTAGATTTTGCTTTGCTCTACATTGTTCTGGCTTTGGGGCTCAACGTAGTGGTGGGATTTGCGGGCTTACTAGACTTAGGTTACATTGCCTTTTATGCTTTGGGTGCTTATAGCTATGCTTTGTTAGCTTCTCCACATTTACCTCAGCATTTTGAATCTATTGCTGCGGCCTTTCCGGCGGGCATGCATTTTTCACCTTGGTTTGTGGCGGTTTTCTCGATTATTTTGGCGGCCTTGTTTGGCATCGTCTTGGGTCTGCCTACCTTGCAGTTGCGGGGTGACTACCTGGCCATTGTGACTTTAGGTTTCGGTGAAATTATTCGTATCTTTATGAATAACTTAGACCGCCCACTCAATTTAACTAATGGACCAAAGGGGATTGCCTCAATTGATCCCATTCAATTATTTGGGATCAATTTTGCGAAGACCTTGGACCTGGGTTTTGTGAAAAT
Source organism: uncultured beta proteobacterium (assembly GCA_903858445.1). GTDB lineage: Bacteria > Pseudomonadota > Gammaproteobacteria > Burkholderiales > Burkholderiaceae > Polynucleobacter. The sequence continues at coordinate 1,507 of CAIOIX010000323.1, forward strand.
GCCGGGTTTATATCTCGTGTTTTATCTGTTTGCATTACTAGCCGTTGGCGTCGCGCTGGTATGTTTACATTTGCAGGACTCTCGGATTGGTCGCGCATGGATTGCTATTCGTGAAGATGAGATTGCCGCTAAGGCTATGGGTATTAATACCCGGAATATGAAGTTATTAGCCTTTGCAATTGGTGCTTCATTCGCTGGTATTGCTGGAGTGCTCTTCTCCGCTTTCCAGGGCTTTGTATCACCAGAGTCTTTCACGCTTTGGGAATCTATCGTAGTTCTGGCAATGGTAGTCTTGGGCGGTATTGGCCATATTCCTGGGGTGATCTTAGGTGCTATTTTGCTGGCTGTTTTTCCCGAAGTTTTGCGTGGTGTGGCGGAGCCTATACAGAATGCTTTATTTGGTCATGTTGTGGTCGATGTTGAGATTATTCGTCAATTAATCTATGGCTTAGCCTTGATTCTCATCATGCTCTATCGCCCAGGTGGTATTTGGCAGAAGCGGAGCTCATCATGACTTTGCTTCTGGATGTTACAGATGTTTCTAAACGATTTGGTGGTGTCCAGGCCCTGGAAAATGTTGGTCTACAGGTCCCGCGGGCCACTATCGTGGGTTTGATTGGCCCTAACGGTGCCGGTAAGACTACTTTCTTCAACGTGATTACTGGGCTTTATCCTGCTGACGCAGGTATGTTTTTGTTTGATGGCGCTGCTTATTCTCCAGAGTCTGTCGCTAAGGTAACTAAGGCTGGGTTGGCTAGAACATTTCAAAATATTCGTCTCTTCGGAGAAATGACAGTTCTTGAAAATGTCATGGTGGGGTGTCATTGCCGCTCTAAAGCCGGTTTGTGGGGCGCCATTTTTCGCTTCCCATCCACCCGGAGGGAGGAGCAAGCTATTCGTGCGAAATCACTGGCATTGCTGGCATATGTTGGCTTAAGTGAATTTGTAGATATGCACGCACGTAACTTATCTTATGGCCATCAACGACGTCTTGAGATTGCTAGAGCATTGGCGACAGAGCCTAAGCTCTTGGCTCTGGATGAGCCTGCCGCTGGTATGAATGCCACTGAAAAATTAGAATTAAGGGAATTGTTATTGCGCATTCGCGCCGATGGAAAAACCATCTTACTGATTGAACACGATGTGAGTTTAGTCATGGGGATCTGCGATAGCTTGACTGTGTTGGATTACGGTAAGGTGATCGCCAGTGGTAAACCTGCTGATGTGCGTACTCACCCAGAAGTGATTCGGGCTTATCTTGGTCAGGGGGCGGTTTAATGAGCACAAGCCTCTTAAAGGTCAGAAATCTCAAAGTAGCTTACGGTGGTATTAATGCCGTTAAAGGAATTGATTTTCATGTGAACGAAGGCGAATTGGTTGCCTTGATTGGTGCTAATGGAGCTGGCAAAAGCTCCACCCTCAAAGCAATTTCTGGCTTGTTAGGTTCAGTAGCTGGTGAAGTGGAATTTAATCAACAGCAAACAAAGGCTATGCCCGCATATGAATTAGTTAAGCTGGGCTTGGGTTTGGTACCCGAGGGTCGAGGTGTCTTTAAGCGCATGACTATCTTAGAGAACTTACAGATGGGAGCCTTCTTAAAAACAGATGCCAAGGCAGTTGAGCATAAGTTGGAGGAAGTATATTTTTATTTCCCCAGATTGAAAGAGCGCTTATCCCAATTGGCGGGAACTTTATCCGGCGGCGAACAGCAGATGGTTGCCATGGGTAGGGCAATGCTGGCTGAACCGAAGTTATTGTTGCTGGATGAGCCATCTATGGGCTTATCACCCATCATGGTGGAAACTATCTTTGATGTGATTCGCAACCTAGCGGCTAAAGGCATGACGATCTTGTTGGTGGAGCAAAATGCACGTCTAGCACTACAGATGGCTAATCGTGCTTATGTCATGGAGAGCGGTTTGATTACGCTCAATGGATCGGGCAAAGATCTCTTGCAAGACCCACGTGTCAGAACTGCCTATTTAGGTGAATGAGCGGTCGGGCAAGGCGCTGATGAGCTTAAGCTACTTGCTTTAACAATTCGCGCAACATATTGCACATCTGTCGAATTTCATCGTCAGAAACATTGAGTGCTGGCATAAAGCGCAATAGATTAGGTCTTGGTGAGTTGATTAATAATCCCTCGGGACTGCGATCACGCGCCAGTTCTACTAACTTACCGCCAACATCTTTGCTGAGTATGAGGGCGCGCAAGAGGCCTTCGCCACGTTCACCCTCAAGGCTAAATTCTTCGGAGAGCGCGAGGAGCTCTGAGCGTAGCAGTTGACCTTTGGCTTTGACGGCGTCTAAAAATCCTGGAGCCAGTAGCTGCTCGATGACGCTAATGCCAACCGCAGTCATTAATGGGTTGCCGTTATAGGTTCCCCCTTGGTCGCCAGGAACAAAGCAAGCAACTGCATCAGTTGCCATCAGAGCAGAAAGTGGAACGCCACCACCAATACCCTTACCCAAGGTCATGATGTCTGGTTCAATGCCGTAATGCTGGTAAGCAAACAAAGTACCTGTGCGGCCACAGCCTGCTTGTACTTCATCCACGATCAAGAGAATATTGTTTTCTTTGGTGAACTGGCGCAGGCCCTGCATGAACTCCGCGCTCGCAGGAATCACGCCGCCCTCGCCTTGAACCGGCTCAATCATGACAGCCACAGTTTTATCGGTAACCTGTTTTTTGACTGAGTCCAAATCATTGAGATCGGCTTTGGGAAAGCCTGCAACCTGTGGGGCAAACATCGTATCCCAGCCCGGCTTACCAGAAGCGCTCATGGTGGCAATTGTGCGACCATGAAAGCTGTGATCAAAGGTGATGATTTCAAAGGCGCCAGACTTGTTGAGTTGACCCCATTTGCGCGCCAATTTAATCGCGCCTTCATTTGCTTCAGCACCACTATTGGCAAAGAACACCTTATGAAAGCAACTATTAGCTGTCAGTAAATTGGCAAGACGAATCATTGGTTCGTTATAGAACGCCGGACTTGGATTGATCAGCTTCTTTGCTTGTGCATTGAGGGCCTCGATCATTCCAAGGTTGCCATGACCTAGGCAGTTCACTGCCCAACCTTGTAAAAAATCTAAATAGCGCTTGCCCTGGTTATCAGTCAACCACGAGCCTTGCCCTTCAACCATGATCAATTCTGGTCTTTGGGTGATGAACATAATGGAGTGAGCATCTACGGATTGGGCTGGCTGATTCATTCTGATAACTGTCTGCTACTAGTGAGTGGAGAAAGGATTTAATTATCCCGCAAGATCTGCGGCGCTGGTAAAGGAATCCGCAAAGAATTCTTCATCAGGCAGATGACATTTTGATGAAAAGTCTTGGCGTGCAGCGTTAACCATCACTGGAGCACCGCAGGCGTACACCTGGAAGTCTTTTAGATCAGGGTGATCAGTCATTACTGCTTGGTGAACAAAGCCGCTACGACCGCTCCATGCGTCTTCAGGTAATGCGTCAGAGATCACGGGGATGTATTTAAAGTTGGGTAACTCCCTTTCCCATGCTTTGCAGAGATCTTCTAAGTACAGGTCGCCTGGGCGACGTCCTCCCCAATAGAGAGAGATCTGCCTTTGAATCTTTTTGGCTTGAATTTGCTCGATGATCGATTTGATCGGGGCAAATCCAGTGCCCGCAGCCAGGAAAATAATGGGTTTCTTGGAATCTTCTCTTAGGAAGAAACTGCCTAACGGACCTTCAAAACGCAGAATATCCTTTACTTTAAGTGCCGGCTCTTTGGCGCCAAAGACAAAGTCGGTAAAAAGACCCCCCGGGAGGTGGCGAATGTGCAGCTCAAGCGGGCCTTCTTGCTCTGGGGCATTGGCAATCGAATACGCTCGGCGTTGACCATCTTTTAGGAGGAATTCCAGATACTGTCCTGCCAAAAACTGAAAACGTTCAGAAGCAGGGAGTTGTAATTTCAGAATAGCAACATCGCAGCTAGGTTTAGAAATGGCATTGACGCGACAAGGGACTTTACGAATGGCAATATCACCCGCACCTTGCACTTCACGCGCTTCGATGAGTAAGTCTGAATGGGGATGAGCACAGCAAAACAAGGTAGCCCCGGCAGTCTCTTCGGCGCGAGACATAGCGCTTTCGCTGTGCTGGCCATGACTGACCTGTCCTTCAAGCACTTTACCTTTACAGGACCCACAAGCACCATTCTTGCAGCCATAAGGTAGATTAATATCTTGGCGCAGGGCGGCTTCCAGAAGTGTTTCATCCTGGTTGACAGTGAATTGTTTGCCGCTCGTTTTGAGCGTGACTTGGTAGGACACTCTCATTCCTTTCAATAAATCGTTACGATGTGACTTATGCAATCTTTTGGTAAACCTCGAATCTTGATCATTGGCTGTGGCGATATCGGCCTGCGTGTGGCTAAGCAGCTTGGCCAACACTATCGTGTTTTTGCCCTAACTTCTCAGCCAAGTCGTTTTCAAGAATTGAGGGGGCTTGGCATCACTCCGATATTGGGGAATCTGGATAAGCCAGAGTCTCTCTGGCGCTTAAGCGGTTTAGCTCACACCGTTATCCATTTAGCACCACCCCAAAGCATCGGTCATCGTGATAGCCGAACCCGCAACCTGATCCGAATTTTAGCCCAAGGCCCCGCTAGTGTCAGGCGTCTGATTTATGTAAGCACTACAGGGGTTTATGGTGACCACCAGGGTGGACAGGTATCCGAGCTCACACCCTTGAACCCCCAAAGTGAGCGCGCTAAACGGAGGGTAGATGCTGAGCGAGCCTTGCGTCTATGGGGGCCAGCTCATGGCATTGTGGTCACCATTCTGCGGGTGCCTGGTATCTATGCAGCCAATCGTCTCCCGGTGGATCGTTTACAGGCGAGGACCCCGGCCCTTTTACCAGACGAGGATGCCTATTCCAATCATATTCAGAGTGATGATTTAGCTAGATTGATCTGTGCGGCGGTATATCACGGCAGACCTCAGCGCGTGATCAATGCTTGTGATGGTGGTGAAACCAAAATGGGAGATTACTTTGATGAAGTGGCAGATGCTTTTGGGTTGGAGCGACCAATGCGTTTACCTGCAGCAGAGTTGCAGAAAATAGTGAGCCCCATGCTATGGTCATTTATGCGTGAATCTAGACGAGTCACAAATGCTCGACTACCTGAATTAAAAACACCACTACGCTACCCTAGCGTAGCAGAGTTTCTGGAGACTATTTCCAAGAATCTTTCAGGCCTACCGAACGATTAAAGACAGGCTTCCCTGGTTTTGAGTCTGACTCATCCGCCACAAAGTAACCGTGACGTTCAAACTGAAAACGATCTTCAGCTTTAGCGTCTTTCATGCATGGCTCAAGATATGCGGTAATTATTTTCTTGGAGTTTGGATTAATGGCATCCAGGAAATTTTTATCACCACTATCGGGGTGTGGGTCAGCAAAGAGGTGGTCATAGATGCGCACTTCAGCTGGAATGGCCTCGGCGGCGCTCACCCAATGAATATTGCCTTTGACTTTGTAGTTGTTTGAGCCAGGTGTACCGCTCTTGCTGTCGGGAAAGTGAGTTGCATTGACTTGAGTAACGTTACCATCAGCGTCAAGTTCAAAGCCGGTGCATTCAATGACAAAGCCGTGACGCAGGCGCACGCGACCACCAGGCTGATCGCCAATGGGTGGATACAGCCTAAAGAAACCTTTAATTGGTTCTTGCATAAAGTCGTCCGCTTCAATCCACAGCTCACGTGTGAAGTTAAATTCACGATTACCCCATTCTGGATGCTGGGGGTGGCGTGGTGCAGAGCAAGCTTCTCTGGCTGCCACATCAAAGTTTTGAATCACGAGCTTGAGTGGCTTAAGTACAGCCGTAGCGCGTGGCGCTCTTGCCTCTAGATCGTCGCGCAAGGCTTGCTCTAGGGTGCTCATATCAATCCAGCTATCTGCTTTTGAAACACCAATACGCTCACAGAACAAACGAATACTTTCTGGGGTATAGCCTCTGCGACGTATGCCTACTATGGTTGGCATACGCGGATCATCCCAGCCTTCCACGTGCTGCTCTTGGACCAGTTGTAACAATTTACGTTTACTGGTGATGGTGTAAGTGAGATTGAGGCGGGCGAATTCATACTGGTGCGGAACAGGATCTTTGAAGATGCCCAGTTCTTTTAGTGAATTCACAATCCAATCATAGAGAGGTCGATTATTTTCAAATTCAAGCGTGCAGATTGAGTGTGAAACATTTTCAAGGGCATCAGAAATGCAGTGGGTGTAATCGTATAAAGGATAAATGCACCACTTGTTACCAGTGCGGTGATGATCGGTATGACGAATGCGATAAACAACTGGGTCACGCATCACGATATTGGGATGTGCCATATCAATCTTCAGGCGTAAAACATGCTCACCATCTTTAAATTTACCGTCGCGCATTGCTTGGAAAAGAGCAAGATTTTCTGACGGACTGCGTTCACGGTAAGGACTATTTTTTCCAGCTTGTCCAAAATTACCGCGATTGCTGTGAATGTCATCAGCACTTTGGCTATCAACATACGCCCTGCCATTCTGAATCAGGATCTCTGCAAATTGGTAGAGGCGATCAAAGTAATCGCTAGCGTGATACAGGTGCTCACCCCAACTAAAGCCTAACCACTTCACTGCATCCAAAATGCTATCTGCGTATTCAACATCCTCTTTGACTGGGTTGGTGTCATCTAGCCGCATATTGCAACGGGCGCCCCCCGGCAATGCGTTGTAGTCTGCCGCTAGACCAAAGTTCAGGCAAATACTTTTTGCATGACCAATGTGTAAATAGCCATTCGGCTCTGGCGGGAAGCGGGTGATGATGGATGGGATAGCTTGGCCAGCTAAATCCGTGCGCTGGTTAAATGCGCCACTGGCTAAGTCATGATCAATGATCTGACGTAAAAAATTGGAAGGCTCGGCTATTGCTCCGGCAACTGCTTTAGGTGGTTTTCTATCTTGGGACATGACCATATTGTAGAGAAAAGGCCCAAACCATAAAGAAAAAGCCCGCAAACTGCTGCGGGCTCGTTTCTATGGAGACTGAAGATTACTCTTCTACGAAGGCGGCCTCTCGGGTTGCTTTTACTGCCGGCAAAGCCACGATAACGACCA
>CAIOIX010000324.1 GCA_903858445.1 uncultured beta proteobacterium
GATCACCATTCTCTTGACTCTTGCGAATGACCCCAAACTCAATGCGGCTACGCTCTTCTGTCGTGAGCCTGCTAATTAAATTCTTGGTTGCCCAAATACTGCCGTGTCTTGCAAAATCACTTAAGCGTGATGCTTGATTAATCGTATTGCCTAACACAGCAAATTCAACGTGATTAGCGGATTGGAACGTTCCCAACCATTCTTGGCCTTCATGTAAACCAATATTGAGCTGTAGCTCGGTAAACCAATTTTTACGCGCCTGCCATTCAGCACTAATCTTACGCATAGCTATACGTAGCTCATCTGCGCAAGCAACAGCATTAAATAAATAGTTACTTTCAGGCTGAGGGAAGAAGTAATACACCACGCCGTCGCCAACGTGCTTACCGTGGGTGCCGGTGTATTTACGCAAAATCGGTCCCATGGTTGCCCAGATCTGATTGATCAAGGCAAAGTATTCATCTGGTGGTAACTCAGAGCAAATGCGCACCGAGTTCTGTAAGTCAGCCACCAACACTGCTAAAGGCGTTAACACTGGCAACCGCTTACTTAATAAAGTGCGAATGACCTGATCTCGCTTGCCCAGAAAATTGAGCAGATCATCAATGGGATCTTTGCTAGGCTCGTGTACTACAAGTATGCCTTCACGGAAATACACCGCATAGACACGATATGCCGCCACATCACCCTGCACATCCTTGCGGAAGAACTCTGTTTCAAAAACCGTTTGATCGGAGTCCTCGCGCGCAAACTCAATGTCATCGAGTAGCGGTAACAGATCTACGTCTGCTAGGCTAATTGCATTCTGAAGTGCTTCATAAGACACCCTTGCACTAGCCATTTGTAGATGCAGACTTGTTAATGTGCGCTGCTCTTTCAGGGTGAGGCGTGACTCTGGACGTGAAAGCAGTTGCAACAAGCTTCTTTGATCACTGCGAGCTGGGGGTATCTCAAAACCAAATACTTCTTTTCTAGCAGCCTCATTTAACCAAGTGAGCTCAAGGTTGTAATTGAGCATGTACGCTGGATGCTTCAAGCCTTCGAGAGATAAAGTAATCTCACCATCAGACCGAGTGACCTGGGTTTTATGAGAGTCGCCGGATCGACGCGCCACTTTATCTACCCTACGCTTCTCAAGAGAATCTGCACTAGTGACGGCCACCTCCAGCAATACATCGGTCTCAGATAGGCGCTGCGCAACCTGAGCCATGGATAGGCCTTGGGTTTTCAGAATCTGCACAGCCTGGACTCTTTCAAGCGCATCATCTGGAAAAAATCCCAACACTCTAGCCCCACCCTCGTCTGCATTAGCAGTCAAGGACTGTACAACCGGCTTTGGCAAGATGCCAAGCTGGATGTAATTGTTAAGGGTGGCACGCGATATACCAGTTTGGTCTATCAGTGCCTTACTAGAAATCATGTGTCTATCTGTCTAAAAAGTGATGGCCGGGGGATCATTTATACAGATATCTATGCGGCATAGACAAGATTTATGTGTATAAAAGTAGAAAACAACTAGACAGTTAGTTGTCTAAATCCAACATTTACAAAGAAATGAGGCTTCTACATGTATAAATAGACAGTTAAATGAGGATATTCTTGAATGCTTCTACGCTAAGAGGCTTGTTGTAAAGATAGCCCTGAGCAAAGTTGCAGCCCATATCCCGCAGTAAGCCTGCTTGGACTTCGGTTTCAACCCCTTCCGCAATGGAATGTAAGCCCAAGCCTTTTGCCATAGACACCATGGCGGAAACGAGAGAGGCGTCCATACTGCCCGGCAGGAGCGCTTGAATAAAATGCGCATCGATTTTGATGTAATCAAAATTAAAGCTCTTTAACGAGGCCAAGGATGAATAGCCCGTACCAAAATCGTCCACGCTAAACTTGCACCCCACTTCCTGAAGCATGGCAATCTTTCTCAATACGCGTTGAGATTCTATGAGCATCATGCGCTCTGTAATTTCTAACACAATCAATTCAGGCGAAACATCAGCCTCCTTCATCCAATCAATCCAGCTCAATGCAGAATGCTGATTTGAATTAAATTGTGAAGCAGAAACGTTTACAGCAATCGTAATCTGATTGTCATGTCCCAGAGACTTTAAGAAGTAGATGACCTCACGCATCACCCAATCACCTATCTCAACCATTAGCCCCGACTCTTCAGCAATGCCAATAAAAGCTCCTGGCATAACAATTTCACCGCTTGGTCGTTGCCATCTCAGCAAGGCCTCGGCATGAGTAACCACGCCAGTCTCTAAATTAACAATAGGCTGGTACTGCAATAGAAATTGTTTCTTTTCCAAGGCTAGTCGTAGTTCTGCAATGATGCCGGCGCGATAACTAGCCTCAATTTGCAAAGACTGTGTGAAATACTGGTAGCTATTTCTGCCATTTGATTTAGCGGCATACATTGCCTGGTCTGCACACAAGAGCAGCGCCTTACCGTCGTTACCGTCGTTTGGAAACATCGAGATGCCAAAGCTTGCAGTTGCATACACCGTTTGATCCTGTATCAGAAAAGGTTCAGCAAGTTTCTTTAGAGTCTCCCTGATGATGATGTCGGCATTTTCTGGTCTATCCAACTCTCCTAACAAGACCACAAACTCGTCCCCACCAATGCGCGCTACCGTGTCAGTCTCTCGGACCTCGCCTCGCAAACGCGCTGAAACGGAGCGTAAAAGCTCATCACCAAAATCATGGCCACGACTATCGTTAATATCCTTGAAATTGTCTAAATCAATATAAATTACAGCCAAACTCTTATGCGAACGACTGGCTTGTTTAATGAGTTGCTCCAAACGGTCCAACATGAGGCGACGATTTGGCAAACCAGTTAAGGAGTCAAAGTTTGCTTGCTGGTTAATCAGCTCACGCGCTTTGCGATAGTCCGTCACGTCTGAAATTAAGATGACCCGCTGCAGCGCAAAGCCATCTTCATCAAAAGTGGAGTAGATTGAAACAAAGCGCAATGCATCTTCGCCGTCTTTCACCTTAATCCAAGCCTGCCCCTCCCAGCGACCCATTGCCTCTAATGAAGTAAAAATGTCAGAATATGAACGCGCGCCATGGCGCTTCACCAAGAAGTCAGAAAAAGCATAGCCAACAAAGTCAGCATTTCGGTAGCCAGTCATCTCTAGAAAATGTTCATTAGCCAACAGGATATTATTTTTGGCGTCACTAATAACGACTGCCTCACCCATAGCTTGATAAACAGCGGAGGAGATCTTCAGCACATCTTCAGAGCGTCTTTGCTCTGTTACATCGTTACCGTGAATCACCATGCGGTCAGAAATAAAAAAACAACTCCAGGCAATGAGACGTTGAGAACCATCCTTACATGTAGTAATAGTCTCCATATCCCGAAAAGCAGTATTGGTTACGCGAGCTTCCTCTGCCCGGCGATTCCACTCCGTCTCAACCTCGCTGCGGTAAACCGGATCGGGGTAAGCAAATGTCCACCATGCACCTGACTCAGAAAAATCTTCAGTGACATAGCCCAATGATTTGGTAAAGAATGGATTGACGTAATCTGTTTTTTGATTTTTTAAGTCATATGTCGCCATCAATATGGGCACAGAAGAGACAATTGCTTTGAAATGAATCGCAGACTCAACGGCAAGCCAAGATGCCTTCTTAAGATCAGCAGCTTGAATCTTAAAATTCTTAACAGCCAAGCTGATTGAAATGCCAACGCCGCAGAGTATGCCTAAATATACCCAAATAACCTGGTGACCTGGTTTAGTCATTAAGTCATGGCCAATGTATCCGCCGCCATAGAGGGCGCCCAAAATTGATTGGACCATGACTAATGCAAAGGCTAGTAACGCGCCATGTCGACCAAAATAAAATCCGAATAACGCAATGAGGAATATTAAGAAAAAACCTCGTCCTGTTAAATCAACGAACTCTTTAAACCATGCAAAGAATATCGCTTGGCCAAGAATGAACAATGCACATAGAGCCACAACAAAGAAGTATTTTTTTTGCTTTGGCCACGAAAACATCCCCGGCTGATGAAGCACCAGAAGAATGGGTGTTACAAAAGCCATCCCAAAGAAATCGCCTGTAAACCATTTCTTATAAACTTCTGTCAAAGCCTCGGACGACATGAGGCCGCCCAAGATCAGAAATTGAATGTTTAGAGTAGTGCTAATTGCGGCGGCTAATAAACTGACTAGGAGCAAACTCCCGTAGTCACGAAGTCCTTCAAAACGCACGTTAAACCTACAGTAGCGCTTAAGC
>CAIOIX010000325.1 GCA_903858445.1 uncultured beta proteobacterium
AGGCTAGTTCTCGTTAGACCCCATTTAGGTTGCATAACTGCATCCTAAACACCCGCCCAGTCACTAAAACGACATAAATACTAGGTAAATTGCCCCTTATTGGGGATAATTCGGTCTGCACCACTGTTGAGCTTCAATCTCACTCCGTGCCGTATTACTAAATTAATTCTTTTCGTATCACTTGGCCTCGTAGCCGCAAAAAAGAAATCGTGAATGACTCGAAAGCACTATCTCATCTTCCTGTTGAGCATTTTCTTGGCTACAGTTTGCAGTTATTCGTTTGCACAGAAAGCAGGGTCAGGCGCTGACCAAATCGCAAGCGTTACTGAGTCGATAGAAGGCGTGCCAACTGAGGGCACATTTTTGGGATTGCCTGCAAATATTCATGGTCAAACCACTTACATAAACCAACGGTACAACTCGTTTAATTCCCCCTATCAAGGCCAAAATAGTTTATCGCCAGATAAATCGATGAGCTATACCTGGTCGGGCACTTTATTTTTTGGAGTCAGGCTAGCTCCAAATACCGATGTGTATTTCAATCCAGAGGTAGTTTCAGGAGTAGCTTTTTCTGGATTAACTGGTTTAGGTGGACCAACCAATGGAGAGGCAACGCGAGCACAGGGTTCGGCTGCACATTTTTACTCTGCACGTGCTTTTGTTCGCCATACGATTAATCAAGATGGTGAAAAGGTTGAGTTGGAGAATGAGGCCAACCAAATTAGCCAGCTTGTGAGCAGCAATCGCTTTGTCATTACGGCCGGGCAGTTTGCTACTTTAGACATATTTGATGATAGTCGGTATGCAAAAGATCCTCGAGTTCAGTTTATGAACTGGGGCAATATGACCTATTTGGCCTATGACTATTCCGCCGATGCGCGTGGTTATGGCTGGGGCTTAGCAGGGGAATGGTACCAAGATAATTGGGTATTTCGTGCTTCGCGAATGACAACCCCCTCAACCCCAAATGCGCAACCAATTGATTGGCATATTTTTAGTGAATATGGTGATCAGATGGAAGTCGAGCGTAATCACTATATTGGCGACCTGCCGGGTAAGGTGAGTATCTTGGGCTATCGCAATCGCATGATATTGGCCCGCTTTACTGATGCGACTGCATATATGGTTTCAAATAATTTACAAGGTACCCAAGCACTTACTAATGTGCGAAACGGTGAGCAAATAAAAACAGGTATTGGACTTAATGCAGAGCAGGCTCTAACCAAAGACCTTGGTGTTTATATGAGAGCCTTTACTTCTGATGGGCATACCGAGACCATGGCTTTTGCAGAGGCGGATAGCTCTCTATCTGTAGGCGCGGGGATTACTGGTGATAGATGGGGAAGACCAAAAGATACCATCGGTGTATCTGCAATGCTCAACGGAATATCGTCTAATCGTAGGGCGTATTTGCAAGCTGGCGGCATTTCAAACTTTATTGGTGATACGCCGACTCCTTATGGTGGATCCACTCAATCTTTGTCCTATAAACCCGAGCAAATTAGCGAAATTTATTACAGTTTTCTTGTCACCAAAAATATCTTGTTAGCTGCAAACTATCAACATATTCTCAATCCGGCCTACAACTCTGCTCGTGGACCAGTAAATGTTTTCTCATACCGAATTCATGCGGAATTTTAGGAAGTCAAAATGAGCTATCCTAAATGGGCTGTCCCCATATTGATGGTTCTGTGTGCCCTTAATAGCCACGCTCAAACCGAGATTACTGGAGCTGGATCCTCGCTGGCTTACCCCGTCATGCAGGAGCTGGCAAGGCAATTTAAAGAGCATAAAAAAATTGAACTCATTTACAGTTCGGTCGGCTCAGGCGAGGGTATTCGCAGAATTGCCGCACGCACAGTGGATTTTTCTTTATCGGATATTCCGCTCACCCAATATGAACTCAATAGTCAGGGTTTAGTACAGTTCCCTGTATTTGCCAGTGCCATCGTCCCGGTTGTTAATTTGCCCGGAGTTGATGTTAGTCGCATGACCATTAGTGCGATAGCTTTAGCTAATATTTATATTGGAAAAATAAGCCGCTGGGACGATCCAGTGTTGCAAGAACTCAACCCTCACATCAACCTTCCAGATCTTCCAATTAAGGCGGTCTATAGATCTGATGTATCGGGCACAAGTTATGTGTTCACCTCTTTCTTATCAAAATCGGATGCCAACTGGAACGCTATTTATGGCATTGGTTCGAGGCTCAAATGGCCGGTTGGACAAGGCGCAAAAGGTAGTGAGGGCCTTGTGCGGACGGTTAAAGCAACCGAAGGCGCTATTGGATATGTTGAGTTTGGGGCTGCTACGAGTGCTCAGTTAGACATTCCAATGGTGCAGGTTCAAGGAATACTTATCACCGCGAACAACCAATTATTTGCAGAATCTTTTAATGCATTAACCCCAGTTCGATCTAGTTTTTATAAATTTGCGGCGGCACCCAGTGGCTTACAAAATAGCTGGCCTATTATTGCAATTACTAATGCCTTGGTTCTGCAGCACCCTAGTCAAGATGACGATGTTAGGGGTAGCCTAGCCTTTTTTTGCTGGGTTTACCAATCTGGTTCTAGCGTGATTAAGTCTTTTAATCTTCTGCCGCTAGAAAGTAAAAAAGGAATTGCTTTAGTTGAAGCGCAATGGAAAGCGATTACCAATGAAAAGGGGCGGTCTTTGTGGGTTGGCGAGGGGTTGGGGCGCTAATGCAACTTTTTCTCAGTCAAGTTCACGGGTTTTTTATGCGCATCCTATCCTTAGTATTTTTGGTCGGCCTCTTAGCAACTACAGCGCAGGGGAGCCCCGTAGGAACCCGCTTAGATAAGGTTTATAAGCAATTCATTATTCAAGGCGAACGTCCAGAGATTAGCTCTTGTATGGCGATTGCATTTAAGGCGGTTCGAGAAAATGCTCCGTATGAAGCTATAACTTACCCAGACGATGTTCAGGATAGCGCTTTAGTTCAGGAGGACTTTGAGGGGGAGCACATGGTCAAGTTGGTTACGATTTCCGCTGAAGGACTGCCCCGTAAGACTGGGTTTTATCTGTCAAATACACCTGAAAAAATCCAGATTGTTTGTTATCAGATAGATGAAGGGGTGCCCATCGTAAAATTTAATCAGGTGAATCGCAAGTAATAAGAAGGTAATTTATTCCCCCCCCTTAATTAATTTAATTATTTCTATATTAATCAATAACATAGGTTTTTTCTAAAAATAGACATTAAAGACACTTACCCTATAATGCACGCAATATTTGAATTTTTAAGACTCCACAAAAATCCACTATTTTTACTATTTCGAGGCGCCATTGACTATTAGAAATGAATACAATTCTCAGGCTGTAGTTTTGGCGATGTATTGCACCGTCTTGAGTTTATGTCTTTGTTTTATTTCTAATTCCATGGGGCAGTCCCCTGATTCTACTGTGCAGGTTTTGACAACCCCCTCACTTTCTAGTCCGCCGCAAGGCACAGAATCATACCTACCAAAGACCGCTGAACCAAGACTAGTTTTAGCGGATTCTAAAAATCTGAGCAAGAAATCCAGTCCAAATAACTTAGATTTACGTCAGCTATGGAATGAATTGCGCGCCAATAACCCTCAATTGATTGCTGCACGCGAGTCCTATTTAGCAGCAAAAGCAATCGTCCCTCAGATTGCTGCGCCAGATAACCCTCAAGTGGGTTTAATTTGGTCTGGTATGCCAGTCGGCTCAGCTGCTGCCTTGGGTACGGCTGGAACAAATCCTGCGGGTCAAAGTGGTTACTCATTTGCTCAGCCCTTTAAGTTTCCGGGTAAGAAGAGTTTGGCTGCTGATATTGCTGATAAATCCGCAGAAGCTTTACAGGCTCAAAATGACAATTTATATCTTCAGCTAGGCTCACAGTTAGCCACTTTATATTACGGTACCCTGGCAGCGCAAAAGCAACTTAAAGTTTTGAGTGATACGGTGATCCGTACCGAGTTAATTAAAAATATCGCTAAGGCCCGTTACTCAAGTCATGCCGCTGCTTATGTAGAGTACCTCAATGCACAAGTCGCTCAAAGCTCTGCCGAGTCAGACAAATTTAATCTTGAAAGACAGTTGATCGTTGCTTACAAAAATATCAATGCATTAATTGGCAGGGACCCACGCGAAAAACTGATGCTAAGTGGCAATGTCAATACCGCAATAGGCAAGGTGCCGTCTCTGATTGAGCTTGAGTCCTATGCGGAGAGCTCACATCCGATTTT
This sequence comes from uncultured beta proteobacterium, assembly GCA_903858445.1. Classification (GTDB taxonomy): domain Bacteria; phylum Pseudomonadota; class Gammaproteobacteria; order Burkholderiales; family Burkholderiaceae; genus Polynucleobacter. Next base: position 4,233 of record CAIOIX010000325.1, read on the forward strand.
AAAAAGCTCCATTCTCCAGCTGGATGCCGCTAAAAAAGGGGTTACATTGGCTAAGGCAGCCTATCTACCAGATTTTCAGGTAATTGCGACCTCATATACTCCACGTGGCCCAATGACCTCAAACAATGGCGCGCTTTATTATCAGTTTGAATTTGATATCGTCATTCCTCTTTATTTCTTTACAAAGGAACGTTATGGCGTTGAGCAAGCCATGCGCAATCAAGCTGCCGCTGAAGCTACCGATGTATCAACTAAGCAGCAAATTATTTTGGGTGTGGGATCAGCCTTTGCAACTTATGAGCAGGCAAAAAAATATGCTGAATTTTTAAAAGAACGTCAAGTTCCACAGGCTGATGCGGCATATCGAGTGGCCATCACCCAGTATGCCAATAATGGACAGGGCTTTACGGATCTTCTTACCGCTCAAACTCAATTAAGAACTTTGGAAATACAGCTAGCACTTGCTGAAAGCAATTTATTACAAGCTCAAGCAGCATTATTTGCCTCTGCGGGCAAAGATCCCATTGAATAGGTGTTACCCATGTTTAAAAAATATCTAGAAAAAATGAAGCCCACGGCAAAAGTGCTGCTAAATAAAGGGCGAATTTTATCTAACCATCTGGCCACTAGGGTTCGCGTCCTGTGGGCTAAGCCAGTGATGAAGTTAGGAACCTATTTAGTAGTTGCTTTATTGATTGGCATTTTTGTAGGCCAGAAGCTTTCGCCAAAGTCCGACGGCACAGATAGCAAAAGTCAAAAAATGGTTTCTGTGGATAAAACTGGAATTATTAATATTACTTTGCCAGGCGTAACACTCTCCCCTGAGGTGTTTGAGTTTTCGCAAAGCGTGGAGTCCAACGTTCCCGTTTCACTTTCAGTGCCCGGTCGTTTAGCCTTCAATGCAGAGAGAGTTAAGGTAATTTCCGCACGCGCTCCAGGTAGAGTTGAGCGAATTTATGCATTTGATGGTGCTATTGTGAAAGCAGGGCAAGCCATTGCTGACTTCTTTAGTCCGGATTATGTTTCTGCTCAAACAGAATATATTCTTTCGGCAAAAATGGTTTCAACATTACAAAAAGCAGCAGTTGGAACTTTATATGATGACGCCCAATCAACTTTAGAAGCTGCTGCAAATCATCTGCGAGTTCTGGGCGCAAGCAATGAAGATATTTCGCGCCTCAAAAATGGTGGACAAGCTACCCCTACATTCCCTATTCGCACCCCAATCGATGGCGTCGTAATTAAACGTGCGGTAGACCCCGGTGCGTTTATGAATACCGGGGATATTCTAGCGACGATTGCAGACCCAAAAAACCTCTGGTTCTTAGGTAACGTATACGAGCAAGACGTAGGGAGAATTAAAGTAGGCGATACATTCCACCTAAAGGTTGAGTCTTTCCCAGAGCGCGATTTTGTAGCAAAAGCAAATTATGTTGGTGCAACAATTGATCCCACTACTCATGCTCTGATAGTTCGGTGTGAGATTGAAAACACTGATGGCGCATTAAAGCCGGAAATGTTTGTTAGTGGCAAGCTCGAGGTTGGCGCAACTCCCGCTATTATTTTACCTAGTAGCGCCATTATTCAGGCGCGTAATGTCCGATTCGTCATCATTAAAACAGGTGTTGATAGTTATCGCCGCTTGCCAATTCAGGGTTTTGATTTAAGTGCTAAAGATTTTGCCGTCACCGAAGGGTTGCTAGTCGGTCAAAATGTTTTGACTAAAGGCGCTACCTTACTAAATCAGCGGTTCCTTCGAGAAGAAGATTAGGCCTGAGTAATGAATATTAACGACGTTCTCAAAAGAAGGCTTCTTATTGTCTTTTTGGCGATCGGGTTACTCGTTGCGGGAATAACGAGTTTTCTGAAATTGCCCTTACAGGCATATCCTGGAGTTGCGCCATTAACGGTGCAGGCGATTTCACAGTGGCCCGGAGCTAGTACCGCTCAGATTGAGCAACAGATCACAATTCCTGTTGAGAATGCCTTGGCGGGGGTACCTGGTGTTCAGGTATTTAGGTCGGTATCGCTATTTGGATTGTCGGTAGTTACGGTGAAATTCAAAGAGGGTGAGGATAGCTTTAAGGCGCGCCAATTAATTAATAGTTATTTAAATAACCTCACCTTGCCTGCGGGGGCCAGCATTGCAATGAGTCCTGACTCTGATGCTACTGGTGAAATTATGCGTTTTGCTTTGGTAAGCGAATATGCATCACCTATGCAACTGAAAACCTTTATGGACTATGAGGTTTATAAAGAGCTAAAGCATGTGCAAGGTATTTCAGATATTTCTGCGTTTGGCGGAAAAACTCGTCAATATCAAATTATTATCAAGCCAGGTAGTTTGCAGGCAAAAAATATTACCCTCCAACAGCTAATTGATGCTGTCACTAATTCCAATACCAATGTGGGTGGCGGGCTCTTGCCGGTTGGTGAACAACAGTTGGTGGTTCGCGGTGTTGGCCTCCTGCAGACTGTGGATGACATGAAGCGCATTGTGATTGCAGTAAACAATGGTGTTCCAGTAAGGGTAGGTGATATCGCTCAAGTCCAGATTGGTAATAGCCTGCGTCAGGGCATGTTTCAATACCAAAATGTTTCCGATGGAGTGGAGGGTATCGTCCTCTTGCGCCGTGGCGAAAATGCATCAGAAGTACTCGATCGTGTAAAAGAAAAAATTAAAGAAATTAATTTATCTATTCTGCCTCCGGGCATTAGCGTATATCCCTTCTACGATCGACAAGTACTGCTAGATATAACCCTAGATACCGTTAAGCACACCTTGTTTTTTGGAATCTCTTTGGTTCTTATAATTCTCTATATCTTTTTAGGAAACTTTAGAGCGGCCGCAGTTGTTGCGGCAGTTATTCCACTGGCCCTATGTGTCTCGTTTTTCAATATGGACCAATTTAAGGTCCCTGCCAACTTAATTTCTCTTGGTGCAATCGACTTCGGCGTCATTGTGGATGCTGCCGTGATCGTCATGGAGAATGTCATGCGACACCTTGAGGAGAGAAATTCTAAGCTTAAGCAAAGCATTGTCTTGGGTACAAGTGAAGTGCAAAGGGCCATGGTTTTTTCTACTGGAATTATTATTACAGCCTACTCGCCATTATTTTTAATGGGCGGTGTTGAGGGTATTATTTTCAGGCCAATGGCGTTCACTATGGGCTTCGCTCTTTTGGCTTCTATTATTTTGAGCTTAACCTTTGTACCATCAATGATTTCCTACATTTTTAAAGAGGGCGCAGATCACCACCCACCTAAATTTGTGGATAAATTACTCTCCGTTTACAAACCTTTCTTACGTTGGTTAGTGGATCGGCCAAAACAAGTATTAATGGTTGCAGTTGGTATGCTGGTATTTACTATTATCGGTGCAACGCAACTTGGTACAGAATTCCTGCCAACCCTAGAAGAAAATAATATGTGGATTCGGGTGACCTTGCCAAACACTGTGGATCTAAATTATTCAGTTCAGTTATCCAATAAAATTCGTGAAGAGTTTAGAAATCAGCCTGAAGTCAAGTTTGTATCTACACAAATTGGTCGCCCTGATGATGGCACCGATCCGACGGGTGTATTTAATATGGAGTATGGCCTGTATTTCAAGCCCCCTCAGGATATGCCTGCTGGCGCTGGTAAGAAGGAACTGATAAAGCGCTTAGAAAAATACCTCAATGAGTTGCCTGGGGTTGACTATACATTTTCACAATATATTCAAGATAACGTTAATGAGGCGCTTTCAGGGGTTAAGGGAGAAAACTCCGTCAAAATTTTTGGTAATGATCTAGATGTGCTTGATCAACAAGCTCGTGACGTCATACGTCAGCTACGTAAAGTTAACGGCATAGTCGATGAAGGTATTTTCACGGAATTAGGTCAGCCTACATTAAGTGTAGATATTGATCGTGATAAGTGTGCGCGTTTCGGTATTAACGTGAGTGATATTCAAAACTTAGTTGCCTATTCAATTGGTGGCGCCACGGTAACCAATATTTTGGAGAATGAGAAAACATTTGGCTTGGCTATTCGACTGCAAAAAGATAGTCGTGACAGTGTTGAGTCTATTCAGAGTCTGTTGGTTGACACTCCTGATGGCAATAGGATTCCACTTAGCATGGTCGCAAAAGTAGATGTTACCGACGGTCCTTTCTATATTTATCGTGAGTCAGGTCGTCGATACATTGCTATTAAATTTAGCGTCAGAGGTACTGATTTAGGTAGCGCAGTAAAGGAAGCTCAGCGCCTTGTGGATCAAAATGTTTCTTTACCCAATGGCTATCGCATTACTTGGGACGGGCAGTTTAATCAAATGAAGATTGCTCAGAAAAAGCTCATGATGATCGTGCCTCTGACATTGTTGGCTATTGCCTTGTTGCTTTATAGTGCTTTTGGTAACTTCCGTGATGCGCTCGTTGTTTTATTGAACGTCCCATTTGCAGCAATTGGCGGCATTTTAATTTTGTTAATTACGGGGGAGACCTTCAGTATTTCAGCGGGAATTGGCTTCTTATCTTTGTTTGGTATCGCCATTCAAGATGGCGTCATTCTTATTTCCTATATTAATAAACTTGCTAAATCAGACCACCACAGCATCAAGGAGACCATTGTTGAGGGTGCTTCTTTAAGAATGCGCCCCGTATTAATGACTGCACTTCTTGCTGGTTTAGGTCTATTGCCTGCAGCAATTTCTCATGCAATTGGCTCTGAGGCACAAAGACCGCTAGCCTTGGTGATTGTTGGTGGAATGGTGAGCACTACATTACTAACCTTATTGGTGCTACCTGTTCTCTACGCTTGGATTCGCACAAGGGAGCATAGTCGTCGTTAAAGTGCCTATTGACAGGGTTACTGCTGAAAAAGTTGGATAATCCACGTATGCATATATTGATTTCAAATGATGATGGTTATTTAGCCCCCGGCCTGCTTGCGTTAGTTAATGCAGTCCGTCCACTGGGAAAGGTGACGGTTATTGCTCCCGAACAAAATCATAGTGGGGCTTCCAACTCCTTAACACTCTCCAGGCCGCTCTCTATTCATCGAGTTGCTGGAGGTGAGCGTGACGGTTTTTTATTCATTAACGGCACCCCAACTGATTGTGTTCATATTGCAATGACGGGTTTCTTAGATGAAAAGCCTGATTTGGTTATTTCGGGAATTAATCAAGGTGAGAATATGGGCGAAGATGTACTTTATTCCGGAACCGTTGCCGCAGCTGTAGAGGGCGTTATGTTTGGCGTTCCTGGTATTGCATTTTCTCAAATTGATAAAGGCTGGAGTCGCATTGAAGATGCCGCTAAAGCGGCTCACGATATCGTGGCACAAATGCTTGTATCAAAGCTGGCACATACCGAAGGTGCCGCTACATTATTGAATGTCAACATTCCCAATCGTCCTTATGCTGATTTGTATCGTTGGCGTGTAACCCGCCTGGGAAATCGCCATCATTCACAGCCAGTGGTGGTGCAAAAGAGTCCGCGTGGTGAGGAGATCTACTGGATTGGTGCTGCAGGTGACGCAAAAGACAGTTCTGAAGGTACCGATTTTCATGCCGTTGATGAGGGCTGTATTTCTGTCACACCAATGCAATTAGATCTCACACATCATGCCCGTTTAGCGGCCATGCGCTCTAACGGTTGGGATCGCGGTTGAGACCGGCGGCCGAACGATTTGCTGGCCACAGGCAAGCATTAGCAGCAAAAGTACTTGCTGCTGGAGTAAAGCATCACACAACACTAGAT
>CAIOIX010000326.1 GCA_903858445.1 uncultured beta proteobacterium
AGCAAAGTTGACTGTCGCAAATTCATTGGTTTCAGTACCTACAACTTGCGGTAAATCCAATGGTTCAATAACTTGTAACCCCTCTGGTGGGACACCCAATTATCTTTTCAATTGGAGCCCTTCAGCAATTTCCGGAAATACAGGTTCAACAAATGCCACCGCGGCCAATTTGTCTATTGGTACCTATACATTAACAGTCACCGATGCGAACAAGCTGGCTTTCGTCACGCAGACCACCCTGTCTATGGACGATGCTAGTTTAGTGATTCAAGCTTTGCAGGCCAAGTTTCCAAAGATCCAAGCACCCAAAAGTGATGATATTTGTTATGCCACCCAAAATCGCCAAGATGCGATGAAGATTATGGCAAAAGATTGTGATTTAGTGATTGTGGTGGGTTCACCCAATAGTTCAAATTCTAATCGCCTGCGTGAGGTTGCTGAAAACCAAGGCATTGAGTCCTATATGATAGACAATGCCAGCTTTCTTAAAGCAGAATGGCTGCTAGGTAAGAAGAAAATTGGTGTTTCAGCCGGCGCTTCAGCTCCGGAAGTGTTAGTACAAGAAGTGATTGATCGGTTGCAGCAACTAGGTGTCACTAAAGTGCATGAGTTGCAAGGCGTGATAGAAAGCGTAGTGTTTCAGCTACCCAAAAATTTGGTCAATGCAAAAAATACCGTCAAGCCAACTTAATACTATCAACATGTTCAAAACGCCCATTTCAGCTTTAGTCTTGATTCATACCACAGATTTGCAGGTGCTGATTATGGAGCGTGCCGACAGAGCTGGGTTTTGGCAATCGGTCACGGGCAGTTTGGAGTCGGATGAAACCCCACTTAAAACTGCGATACGTGAAGTGTGGGAAGAAACTGGCTTAGATGCTGGGCGCTATGATTTACAGGATTGGCAAGTGAGTAATGAGTATGAAATTTATCCACATTGGCGCCATCGTTACGCTGCAAATATTACGCACAATACCGAACATATATTTGGTCTTACGTTACCCCATACGTTGCCCATTACATTAGCCCCAGCTGAGCATGTTCAATATGAATGGGTGGATTGGCGCGAGGCAGCAAAACGCGTTTTTTCATGGACTAATGTTGAGGCTTTGCGCAAACTGGGTGAACGACATGGGCATACATTGTAAAATACAGCCTTGCTGCCAATAGAATCTCCGCAAAAGCGATTAAATCAATATGAATACCAATACTAAAACTATCCCCATTAAATTTGAACGCTTACAGGTGGTCGATGAAGCTGACTGTCAACGCCGCATTATCGCCGCTAAAGAAAAGCTTGGTAAGCGCTTAGTGATTCTTGGGCACCACTATCAAAACGAGACGGTCTATAGGCATGCGGATTACACGGGTGATTCTCTCAAACTTTCGCGCTACACCGAAAATTTAGACGCAGAATATATCGTGTTTTTAGGCGTACATTTTATGGCTGAGGTGGCTGATATTTTAAGTCGCCCTGAACAAATCGCCATTCTGCCAGATCTAGCTGCTGGCTGTTCTATGGCTGATATGGCCAATCTTGCCAAAGTTGAGCGTAGCTATCGCGAGCTCAATAAAGTACTGAATTTTGATGAAAAAATTACACCGATTACTTACATCAATTCTGCAGCTGACCTTAAAGCATTCTGCGGTGAGCATGGCGGTATTGTTTGCACTTCAACCAATGCAACCAAGATTATTGAATGGGGTTTTTCTCGACGTGAAAAGGTGTTGTTCTTCCCCGATCAAAATTTAGGGCGCTGGAGCGGACATAAAATGGGAATCCCCTTAGAGCAAATGCCTATTTGGGATCCTGACTTACCTATGGGTGGTTTAAGTCTTGAGCAAATTCACAATGCCAAAATCCTGCTTTGGAA
>CAIOIX010000327.1 GCA_903858445.1 uncultured beta proteobacterium
GAAAACGGGTAAAGACCTGCGATCAAGCAAAGTACTAACAAGATCCAGCATGTGATTAGCTTCATTTGAAACTCCTCCTTGGTTGACTACATTTTTAGCATAGATATATTTCTTTGGGGTTCAAATGAAAAAACCACCCGAAGGTGGTTTTGATGTTTCTTGGTGGCCCGGGGCGGAATCGAACCACCGACACAAGGATTTTCAATCCTCTGCTCTACCGACTGAGCTACCAGGCCAAGACTTGGAATTATAAATGAAACTGCATTCCAGGCTGAAAAATGAGGAAAACTGGATTTACTCTAGAGAAACGCTGTTGATCCTGTAAGGGTGCGGATGTTTCATCCTGTTTAACGGTGTGCGACTGGCAGAGATATGGGAATCCTCTGTGCTATCCAATTAAATCGTGGTTTAGAGCTTATACATGCCCTTCCAGTCCTCAGCTTTCCTCATTTTAGAAATGCCAGGCTTAATGCTGTCAGCAATTTGATAGTAGCCATCTTCATAAGAGCTTGCATTAACAACGGTAACTCGAACACCAAGATCCTCAAGCATATTTAATTTGACTCGATCTCTGTCACCAATCTTTTTGCCCACCACTACATGATGGTAAGTGGCTCCACCAATGTAGCTAGGATACATTTTTTGTACTGCAAACTTCTCAACCAAAAGCCACCACAAGATTGATTCTGTGTAATCCATTCCCAGGCCAATCATATGAATATGATCTCTTAAAAATAGGTCAACCCAGGAATATGGAGCGCCAGTCTTTTCAAAATCAAAATTTGGAATGTTTCGATATATGGGTGATTGTAGAATTTTTATTTTGCTGTATTCAACGCCACTATGCAGATAATTCTTTATTTGGGCTTGATATCGAGCATATTGCCTATAGCCCAATGCAATGCTCGTAGGCTGCATAGCTTCGCCATTAATTTTCCATAAAACTTTTTTTCTTGACTGTCTGCCCCTAAATAATGAAAAAGTATTTTCTTTAATTTCAGTAAATGGTGGTTTGTTGATTTCAAATCCTAAATGATTTGGAAAAAACCCATGAGCCAAAGAGAGTCCATGATCATAATTTGTTGTTAAGGTATGTTTGGTTAAGCAAGATAAAACATCATTTAAAGGCCTATTTCCTAACGCGCCAACTTCTCTAGCAACAATTGCTTGTAAATCAGTTTTCGTATGGATACGTGAATGCAATAGAAGCTCATCAAATACAAGCGTCAATGGCTTTTCATCAATATCCCTAACTATGTAATTAAGCTCTTTAGCTAAATTTTCTAAAATTGACTTCCAAGTAATAGCAAATTCATTGCCCAAAACAGGATTATCTTTTTTTAAGCTACGATTTGGGCCATTGCCAATCAATACTGTATTTTGAATTGCCATAACAAGCCCCATTCAGATTTGGAATTGACTCAGAATACTACTAATTGTTATAGCTTTATTTAGGTAAAAACATTAGGTTTTGAAAGATTGCTTAAAGATATTTGGGCAGACTTAATCTTCTGCCTAGCTCGTTCAGCCTTAACGGCATCCTGATCTCGTTTAACCCTATCTTTCATTGATTTAAGTCTTGCTTGCTCTGGACTTAAAGGTTTAATTGGGGCTATTTCATCGAATCTCATAGTTACCCGATCTGTAGCGGTTGGTGGGGCACGTTATTAGCGCCAAAGATTGCCTTGAAAAGTGCATAGGCTTGAGCTTGGTTTTGTGCATAAAGGATGGTTTCCACCCACATTCCTGCTGCATTGACAGTTGCCTTATATCTTTTCATGCAAGTATTTAGCGTCCAGCGTCTAGTAGCTGGACGCTTATGTCACTATCGCTTAAACCCACTCCTTAAACTGGCACTTGCAGTTTCTATTTGAGCATCGAGCTCGCCAGCCTCAACAGCTGACTTAATAGACTCCAGAGCTTTTACTAGCTCGGGACCACTTGCCACTTCAACGCTGGGTTTACCCTTTGCAAGCTCAATAGTCCAGCTGCCGTATTTCACAGACACACAGACTTTGCCTTGCTCTGATTGGAACCACCAGGGCTTTAAACGCTTGGGTATTTCTACCTGCTTACGCAACCCCGTCTCTTTATCTTTAATGGTTTTGAACTTTGTTACAACAAAGGGTGTGCCATCCATTTGACTCTTAGCCAACTGGATCTGCTCCCACAGCTTGCTAGAAAGCTTATTCCTACGAACCACGATTGCAGGCATATGGGTTGGTTTTTTAACTGCTACTAGTTTTAAGCTACTTAATGCGCTCATTGTTTTCTCCTATTGGTTAATGGGCACAAGTAGTTTGTTTTCGATCTCTTTATTTGGTCGACCTCTTTTTGCCAAATCAGTTCTTTTGCCGCATTTTGGACAAGAAATTAGCGGTTTTTCTTTAAGAGAGATAAATATTTTTGCGAGTTGCTTGGTTACAAAGTGGATGTCGCAAGAAGAAAAAGAAGTCGCAAAGTTGAGTTTGAGTAGTTGCTAGCCAGTTACTCGTAGTGGCAAATGAGTAACTCTGACCAAGCAACACAACTTCGTAACTTCTCTTTGAGATCTGCGACTTTTACTGCAACTGATCCCTTCTGATCTCTCTTGCAACCAACAAAGCAACTGGCAACGAGAACTCAATTTAGAACACAAGGAGAATAAAAATGAGAGAAATCGCAATCAGAGGTTTTATCAACGAGAAGTACAACACCCCATTTGGCAAAGGATTATTTAGACGAGCCATCTATAACGGCTCAGTGGAGCTTCATAATCCAAATCAAAAGTATCTAGTAGACTTTTATGAATATGAACAATTCCAACATACCGCTAAAACAGATGATCAAATCAGAACACTTAAGAAATTAGATGCCTGCGGCATAGGTAGTACGCCAGACTTAGTGATGTCGTGGATTGTGCATTACGAGCCATTAACCAAATCTAAAGACCCAGTTGATGGCTATTGCATCTACCTACAAACAACAGGTGAAGTGCATATTGAAATTGATGATGCTCTCAATGGAACAAAAGATGAGTGGGACTTAAAAGCCCATCATTGCAAAGCTGTAGGCGCCAATAAGCCCGTATTTGTTGCAACCAATGTAGATCTAAATACTAGGCAGTAATTAAGCAAACCCGTTCAAATTAGCCCTACAAGCAATGATCTTCAAGCATCACAGCGTCTAGTTGCTGGACGCCAATCAAACAGCTTGTAGGGCTTTTTTGACCCCAAACCCCAATTTGTCGTCTATTTCCCACGATATTTTGCTAAATACTAGTAACGCAAACCACATAAGAAAATCATACTTTTCTTATGTGGTGGCGTAAGTCATTGATTCTTGGAAGATCTTGTTTTGGAAAATTTCGGTCGACCATTTAGCAATAAGAAAACACACTAATAGTGCTTTTTTATTTATGAAAGGTTTTCCAAATGGCTCAAGCAAAAACCCTTACCCAAGCAGAACTAGATCAAGTGCTGCGTTACGTATCTACCAAAAAATATCCCGAACGCGATAGAGCGTTACTGATGATTAGCTTTCTTGCAGGACTTCGTGTTGCGGAGATTGCATCATTAACAATGGGTGACGTTTTAAATACAGCTGGCACAGTCAAAGCGGAAGTTCGCTTATCTGCCGAACAAACCAAAGGCAAATACCCGAGAACAGTTTTCTTATCCACTAAATTACGTGCTGAACTAGAAGAATATTTAAAAACCCGTCACGCAAAATATCCTGACATTCCACTGTTCCACACCAATACACGCCTAAGATTTACTGCTAATTCACTATGTCAGTGGTTCTATCACACCTATCGGAATGCTGGAATTAGTGGCGCCAGCAGCCATAGCGGAAGAAGAAACTTTCTAACTTCGCTTGCCTCAAAGGGCGTAGGAGTGCGTGTACTTGCAGCGCTGGCAGGACACCGCAATATTGCCGTCACGATGAAATATATTGACGCCTCAGATGATATGAAGCGCAATGCTGTTGAGCTTATCTAACTAGGTTTTAGCTGGGGGTTTAATAGATGGAAAAACTCCCAGCTCTGCATTGGCTACCAAATGTTTTGCTTGACCCAAGTAGCGACTAACGGCAATTGTCATTCGCCTTTTCTCCAGCTCAAAGCTCAAATCTTCTCCTGAAGTATCTCGAGCCAAAATATCTAAATCAATCCCAGCTTTCACACCAAGTTCATAGTTATTCAGCGTGGGATTTTCATTTCTTATCTGAAGCACCTTCAGAAGCATCTCCACAGTTGCCATCCGAATCTTGCTTTTAGTAATTTGACGCTTTGCGGTGCTTTGTTTCCAAATATCAATTTCCCGATTTGCATAAGCTTCTTTTAAGTGCCGACCAATTTGCCGCATCACTGTTTGCTTGCGCATTGTTAGCGGGATTTGAATAATCATTCGGTCTTTATCAAGCGCCAATCCTTCAATTTCATTGCGTCCAATTTGAAGAACCTTTTTTAGCGGCTTGGTTTCGGCAAAAATCTTTCTTCCGTTGCCCAGCCACCAAGCCGCAAATTCTTTACGAACATCCCCAAAATCACGATACAGCGCCTCAAGCTCTCCCCGTCCGCCGCTCTTGCAGCAAATTAGATATTCATCACTAGCCTGCAACGTTCGATACCACCAGTAAGCAGGGGACTTTCTAGCTTCCTTCAATTCACTGCCTGGACTCACGCCACGCCTACTGAGCGAGCCAGGAATCATTTTGATGTGCTTGTTGGGTAATTGCTCTTCGTTTTCTTCGGTCATTTTGTTAACAAGAATCTCGTTAATTAGTCGTAAATTCATTTTACTTTAAACATTAAATATCTATTAAAGCCATATTTTATATGGACTGTTAACACGATTATATCTAATAGGCTGTGTAGGCTACTTTCATCAATATAAATGTAATACTGGTTTCCATAGTGATTCATATCACCGCTCTTTAACAAACGAAGTGTTCTAAAGCTGTAAAGCGCCACTGGCGCCAAAGCGGTAATCACTATTGCTGCAAGGCATCCCGCAATGCAGCATTTTTAACTTAAAAATGGAGTTTTATATGACACAAACAACTACAGCAGTAAAAACAGCATTTCAACCAACAATAGAAAACCTCGCTTTTGCAGGTGGTCTAGTAACGCAGTTGGATGGCTTAGTAAGTAAACGTCAGCAGTGGGAAGCTACTGACTACAAGAAAGCAAACGACGGCTTGTACAGCTTGTTAGCCAGTTGTTTAGACGTCTTCAACAGCAAGTTTATCAATGCCAGCGATGACGACAAAAAAACCCTGCGTGGCGAACTAAAAAATCGTCTAACAGCGGACGGAGTTCGAGTACAACGCAATACAACCACCTTAACCATGTTTGTGCGTTTCGTATTTGGATCCGATCGTAAGCGTGCGCACGGTTATACCTATGTGCTCAAAGCTGCGCTTTCATACAAAGTTACAGCAGCTGGCTTACCAACCTGGATTGTTGAGCAGGGCGGCATTGAAGAAGTAAGGCGTCAGATGATTGTCTCGGAAAAAGCCTTGGAAAACCGAGCAGCCCTTGCAAATGCAAAAGCACAGGTTATTGCTAAGGTTGAGCAAGCTTCTGTAACACCACTAGCAAAGTTCAGCATGACTGGGGTTAGCGGGGACTATGCATTACTTCTAGCCAAGCCTGCGCCAGATGGGACTGTATCAATCGTGGGCGTGATCTCTGACATCAACGAAGCCTTCTACAACGCTTGTTTGTTAAAGATGGCTCGCGTTAGAGCAGCAGATAACGCTGAATCACTTGCTCTTAGCAAAGAAGGTACGGACTTATTAGCTGGCGGTGGTTCTGCAGCAGCTAACGATTCTGTAGTTCAAAAAGAACTGCTTGC
>CAIOIX010000328.1 GCA_903858445.1 uncultured beta proteobacterium
CTAGCAGGGCAAAAGAAGCAAAATTCATAGGTCCCAGTTTTATTAGGGCATTACTTTCAATTTATGGAGATTTAAAGAATGAAAAAATCGCTATTCGCAGTTGCAGCCTTGTCAGCTATTGCTGGCGCTGCTCAAGCACAGTCAAGCGTAACCGTATACGGTGTTATTGACGCTGGTTACATTGGTGCTAACGGTACTTCTTACAGCTCTAAAGCTGCTGGTGTTGGTAGTAACACTTCAGGCAACGTTAAAGCAACATCAAGCCAATTCGGTCAAGGTGCTCAATCTACTAGCCGTTTGGGTTTCAAAGGTACTGAAGATTTGGGTGGCGGTACAAGCGCATTCTTCACCATTGAAGCTGGTTTGACACCTGCTAACGCTAGCTTGTCTGGTGGTACAGCTGTTGATGCAGTTCAAGGTACATCTACTGACAGCGGTGCTGCATTGAACAACCGTCAATCTTTTGTTGGTTTGAAAAAGAACGGTATTGGTCAATTCGCATTTGGTCGTCAATACACCCCAATCTATGAAGAAGCTTCAAAGACTGATCCAACCGCATTCATGAATATGACTGGTGGCGTAGTTTATGTTGGTGGCAACCAATCCGGTATTGAATCTGGCCAATCTACAAACATCGGCTTTACAAACCGTGCTTCTAACGCGTTGACAGCTTCATCTGAGACTTTTGCTGGTTTCCAAGTAAAAGGTTTGTATGCAATGAACAACACAAACACACAGCAAATTGCTAGCTCAAGCGGCGGCAATCAAAACTGGAATGGTTGGGGCTTAGGCGCTAACTACACATGGCAAAAACTGTATTTGACAGCTAACTACCAGTCTTTCAACACTAAAGTTACTGGTATTGATCTTTATGCAGCTCCTTCATACAACATTGGTGGTAGCCAAACTCCATTGACAGCTCAATCTTCTGCAACTGCTGGCACTTACCTCGGTTTCACTAACTTGGCTGACAAGCAAACTTATGTTGCTGGTACATATGACTTCGGTATCTTGAAGGCATACGCACAGTGGATCGGCCGTAAAGTTACCCAGAATTCTGGTTTGACTTCTGCTGGTGCAGCTACTGCAAGTTCTACCCAATTTAACCGCAATGCGCAACAGATTGGTGTACGTAGCTACATCACTCCTGCTATTGAGGCTTGGGCAAGCATTGGTAATGGTCGTTACAAAGGTGCTGATTCTGTCTTAGGCGTAGCCCCTTCTACTGTTAACTTCACTGCTTATCAGATCGGTTCTAACTACTACCTCAGCAAGCGTACAAACTTGTACGCTGCATTTGGTTCAACAACTTCTACATCTGCCTCATCAGTAGCAGGTTCCGGTACAAACGGTAACCAATACGCTATTGGCGCACGTCACACTTTCTAATTTAACGCTAGCGTAAGCTAGCCTCGATTGGTCTGTAAGACACAGAAGTAGTAAGTCAAAGAAGTAATTAAAAACCCACCGTGGAAACACGGTGGGTTTTTTACTATTAAAGCTATTAAATGAGGGTTGTCTACAAAGGCTTAAATAGGAAGTTTTGTATTTAGATTGCTTTTAACTTGATCAATTACTGATGCCCAATTAAATAGGGCGTTCTGCCTATATAGCCTAGCACTTGGGTACCAATCTGTATCTGCTCGGTCGAGCAACCATCTCCAGTCGGGATTTTTAGGTAGCAAGATCCACGTTGCTTTACCAAGTCCTCCAGCAATGTGCGCCACACTGGTGTCTACGGTAATCACTAGATCAAGTAATTCACAAAGAGCGGCGGTATCACTAAAGTCCTGCAACTCGTTTTCAAAACGCAAGATCTCAGGGTAGTTCATCAGGAGGGCTTGATCAGCCAAGCTAATATTTTTTTGGATTGAAACTAGCTCGTATGATGATGAACTTAGCCTTAGAAATTCATGCAAGGGGACGCTCCGATTCCAGTCATTGTGATGCTCTGGATTTCCGCTCCAAACGATGCCTATTCTAGGTTTTGTTTTTTTACCTAGCTTTCCCTCCCATTTGAGGAGAGCTTCCTTAGAGGAACGAAGGTAGGGTGTGGCAGAGTGCGCTATTGCATCTCTTGAATAGACTTTCAATGCTAAAGGAAGGCTCATTAAAGGGCATTGGAAGTCAAACGCAGGCATGGCTTCACCCTTGGTAATGATTTGATCAATCCCGGTCACGTTAGACAGCAGTGAAACCAGTTGCTTTTGAACTTCAAGAATGACGTTTGCACCCAATTGTTTAACTTGAGTGGCAAAGCGAGAAAATTGAACGGTATCTCCCAAACCCTGTTCGGCATAAACCAAAATAGTTTTATTGACCAGAGATGCTTGCCCAAGCCATAAGGGCTTGTCAAAACTTCTGCGCTCTTGATAAATTGGTAGATCAGAGCTGGCCCAACGCCACTCATGCTCCTTCCAGCCGTTTTCAAAATCACCAAGCAATAGATAGCAAAAAGCAAGATTCCAGTGGGCCGTAGCAAAGTCTGGGTTAATGGCAATGGCTTGCTTACAAGCTTTAATAGCGTCTTGATAAGATCCAATTTGCACTAGGCAGCCTGCCTTATTGCTATAGGCCTCCGCAAAATTTGGCTCAATTGCGAGCGCTAAATCATAAACTTGAATTGCAGCCTCAAAATCTTTGAGATAGCGTAAAGAATTGGCTTTATTAAAAAAAATACTTGGATTGTTTTTTTCTAATTTGAGCGCATCATCATATGACTTAACTGCCTCTAAGTGCTGATGGATATCTTGCAGGGCATTGCCAAGATTGTAATGAGCGTCAACTAAGGTGGGCTGTAATTGAATAGCGCGTTTGAGGTTATCTATTGAAGGGAGATATTGCTTTAACTCTAGTTGCGCAAACCCCAAAGTGCTTAAGGTAGCTGCATGATCAGCATTGCGTTGACTTGCTTTGCTTAATACTTCGATAGCTTTTTGGAATTCGCCGATTTGTGCATAAAGAAGGCCTAAAAAATATAAGCAGTCAAAGTTATTGGGGTCAATCGCAAGGCTTTGTTCGTAAAGCGGTCTGGCTTGAGTCAAACGATTATTTTGATGGTGTAATACCGCCTGAGCCAGCAATTGATTGGCGCTATTGCTGCTCATGCGTGAATTCTTGAATTGAGGGTTTCATTACACATTAGTTTAGACAATCTCATGAACCCGAAGAACGGATTTTCGCCATTAACAATATTTTCTCTTTTACCTCGGCAAGAGGCTTTCCCCAATCATTCCTTTTGCCTTGTCTTAGCAAAGAGGTATTGGGATACCAGGGGCTTGTATCGCATGTGGTTAGGGACATAAAGTCAGGCGGGTCTGGCACCAGCAAGAGTGTGGCTATCCCAAGAGCGCCTGCAAGGTGAGCGCAGGCTGTATCCACTGATATCGCAAGATCTAGTTGGGAGATTAAGGCTGCCGTATCTGAAAAATCAACTAACTCATTTGCATGTAACTTCAGACCCTCTAGAGAGGGTGCTCTGAAGTTAGTGTCAGGTCCATACTCAGTTTGAATGGCGTGAAACTCGATAGTCTCGGAAGCCAATTCTGTAACAAGGTCAGCGAATAGAGGGAAAGGGATGTTCCTTTTCTCGCTTAGTTTGTTTGCGTATTTACCAGAGCCACGCCAGGTGATGCCAACTCTCAATGGGGTTGGTAAGCCTTGAGGGCTTCTTAGTTTTTCAGCCCATATCGCCCTTTTTTCTTTATTGGCATAGAGGTAGGGTATTGGGGTTGGAATACTATCCAATTTTGTACCAAATGCCAGCGCAAGACTCATGATTGGGCATTGAAAATCAATTTTTTCGTGATACTGTTCTGAAAAGTTTTCCTGATCTACAGCCTCAATAGTGGGGCTGAGGGTTTTCATCAGTGCTACAAGAGATTTGGGTGCGCCGAATATAACCTTTGCACCTTTTTCATTTTCAAGAAGGGGTAGGTAGCGACTAAATTGAATTGCATCCCCAAAGCCTTGTTCTGCATAAATATAAATAGTCTTACCCTCAAGAGACTCTTGCCCAAGCCACAGGGGAGCATCAAGATCTGGTTTGTGCTCCGTCATCCCTGCAATGTGCCAGCGTGATTCAAAAAGGGGCCAGCCTGCTTCAAAGTTTCCTAGCCTCAGGAGTGAGAGCGCTTTATTCCACTTGGCAAGATGATTATTAGGGTTGGTGGCTATAGCCGCATCAAACTGCTTAAGAGCATCCTCGTAGTGCTTGAGTTCATTGAGTAAATTGCCTTTGCCAATGAGGGCATCTTCGTAATGTGGATTTAGATCAAGCGCTTTTTGATATGAGAAATCGGCGTCTTCAAACTTCTCAATTTCCTGATGGGCGTGTCCTATATTGGACCAAGCAGCAATCAAATTTGGATCGATGTCTAGGCATTTAGCAAAGTACCCTATCGATAATTCAGCATAACCCTCATGAGCAACACAAACGCCTAGATTGAGCCAGCCGACTGAGTCTTCTGGGGCAATCTCTAGTAATTTGCTGCAAATACTTTTGGCCTCTTCCCATTCATTCAGCTGGATTAAAGTTGCAGAAAGGTTTGCCAAAATTGAGGGGCGCTCCGGCATGATTTTGTATGCCAAGTAAAGCGCTGTTTTTGCATTCTTGAAATCGCCATTGTCAAAATAACCCAAGCCAATTTGAAAATATTCTTTTGCATTCTCAAATTCGCTCGTCATATTTGATTGAGCATTTAGCGCCAATTTATTTTTTTAAGCTGTCGCGAATTTCGCGCAGCAACACAATATCTTCGGGTGTAGGTGGTGCCGGTGGCGCATCTAATAGCCGTACTTTGTTAACTACCTTCACCATTTGGAAAATAACAAATGCCAAGAGGACAAAATTAATCGAAATAGTAATGAAATTGCCGTAAGCAAAAATGGGAATACCAGCCTTTTTGAGGGCATCAAAAGTTCTAGGGATGCCTTCTGGG
This sequence comes from uncultured beta proteobacterium, assembly GCA_903858445.1. Taxonomy (GTDB): domain Bacteria; phylum Pseudomonadota; class Gammaproteobacteria; order Burkholderiales; family Burkholderiaceae; genus Polynucleobacter. Next base: position 4,941 of record CAIOIX010000328.1, read on the forward strand.
ACATTTCCGAGCACAATAAAGAGGTTGGTGAAGTCAATATGACCGCCCAATAGGCTAGAGATCACTGGCATCACGATGTCATTTACCAGAGAATCAACAATTTTCCCAAAGGCCCCGCCAATAATGACGCCGACGGCTAAATCAATC
>CAIOIX010000329.1 GCA_903858445.1 uncultured beta proteobacterium
CATCGAGAATTAGCCATTAAAGCAATACGAGCAAGAGGGCAAGAAAAGTTTTCTGGCCATTGCCTTTGCTGTAATGAAGCAGTACCAGAAGGACGATTTTGTTCTGCTGAATGTCGTGAAGATTACGAGCTAGAACAAAAATTCAAGAAAATTACAGGTAAAAGATAAGCTATAACCTATAAGTCTTTGTATTTACACAATGTTCGGTTAGTATCCGATTACAACAAGAAGAAGAAGGGTACTTATGGCACTGAAACTTGTATGCACAGATCAAGAATTTATAGACCTTTGGGCTAAACTAGGCTCTCCTGTCTTAATGGCTGAAAAACTGGGTGTTGCTTCCTCTAGTGTCATGAGAAGGCGAAGCAGTATTGAAACCCGGCTTGGCATTAAATTGGCCACCCATAATTCCCAACGCGATCAAATTAAGCCTAAACCTAAAAAGGTTGAGTTGGCAGCTCACAATGTCCGAAGGGGTATTGAGGTAGATAAAGTCAAACGCATCATTGTGTTCTCAGATGCCCACTTTACCGATACCACCACAACGGCCTTTAAAGCCCTCCTGTTGATGATTAAAAAATTCAAGCCAGAAGTCATCATCTGCAACGGCGATGCGTTCGATGGGCAGGTTTTAAGCCGTTTTCCAAGCATTAATTACGATCAAAAGCCTAGTGTCCTAGAAGAACTCAAGGCTTGCCGTCAGCATTTAGATGAAATCGAGAAACATAGACCTGCTGGCTGCCGACTAATATGGACGTTGGGTAACCATGATATGAGATACGAGGCTTGGCTAGTCAATAAAGTTCCCGAATACAGCGGTGTAGATGGCTTCTCATTAAAGTACCATTTCCCCAACTGGGAAACTTGTTGGTCATTCTGGATTGGCGAAGATACCGTAGTAAAACACCGGTTTAAAGGTGGCCGCACCGCTGGCTACAGCAATTTGCTGGCGGCGGGTAATACCAACATTATCACTGGCCATACGCACGTCCTTGCTTGCCAGCCGATTTCCAATTTTCAAGGCACATTTTGGGGCATCCAGACCGGTTGTTTGGCCGATCCGATGTCCAGTACCTTCGAGTATTGCGAGGATTCTCCTAAAGATTGGCGCAGTGGCTTTGTGATGCTATCCTTTGACCAAGGCCGGATGCTAATGCCAGAGATGATTATGGTGTCCGATGAAGAAAACGGAGAAATAGAATTTCGTGGGTGCATAACAAAAGTATGACTACTATCGTTGGTGATTGGGACAAAAAAATCTTGGTATCGGATAGTCAATTTTCAGACGAAGATACTGGCATTAAATATTTTGAAGAAAAAATTGTCGCGATAGATGGCGGGTGGTTAGGCGTGGCCGGCAATTGGAGCGATTGCGAAAAAGTAGTGGATTACATCAATAAGAAAAGCAAAGTTAAACCAAAGCTCAAGCCTGATAGTTCTTTTATTAGGCTAACTAAAGAAGGTCTTTTTTATTGTGGTGACGATCTTGAATGGGAACGCGCTAAAACCTTTATGGCTATTGGTTCTGGTGCAATGGCAGCCGAAGTCTGCATGAGAATGGGCTTGTCCGCAGAAGAAGCAGTTAAATGGGCTTGCAATGTAGATTTAAAAAGCCATGAGCCTATAAAAACTTATTCATTACTAGACAAATAATTTTGTGTCTAGTAACAAAATGTAACTTATAAGTATCAATTTTTTATACATATTGATACCTATATGTACAGTTATTGACAAAAAGTAGCCATATCAACAGTTTTGTTGACATTTTTGTAAAGTTTTGACGGCGGATTGTAAAGTTGTTGACATTGGATTGTAAAGTTAACGACTCAATACGCAGTCCGTATATGTATAAAGCCTTATTAATGAGTCATTTTTAAGCTACTGACTTTTCGTACAAAATACCCCGATCGGTAACTTTATTGATATTTCATGCACTTTTTCATACATTCTTCCCGGTCGGGAAACTTTTTTTATTTAGCCAACAAATACAGCCCGATGTTAGAGAAAGCATAGCCGCCA
>CAIOIX010000330.1 GCA_903858445.1 uncultured beta proteobacterium
CGTTATATCGGCCATATGGCGGATAAGTATGGCAAGGTAAAAGTCTTCAGAGTATTAGCAATTATTAGCTTGGTACCGCTATTGGTGACTACCAATCTTCACCCCGTGCCCCTGTGGATAGTCTTAATTAATTCAACGGCATTCTTTATTCTGATATCGGGCCGTATGATTCCGGCAATGGCCATGGTGAGTCAAGTGGTTGAAGCCAAAATCCGCGGCACCTTTATGAGTCTTATTGGTTCAGTGCAAATGCTGGCTTCAGGTATTGCCTCTGTTGCTGCTGGTGCGATAGTCACTATTGGCGCAGAAGGCAAGATGGAACACTACAACTTGGTTGGCTACGGGGCTGCAGCTTGTGGCTTGCTTACATTCTGGTTGGTGGGATATATTCATTCTGACCAAAAGGCCAAGTAAGCAAAATTGCTGAAGTCGACTACTTACAATTGATTGAATAAGGTACAAAATGATCGAATACAAAAGACCTGATGGCCAATTGGTAAATGCTTATTTAGCGGAACCTAAGACAGCAAATGCTCCTGGCATTGTGGTGATCCAAGAGTGGTGGGGTCTGAATAATCAGATTCAAGGGGTAGCTGACCGCTTGGCTGAGGCAGGCTATCGCGCCTTGGTGCCAGACTTGTATCGAGGCAAATTGGCGCTTGAAGCGAATGAGGCAGAGCACTTAATGAATGAGCTCAATTTTGGTGAGGCTGCAGGTCAAGATATTCGTGGTGCTGTTCAGTATCTAAAGTCGACCGGTAGTTCCAAAGTCGCAGTGACTGGCTTTTGTATGGGCGGTGCCTTAACAGTTTTATCCGCATGCAATGTTCCTGAGCTTGATGCTACCGTTGTTTGGTATGGTTATCCGCCGCTGGAGTATGTAGATGCAAAAGCCGTGACTAAACCGATGATGGCGCACTGGGCTTTGCATGATGATGCCTTTGCTATCGGTGGTGTCGACCACTTAGAAGCAAAACTCAAAGAGGCCGGCGCTCATTTAGAGTTCTATCGTTACGATGCTAAGCACGCATTTGCCAATGAAGAGGCCGACTCCAGAAATCTTCCATTCTTAAAGTATCAGGCTGATGCAGCTAAGCTTGCTTGGACTCGCACGATGGATTTTTTAAAACGCGAGCTATTAGCTTGATTACTTGTAATAAATGCTCGGAGATTAGTAATGTTTTTTAATTGGATATATCGCAGAACCAACGTTCAGATTTTAATTATTTTAGTTATCTTTTCTATCCTCTATTTAGGTCTCATTCCTAGAGTGTTGCAATCGATACCATTTTTTTCCCCAACAGAAGATAGCACTCGTTTAGGCTTAAGTTTGTTTGGTTCAATCATTACTTTGAGTGGTTTACTGATTGGTTTTTTATTGAATCAGGCGCAAAGTAATTTTCGTGAAGTTCAGTCTTTAGTTTCACAAGAAGCTGGCCGGATCAATAACTTAGATCGCCTATTGACTAGATATGGCGATCTTGCGATAGCACAAATTCGTAAAGAGTTATCTGAGTACATCCACTCAATCATCAACGACGAGTGGATCTGCTTGCAAAAGGGGAATGGTAGTGCAAAGACGCATATGTTGTGGCGCGGGATATCTCGCAAGATAATGACCCTCGAACCTGCCTCTAATCGACAAATTGCGATGTACACGGACATCATTAAAAAGTCGGAAGAAGTGGCTGAGAGCAGAGAGGCCCGAATTGAACGGTCAGCCATTCGACTGCCTAACCTTTTTTGGGTAGTCATCCTCATTTGTATGACTGCGCTAATGGGTATTAATACTTTATTTGTTGCATCAGATTCATTCCACCTTGGTTTGAAAATTCTTCCCATGACACTAGGCGCCTTGATCTCGCTCCTTATCATTACAGACCAGCCATTTAAGGGTCAAAGTTCTGTTCAGCCGGACGCTCTTAATAAAATTGCTGAATCCATCAGAACTCGCACTGAGTAATTTTTCAATCTTTTTTACATAAATATGCATCTCTTCGCCGAAAATCTAGCAGTAGAAATTTCTAGTTACTATCGCAATTTAGCCTTAGCTCATGGCGTGATTCCCAAGGTTTTCACCTTAGTGAATAGCGATGGCGATCAATACCTCTTTTTCATTGATGATCTGCGCATGGAAGAG
>CAIOIX010000331.1 GCA_903858445.1 uncultured beta proteobacterium
TAATAAAAGTTATGCTTATGAGGGTGACACCTCTCATGATGCCGTTTTATCCAGAGATGATATTTATAGCACGACGTTCCATAGTCTTTCCGATACTGTAATAGGCAGTGAAAATGTTAAAATGAGGTTAAGAATATGAATTCAGGTTGAGATAAGTTTAATTAATTAATATGTCAAATAGCTTTAATGTGCCTGGGAAATCAGACGCTTTGGATGCAAAACACCAGAACGCCAATCAGCAGTACCAATAAAATTATGAGGAGCAGCGGTAGCACGATAAATGCGTACCAAAGCCTCTACAGGAGGTAAATTGAGGGGGACTCGTTGACCCATCTCCAAGCGCTTCGCCTGTTCCTCGTCCACCGTCAGGTGTGGCAAGGTTTGCAAAAGTGCATCGACAGGCAAAATATAGCTAGAGCTAGCTTGTAGCCCTTGCTGAATCGACTCAATCGTAAATGATTGATCAAGTGTTAAATGCCCTACTTCGGTACGGCGTAGGCCAACCAAGTGGGCACCACAACCAAGTGCATTACCAAGATCCTCAGCCAACACACGAATATAAGTGCCCTTGCTACAACTCACTTCCAAGGTTGCTTCAGGCCAATTAATATTAGTCCAACGGATAGCATGAATAGTGATCTCGCGCGCTGCGCGCTCCAGCTCAACACCAGCACGCGCATACTCATACAAGGGCTTGCCATCGCGCTTTAGCGCTGAATACATTGGCGGAACTTGAGCAATCAGGCCAGTAAATTGAGGTAGCAATGAATTTAATGCAGCTCTCATAGCCGTCTCATCAGCAAATATAGGCAGAGGTAGCTCTTCAATAATGAGACCCTCAGCATCACCAGTATCGGTGCGCGAGCCAAACTTCACCTGAGCAATATAAGTCTTGTCTGCCTCGAGCAAATCTTGTGCATATTTAGTAGCTTCACCCAAACAAATCGGAAGCAGGCCAGTGGCCATTGGATCTAATGTGCCAGTATGACCTGCTTTGTCAGCATTTAAGGCACGCTTCACAGCTGTGACTGCGCCCTGCGAACTCATGCCAGCAGGTTTGTCCAATAAAACAACGCCATCGATTCGTATAGACATGAAATTACTGGTTCTCGTCTTTGTGATCGGTGCGATCGCTATCTACTGCTTGATCAATCAAGCGCGACATTTCAATACCATGCTCTACCGAGCTGTCGTAGTGAAAGTGCAAAGTAGGCACGGTATGAATGTGCAAACGCTTAAATAACAAGGAATGCAAATAGCCAGCCTTTTCTTGTAATGCTTTAAGAGCATGTGCAGGCTCAGCACCCAAGACAGTAAAAAACACTTTGGCGTGGGCTAGGTCAGGTGTCAACTCAATACTTTGTAGAGTAATTAAGCCCAGACTTGGACTACGCAACTCACGTGGAATGAGCTCGGCCAGGTCTCGCTGAATTTGATCGGCGAGACGCTGGTTACGATGTGGACTAGTTTTATGCATTAGCTTGCGAGTTAATTAGAGCGTTCTGGCAACTTCAGTTACTTCAAACGCTTCTAGCTGATCGCCTTCTTTAATATCGTTAAAGCCTTTCAATGAAAGACCGCACTCAACACCAGCCCGCACTTCTTTTGCATCGTCCTTGAAGCGCTTGAGAGAGTCGAGCTCACCGGTCCACACAACAACGTTGTCACGTAAGAGGCGAACACTAGAATTGCGCTTAATCACGCCTTCAAGAACTAAACAACCTGCAATTGCGCCAACTTTAGACACCAAGAAGACTTGACGGATTTCAACCATACCGGTGATTTCCTCTTTCTTATCTGGCGTCAACATGCCACTTAAAGCCGCCTTCACTTCATCGACTGCGTCATAAATAATGTTGTGATAACGAATATCTACGCCATTGTTCTCAGCCAACTTACGTGCCGCACCATCTGCACGTGAATTAAAGCCAATAATGACTGCCTTAGAAGCAACTGCCAAGTTCACGTCAGTTTCAGTAATACCGCCCACTGCTGCGTGAACAATTTGCACCTTCACTTCTGCGGTAGAAAGCTTTTGCAATGATTGTGACAATGCTTCTTGTGAGCCCTGAACGTCA
>CAIOIX010000332.1 GCA_903858445.1 uncultured beta proteobacterium
AAGGGATTGAGCCCGGTGCAATACCGAACTCAATCCCTTCTGGTAACCTAATCAAACTGTCCAACTTTTGTGGGTCAGTTCAGTCTTCCTACAAGGGCTTTTTCATTGCCTTGCGTGCCTAGTATTTTCAGGCCAAGGTGCATTGTGGTCAGTGCGGAATGGATTGATGTCCAAGCCGCCACGTCTTGTATAGCGAGCATAGACTGATAATTTCTCAGGTTTACATTGGCGCTTGATATCACAAAAAATTGTTTCAACGCAATGCTCATGAAACTCCCCAAGTTGCCTAAAGCCAATGAGGTAACGCAGTAGCCCCTCTTCCAAAATAGGCCGGCCTTGGTAACGAATTTGTACGCTTGCCCAATCGGGTTGACCTGTTACAGGACAGTTCGATTTGAGTAAATGAGAAACCAGACATTGCTCAATAGGTCCAAAAGATTCGTTTACTTCAAGCAGTGCTGGATCCGCTGGCAAGCTTGGATCAATCGTAATATCAAGCCTATCCATTAAAACCCCATTCATTTCTTGCATGCCTTTTTTGGATAAAGACTCAGGTGCATGAATGCGGGTAGAAATGTGTTTGCCAGCAACGGCAGATAGATCTGCAATCAATCTTTCGCGGACTTCATCTTCGTTTTCAAAACGTGCGCTATTCAGGCTATTGAGATAAAGCTTGAATGACTTGGACTCAATCATATTGGGTGAGTCGGCGGGCACTTGAAACTCAGCCAAAGCGATTTGTGGCTTACCTTTTTGGTTGAGCCAGCTCAACTCATAAGCATTCCAAATATCAACCCCAACAAAAGGCAAGGCTTGTTTAGGTTCGATGCTTAGCTTCAGGCGATTCTCAGAGCGAGGTATAGGAAATAGCAAGTTCGGACTATATTGGTCTGGGTAACTAGAGTTTTTCCCAAGCGGTAAGTTAGCCATACGATGTAATCAACTTTTCTGTGTTTACTTTAATGTGTTTCTTGACTGTTAATTTTTAGGGCGGTTTGATACACCCGATACAACATGGCCGGTAGGCGCAACAGATGCAGCCGACTGGCAGTGACCCGTTTGATCATCAAAGAAAAAGTCGGGCTCGAATTCACGGAGAAATTCGCTCTTCGATAAGCCGCCCAAAAACATGGCTTCATCAACGTCAATACCCCATGCCATTAAGGTACGAATAGCACGTTCATGTGCTGGAGCAGATCGCGCTGTAACTAATGCAGTACGAATGCGCATTCCTTTTTCACTCGTCGAGCGCTGTAGCCGATGCAGCGCCTCTAATAAAGGCTTGAAGGGTCCCGGTGGCAATGGAATATCTGCATTTTTGCTTTCATGGTCCACAAAAGCTTCAAGACCTTTGCTCTGAAAGACTTGTTCGGCTTCATCTGAGAAAAGAACTGCATCACCGTCAAAGGCAATGCGAATTTCATTCGGATGCGATTCAGCAGTTTTGCTGGATTCGGGGTACACGCGTGCCGCAGGAAATCCTGCTTCAATAGTCGCACGTACATCATCTTCGTTTGCAGATAGAAAAAGATTGGCATGGAGTGACCGGAGGTAATGGTAGGGAGGGCGACCTCTCGTGAATACACCGCGCTCTAGATGCAGGCCATGATGCTTCGCGGAGCGGAAGACGCGTAGACCGCTAACGGGATCGTTGCGAGAAAGAATGACGACTTCAACCCTTTGTTCACCTTCTTCATTAAAGGCGAGAAGTTTTTTTACTAAGGGAAAGGCCACGCCAGTTTGCGCTGCCTCGCCAAGGCGATCAAGCTGCAATTTCATATAAGCACTGTCATCACTCGATTCAAAGATGCGATTTTCTTCTTCGAAATCAAACAGGGCCCGCGATGAAATTGCGACAACGAGTTTTCCGGTAAGCGTGTATGACATTTTATTTAAGGAAGAGGCGGTAGGCGGGGTTCTTGCTTTCATCCCAGTGCGGATAACCTAAAGTGGCTAAAAAGCTTTGGAATTTCTTCTGCTCATTTTTAGGCACTTGGATGCCGATCAGAATGCGACCATAGTCAGCCCCGTGATTGCGGTAATGAAAGAGACTGATATTCCAATTGGGGGCCATACTAGTTAAGAATTTCATCAGGGCACCTGGGCGCTCTGGAAACTCGAAGCGATAAAGTAATTCGTCTTTAGCTAGTGCAGAATGGCCACCAACCATATAGCGTAAATGAGATTTTGCTAGCTCATCATGCGTTAAATCAATGGTTGCAAACTTTGCTTTAGTAAAATGCTTTGCAATAGCAGCGCTATCACCAGCCTTCTGCGTTGCAATCCCTACAAAAATATGCGCTTGGCTGTCGTCGGCAATCCGGTAATTAAATTCTGTGACGTTGCGCTTTCCCAAAAGTTCACAGAAGCGCTTGAATGATCCACGTTCCTCAGGGATTGTGACGGCAAATACTGCTTCACGGAATTCACCAACATCCGCACGCTCAGCGACGAAGCGTAGGCGACTGAAATTCATATTGGCGCCACAGGCAATAGCGACCAGGGTTTTCTTTTTGGTCTGATGTTTTTCTACATACTTCTTCATGCCGGCAATGGCTAATGCGCCTGCAGGCTCAAGAATGCTGCGGGTATCAGTGAAGACATCATTGATCGCTGCACAGATCTCATCTGTGTCTACGAGAATAATGTCATCTACTACGCGCTTGCAAATACGGAAAGTTTCTTTGCCAACCAATTTGACCGCGGTGCCATCTGAAAATAGACCAACATCTTTCATCTCAATGCGTTTATTCGCCTTAAGTGAGCGCCTCATGGCATCCGAGTCAACTGATTGAACACCAATAACCTTGGTCTTTGGGCTTACAGCTTTTACATACTCACCAATGCCGGCAATGAGACCACCACCACCAATGGCCACAAAAATCGCCTCGATTGGTTCTTGGTGTTGCTGGAAAATTTCTTGGGCAATCGTACCCTGCCCGGCAATGACATCAGGATCGTCAAAGGGATGAACAAAGGTCAAACCCCGTTTTTTTTCTAAAACTTCTGAGTATTTGAAGGCATCACTATAAGAATCACCATGCAAAATAACTTCCACCCACGAGCCGCCACGAGCCTTAACGGCATCAATTTTGACGCTGGGGGTGGTTGTTGGCATCACGATGACTGCCTTGCATTTCATTTTGGCTGCTGCAAGAGCAACGCCTTGGGCATGGTTGCCGGCTGAGGCTGCAATGACCCCACGCTTTAGAGATTCGAGGGGTAAATGAGCCATTTTGTTATAGGCACCCCGGAGTTTGAAGGAGAAAACCGGCTG
>CAIOIX010000333.1 GCA_903858445.1 uncultured beta proteobacterium
AAGAGATTCTGGGATCTTCAAAATTCTATGTGGGAGTACCGAGCTTGCTGTAGATGCAGTTACCCTAGATGAGCCGGGGGTTGTTATTGCCAATGAGCTCATTGGCCTGCATGCGGCTACCATTCGTAAGTACCCATACGAAAAAATTGAGTATGTGAATATTACGCCTTGGGCTCAGGAAAAAATTGAAGCTCGTATGGTTCGAATTGGGTTGAAAATCTAGATTCTCTTTATTTGCGTGACTTACTAAGCCCAGTAATCTGGGCGCTTAAAAACATCGCGTTACCAATTCATATGAGTAGTTAAATATAGATGAATTCTTTTGTAGAGTTAAATATTTCAGGATATGTTGTAGCATGTTCATGCTCCTTCAGTTCTTGGGGTAACTGAGGGCAAAAGAGTTCTCTAGTATTTAATTTTTCAGTCTTGCATTCACAGATCACCCAGGGATCTTCGAGTGCATCCTCGTACTCAACATCAAAATTAAAAAACAGATAAAGACTTCTCTCGAGTGGCTTTAACTCATGAATTAAATATTCTTTTATGCCCTCGATGTCTTCGCCTTGTAACTTTTTTACATTTGAATTTTCATCGAAAAAGATTGGAAATACTTGCCGAGTATTTTTGAATGTATTTAGCATAAAGTTGAGAACGTATCGATAGTATTCCGAGGTATTTCTGGACTCTTCTTCGGTGAAGAACATCTTTAGATTGCCCTTATCAATCTCTATCTCAAAGGGGGTATATTTAACCGCCTCAAACGACTCAAATACTTTTCTACAAAAGGCATTAAAGAAATTTAGATTTTGATGTCTAATTACTTGAAAATATGGCCCTTCCTCTAGCAAGATAGGTGCCGAATATTTTTTGCAAACAGAATATATTGTCTGAACAATCGTATCTAAATCAGCAGTAAAAAATTCACGATCAGCGTTATATCTGTGCTCATCAAGCTCTCTATGGATGATGCCTTCTATATTTAAATCTGAATCAATGTAACATCCATATTCTTGTTGAAAGTCTGTCGGAACACCCGTTGAACTGCTTAACTGCTTTTTTCTAATATCAACATCAAAAAGTGATTTCCCAACTTTGAAAAGGTTGTCTCTGTAGCTGGGGTTGCTTAATATGTAGATCCAATGCTTCATTAAAAAATATCCTTCACATAATTAACATAAGGGCTTTAAATTTAAGCCGAGTCGGTCGTGTGTAATGGCCACCATTAGCTAAGTGGCGCTATCGCAAGTGAGATTTATATTCCCATCTGCGCGTTCTCAACGTACCGCATAACTGTATCCGTCTTTGACCATCTTCCGCGCTGCATAATAATTGGCATGCTTGCTCCGGAATTTAGTAAATCCTGCGCGGCGCCTACTCGCATAGAGTGGCCGCTAATCCCTTCAATAACTAATTCATCGAGTCCAGCATCCCTGGCAATTCGTTTGTAGATGCGATTGACCTGCCCAGAATTCAGACTACTGCGTGAAATGCTTCCTCCACGATCAATGCCGACTATGAGGTTTTCCTGTCCCTCAGGAAGCTCTTTCATCCACTCCACCAATGCAAGGTGGGCTCTTGAGCTTAGGTGTAGCCATTTCCCTGTGGAGTCTTGATCGGTCTTGCTTTTTCTCAAAAGAATGGATGATTTTTCAATCTCATTCTTTATGTTTGTTTTCACGTCTTTCACTTGTAGTGAGACCAATTCACTGCGTCTACATAAGGTGTCATAGGCCACTAGCAATAAAGCACGATCTCGAATCCCTCTAATCGAATCATCAGTAGCTATTAAGAGCTTATCCAAGGTATCGGCATTAATACTGCCTGCTTGACTGGATGACCGCCCCAGCTTGCGATGCATCCTTCGCATTTCAATCGTGACATCAGGATCTTTGGTGGGGTCTGCAAAGCGGTTGAGTTTGTGAATAGTGGATATTCCACAAAGAGCTCGGCGAATACCGGCTGAGCTTCGCTTGTCGTTAGACAGCTCAATAATGAAGTCGGCGATTAATGAGGGTAGGGCGGGTAAAGAGTCTTCATTGCGCTCTTCACAAAACTCAATGAATTTACCAAAGTCAGCCTTATATGCGCGAATGGTTGAGTATGCGTAGGCACCTTCAATTTTCTCAAGGGTGCGCGCTAGAAGCTCTCGAGGTTCAAGTGCGTTTTTTGAGTCATTTAGATTAAGGGGAATTGCTGTTGATGTACTGTTTGCTAGGTTCGTCATATATGGCTTTCTGTGGTCGGGATGGTTTACTTCTGGGTTTTCGGATACTTCTAGACAAATGTCTTAATACTGGGCAAAATCTTGATTCTTATAGTTTTTTATCTCATTATTAATAAATAATAACATTAAATTAGTAATTAATACTAATAATACAGTAAATATATCTTGATTACAAGCAATCAAATTCGTGCAGCGCGTGCCATGCTTCGATGGAGTGGGAAAGATTTGGCGGAAAAAACTGGATTGGGGTTTTCAACTCTGATGCGTCTGGAGTCCTTGGAAGGAGTGCCTGGCACACATTCAAAGACACTCGAAGCCATTGAAAAGGCTTTTGAGAAAGCGGGAATTGAATTCATTGGCACTCCAGAATCTGGGGCTGGTGTGCGTTGGAGGGTCTAGATCGACCTTCAGCTTCCACCGAACCAAGCGCATTAGGAACTATATATCTACTATGTTCAATTGATGGAATCACTTTTATCTTGCTCTGACTTAGATTTAATACACCGCATCATGATCACCAACATTAATCAAAACGATCTCGCTTTCAGTAATGATCATTTCAATGGTGACACGGTATTTCAGGTTGATGGAAATACTTTGTAATCCGTCAAGTCTTCCAGACAAGCCATGAAGGCGTAGCGAGGGGTGGTGTGGATTGAGCTCCAATAACTCTAGTGTTTTGGAGTATTGGCTTTCAACATCAGGGTGACGCTTTAAGAATTTAGCCGCGCGCCTGGTGTATTGCTCAGTAAAAATTAACTGCCAAGTCATTGTGCGG
>CAIOIX010000334.1 GCA_903858445.1 uncultured beta proteobacterium
GTGCAACAAAGATGAACCCGGTAATGGGTGGCTGAGGATGCCAAGGCATCATGGCCGCTTAAACCGCCAAGTCCAAGTTGCCAGATGTACAAGCACCTCAGCCGAGAAGAACGATACCAAATTCACAGCCTCTTGAAAGCCAAACAGACCATCAGTGAGATCGCCCGATTGCTGGGCAGAAACCGCAGCACCATCAGCCGCGAACTCAGCCGTGGTCGTGGTCAGCGCGGGTATCGCGCCGAGCAAGCCTGCGCCAAGGCGTTTGAGCGGGCCCAACACAGTCGTAATGCCCGCCGTATAGAACCCACTGTTTGGGCCGATGTGGATTTCTTCCTTGGGGTTCAATGGAGTCCCGAGCAGATTGCCCAGAAGGTCGGGGTCAGTCACGAGTGTGTCTATTTGCATATCTATGCGAACAAGGCTGGCGGTGGTGATTTGCACAAGAACCTTCGAAGCCAGAAACCCAGACGCAAACGGCATTTATGCGGACGCGACAGGCGCGGACAGATCCCTAACCGACGCCCGATCAGCGAGCGGCCAAGCCACATTGAGGATCGCAAGCAAGTGGGGCACTGGGAAGGCGATACCGTCATCGGCGCGGCTCACAAACAAGCCATCGTGACGCTGGTGGAACGCAAAAGTGGCTTTGCTGTGCTGGCCAAGGTGTCCAACAAGACGGCTGATTTGGTGGGGCGTGCCATTGAAGAAAAACTCAAGCCTTTTGGCTCACGGGTGAAGACGTTGACGGTGGACAACGGCAAGGAGTTTGCGGACCACCAGGCAATCGATCAGACCTTGAGCATCCAGACTTACTTTGCCGATCCGTATTGCAGCTGGCAGCGCGGCAGCAACGAGAACTTCAACGGACTGCTGCGCCAGTACATTCCCAAAAAGCGTCGCATGGAAACAGTCACCGATGAGGAGTTGACTATGATCCAGAACAAATTGAATCACCGGCCCAGAAAGCGGCTGGGATTCAAGACACCCAACGAGGTGTTTCACGCCTCGTTAAAACGTGTTGCACCTCGTACTTGAATCCGCCTTAGCAGAAAACGAGTATCTCGATCGCAAACTCCCAATCCAGGAATAGATGTTTTGACCGTAATATTTTAAAAAAGATTCGTTGATGCTATGCAAAGAACGATTGAATTTATTACAAACTGCTACGATATCAATTGGTCCCGGTGGAAGTTGCTCGAGATACTCGCATATCATACTTAATAATGGTAATTCAATTCGTTCTGCCTGTGGTAAGACCGCGCTTGAAGTCATAGAAAACGCGAGTGACCGATAAAATACATCGTCAATATCATAAATTCCAAGACAATTTATTCCATCTTCACTCAAATCAATTAGAGAAAAGTATGTGTTTAAAACTTTCGAAATCACTAGCCCTCTACCCTGCAGGTTAATCTCTTGATCCACGGAGAGGTCAATTATTTTGTTGCTATCAATTCCAAATAGTGCTTCAAAAGTAATTTTTAATCGCGAAATGTCTAAAGGTATCATCACCTCACTTATTTTAGACATTATTGCAGTTCTAGGCATTCCTGTGAGGAAGACTGCAGTTCTGTAGGCGTCTGCATTCAAATTCCTCTTGTCAACTTTATACTTTACACTGCCTTGGATTGGAAACATCAACGAGAAGTTGCCTGGCGTAGCCTCTCGGCGTATTTCGAGCGCATCATGTGAATGGGCAAGCATACTCATTGTCGGTGTTTTGTGAACCGTTGAAATCCCTTGAAATTGATTATTTTTACCAATTACCTCAATCTGTCCGGGAATAACTTTTTCAACATCCTGCTGCAACTCATGGAGACTTTTATAAAAAGTATTTATTTTGTGACAGCCGAATGCTAAATCGTAATGATGATTCAGTTCATTATTTTGACTGTCCAATTGTAAAAGAATATCTAATTCTTCTTGGGTAACTTTACTGGTCATAATATATTTTCTCCGGCATCTAGGGTATTTCGATCGATATATTAAAAACTTTATTATTCAAACGCGTGTGCTGATTAAAGTTTTTATGGCGCGTTTTGATTTAGGTTTTTTAATGAATATGCTTAGAGTATTTGAAAGGCGGATTCAAGCACGAAGTGCAACTTTAATTAACTGAGGTAAAGGTGGCTGAGAATGTTTAGCATTCAAGGCTTCTTGACCTGCCAGTCGAAGTTGCCCATGAATTACAAACATCTCAGCCAAGTGGAAAGATATCA
>CAIOIX010000335.1 GCA_903858445.1 uncultured beta proteobacterium
CAACAAACGCAACAAATGGAATTTTACGATCTCAAATATTCAAACAATCTTCAAACTATGCAAAGCAACTTTCAAGCCAATCCCAGAGAATATTATGAAGCCTTTCGACTCTTCGTTGAAGATGGCGCCAAGCAAGACATCGCTGGCATCGAAGCATTTGGAATTGGTGGCTTCAACACCACTAATTTCACAATCCCCATTTCAGTATATGCTGAAACGCACAACGGTGAAGTCCATCCAGCTTCTGTTGTTCCCGGCAAACCGCAACTT
Organism: uncultured beta proteobacterium; assembly: GCA_903858445.1. Lineage (GTDB taxonomy): Bacteria > Pseudomonadota > Gammaproteobacteria > Burkholderiales > Burkholderiaceae > Polynucleobacter. The sequence continues at coordinate 271 of CAIOIX010000335.1, forward strand.
GAACCGCGTGGTGCGGCTTCTACTGCCGACTATTCACTTTCGATCAAACTCAAAGAAATGAATGATAAACAGTACTCGCTTATACTTACTGCAAATGGTGATAGTCTCAATCGTATGAAAGCGGTATTGGGGCCACTCTATACTCAACTGGTAAACCCAGCAACAGGCAGCATCGGAGGTCCCACAGCATGCCATTTATGGTCCGCAATTCACAAGAAATGGGGGACCGCTGTAGATAGCGCACTAAGTAGCGCCAGAGCAAAACTCGATGTGCCACTAATGTTCGCATCACAGTTCGAGGAAGAAGTGCTCAAGCGAGAGGCCACCATCGCCTTCTTAGCCAGACACGGCGCCGCTATCAACCGATTAGACCTCTACAATTTGCTCAAGAGCTGGGTAAAAGGCATCAAGCTATTTGATGACCCTATTGGTGCTTACGAAATGGTCAACTTTTCCCCTGAAACACGTACCTTCGATCTACTTAAGGCATTTTTGAAGCAAGTAGTTGATTCCGCGCCAGAAAGCTCATTACAAGCTCACGGATACTCAGGAGGTGTACAAAGTAAGGAATCAGTAGTCACTATCACCACAACAGAGTTGGCAAGACTTCAAGACATTGAAAGAAAGTACATGGAATTGAAAGCCAAGTCAAGTAGCAAGCCCAAAGGCACATCCAAAGGATCCGCTGACAAGTACTGCTATTGCCACGGTTTCAACTCCATTCACACTGGTATCGAATGCAAATTTATGAAGGTAGGAATGACTCTCAAGCTTAATGGTCAAGACGTCATTGTCACCAATGCTATGTTAGCAGCTACCAACCCACATGCTGTTGCAGGCTCTATCGGATGCACAAAAGTCACCTCGTACAGTGCTTGATGGGTTGGGGTAGCCGTATCACCAGCTATTAGTACATCTTCATGTAACTTAAATTCAGCACTTACGACTACCCCTTTATTACACAACGTATCATCAATGCCTTCCCCGGTCATCGACTCTGGTACGACAGACACCTTAATCCGTCGCTCCGATGTTCCCGTCAACACGCCTACTGAGCCATACGAATTAGCATTCACCGTGGCATCTGGAGACACCATAGTCTCTCATGAACGATGTACATTGCGTGCACCAGCTGCGATCTCGACTAAAGCACATATCCTCGATGATGACCAGCTTGCTAGAACTTTAGTGTCGGTATCAGCATACACTAATCAAGGATGTACAGTTACTCTCACATCGACTGATGCAACTATTACAAAAGATGAGGTCATCATTTTGAAAACCACTAAGCACCCAGAAGATAAACTTTGGTCCCTCGATGCACCTGCCCTACACCAAGTACCTGCCATTGCAGCTCTCGGTCAGCGAAATGAAATTGAGTCGGATAAAGTGAGATGGCTACATGCGTCACTTGGATCTCCACCAGTCCCAACGTTCATCACTGCACTTACTCAAGGATACCTACGAAAGCATCCTTCGAAAGTCACCTCTAAGATGGTTAAGGCAAATCCACCGCACTCTCTCGCAACTGCAAAAGGACACCTTAAAAGAATTCGCAGCGGACTCCGATCAACAACACAGAGGACCACAACCGCGCAGGCATCTTGTAATGTAGGGCAAGCGACAACAGAGCTCCCACTTATACTCGAGGCGGTAACCGTTCACCCCAATCAAGAGCCAGTCGACACATTGGAACTCCCCCTCGACACTGTACAAGTTTTCACTACCCTACGTTATTCTGACATTCATGCGGATCTTACTGGAGCATTACCTGTTCCATCGCATCTCGACAACATGTATATTCTAGTCTTCGTCATGACCAATTATATACACGTCGAACCAATGAAATCTCGCACCGGAGCATCATATGTTGCAGCATATCGACGCATGGTAAAATTTTTCTCCACCAAACAGGTCAAGCCCAAGCATGTCCGTTTTGACAACGAAACCAGTGGTGTACTACTTGACTATCTCAATAACGAAGCAAAACTAACCCATCAGAAGGTTCCACCGCATAATCATCGAGCAAACGCTGCAGAATCTGCAATAAACAACTTCAAGTGTCACTTTATTTCAATGCTCAGCGGTGCCGATCCCCTATGTCCCTTCGGACTATGGGACGAATTCCTTCCACAAGCGGAATTAACCATCAACTCCTTACGCCCATTTGGTCCTGATCCATCTATATCAGCTCACGAAGGCATATTTGGCGAGCCATATGACTTCACAGCACATCCTATCGGCCCGATTGGACATGCAGTCTTATGTTTTGCAGCTAGCTCAGCGCGCACTTCTTGGGCACCTCACGGTCTTGAAGGATTCTATGTAGGGCCTGCATTAGATGGCTATCGCACATATCGTGTTTGGGTAAAGTCAACTTCTTCCATCAGAGAGACTGACACAATTCACTGGGCTGCGGACGATTATCTTCTCCCAGGCGCCAGCTTCCACGAGCTCTATCTCGCCGCTATTCAAGAACTCCATGATCGAACACGCGATTTAGCTAGATCAGACCATATCCAAGCCCATCAACGCCAAGCATTCGATCATCATACCAATCGCATCATCGAAGACTTGAAAGAACTTCATTCCTTGTTTCCGCCAATTGGATCACCGATACCCATCACCACCACTGTTACCCCACCCAACACATCCTCGCCCACCCTAGGCGCACACAATACGCCTAGCGTACCTGTCCCACATCCAATAGTTTCCGACCAAATAGTAGAGACACCAATTGTCGCTGACCCCAAAAGGCTACGCCGTCAAGTCGAGCGCTACGGATTCTCTACGCAAGCGATCATTGCACCAAACGTCGATCTTGTTCCTGCTCGCGATCGACCGCTTAACCTCGATCACTCTGGTAAGCCCCTCACGAAACGGGCGGCTTTCTCGGGACCTGACTTCACTAAATGGATCGGAGGACGCAGCAAAGAGCTGCGAAAGTTGCTTGGAGTAGAAGAAGTCATGTTCCCTATCCACCCTTCGGAACAACCACCTGACAGGCGAGGAGATACAACGTACTACAATGAACAAGTCAAAGAAAAATTCGACGCTCGTGAACCTGACGGCATACAGCGACGAGTTCGTGGTACCGTTGGTGGTAACCTCATCCATTCAGAACTCGATCTCGCCGCACAAGTCGCGGAACTCGAAGTAATTAAGATGCTG
>CAIOIX010000336.1 GCA_903858445.1 uncultured beta proteobacterium
CGCGCTACCGTTGGCGAGGTATCTGATGCATTGGAAAAAGTTTACGGGCGCCATCGCGCCGATACTCAAAAGGTGACCGGTGTGTATGCAGCTGCCTATGACTCAGCCGAGGGTTGGGAAAAACTCAAAGTAGAAATCGCTCAATTTGCAAACGATTTCGGTCGTCGCCCGCGCGTGATGATTGCTAAGCTGGGTCAAGATGGTCATGATCGCGGTGCGAAAGTCGTGGCAACCGCTTTTGCTGATCTTGGTTTTGACGTTGACATTGGTCCTTTATTTCAAACCCCAGAAGAGTGCGCACGTCAGGCTATCGAGAATGATGTCCATGCCCTTGGTATTTCGACCTTAGCGGCCGGTCACAAGACCTTGGTTCCGGCTATTATTGCTGAACTGAAAAAACAAGGTGCTGATGACATTATCGTCTTCGTTGGCGGTGTCATTCCAAGGCAAGACTATGAATTCCTCTATGAATCCGGCGTGAAGGGGATTTATGGTCCCGGCACTCCGATTCCAGCATCAGCTAAAGATGTGCTCGAACAGATTCGTAAATCTGTTAAGCCAACTTAAATCCGGATTCTGAGCATGCTCAACGCTGTTGATCAGGGTTTGGTAAACGATCTTATTGGTGCCCCCTCGTTTGCACAACGGCGCGCCTTAGCCAAGATTATTACCTTGCTTGAATCCACGCGTTTAGATCATCGCAAGCGCGCCGATGAAGTGCTTAATACTTTGTTGCCTAAAACAGGAAAATCATTTCGCCTAGGTATCTCCGGGGTGCCTGGTGTTGGTAAATCCACTTTAATCGAGTCTTTGGGGCTTTATTTAATTGATAAAGGCCACCGCGTGGCGGTGTTGGCGATTGACCCCTCATCCACACTCTCTGGTGGCTCGATTTTGGGTGATAAGACGCGCATGGAGCGCTTATCAGTATTGGATGCTGCCTTTATACGCCCAAGCCCTTCCTCGGGAACCTTGGGCGGCGTTGCTGAGAAGACGCGTGAAGCGATGCTGGTAGCGGAAGCGGCTGGGTTTGATGTAGTGATTATTGAAACGGTTGGGGTAGGGCAAAGCGAAATCGCGGTTGCTGGCATGACAGATATGTTTTTACTCTTGCAGCTTCCTAACGCTGGCGATGATTTACAGGCTATCAAAAAAGGGGTGATGGAGATTGCTGATCTCATCGTTATCAATAAAGCGGACATTGATCCCGATGCTGCAATGCGTGCACAACTATTTATTAGTAGTTCATTGCGTTTGTTAGGCTTTCAGGGTAATCCTGCTCATGCCTCGCATAATCAGGCCTATTGGCACCCAATCGTGCTTTGTATGAGCGCTCTTGAAGGAACTGGCATCCCAGAGTTATGGGAAAAAATTCTCCAGTATCAAACATTACAAAATGCAAATGGGTTATTACAGGCTCGGCGCAAAGAGCAATCCGGTGCCTGGATGTGGGATCGAATTGACGCAGGCTTAAAAAATGCTTTTCGAAATCATCCAGCAGTACAAAAACTTTTACCCAGCTTAAGCGCTGATGTAAATCATGGAACCATGGCCGCATCTGTTGCTGCGAGACGTTTACTCGAAGCAATGGGGCATGAATTTTTTTAAGGGGTCAGTATGAAGGAAATTATTCAACAGCTTGAAGCGAAGCGCGAGCTTGCCCGATTGGGCGGTGGGCAAAAGCGTATTCAGGCGCAGCACTCTAAGGGAAAGTTAACAGCACGAGAGCGAATTGAGCTCTTGTTAGATGCCGGCACGTTTGAAGAGTGGGATATGTTTGTTGAGCATCGCTGTCATGATTTTGGGATGGCAGATCAAACCGTTCCAGGTGATGGCGTTGTTACTGGTTATGGGATGATCAATGGCCGCTTGGTATTTGTGTTCTCTCAAGACTTCACCGTTTTGGGTGGATCCCTGTCTGAGGCTCATGCTGAGAAAATCTGCAAGATTATGGATCAGGCGCTCAAGGTTGGCGCACCCGTGATTGGTTTGAATGACTCTGGTGGTGCTCGTATTCAAGAAGGTGTCGCTTCTTTAGGCGGCTACGCAGAAATTTTCCAACGCAACGTTACTGCTTCTGGAGTGATTCCGCAGATATCGCTAATCATGGGACCTTCTGCTGGTGGTGCAGTGTATTCGCCAGCTCTTACTGATTTCATCTTCATGGTCAAAGATAGCTCCTACATGTTTGTTACTGGTCCAGAGGTTGTAAAGACAGTTACCCATGAGGATGTAACGGCTGAAGAATTGGGCGGCGCAGTAACACATTCAACCATCTCTGGGGTGTGTGATTTAGCATTTGAGAATGATGTTGATGCCATCATGATGTTGCGCCGCTTCTTTAATTACTTGCCATTGTCTAATCGCGAAAAAGCACCCATGATTCATGGCGCTATGCGTACCGAAGAGCCAGATTTCTCATTGGATACTTTGGTGCCATCAA
>CAIOIX010000337.1 GCA_903858445.1 uncultured beta proteobacterium
CCTTTGCTTAGAATGCCAACCTTATTCCCAATAATTTGAATTCTTTTGATCTACATCATGTATCCCCTTTATATATGTCAGATTTGTGACTATTTGGGTATGTGGGATAAATCAGGCATTTACGAAGGTCTCTTATTGGCCAGTTTGAGCCGTTAAACCCCAAAACTCGCCATGGGCTCAATCCGACCCAAAGCAGACGGTGAAGAAAAAACCTTGAAAGCAGTTTTGCCGCTCAATTCTGGGATTACATATGACCTTTTTCCAAGAAATTCCGATGCCATAAAAAGGCTTCATTCAGTAAATGTGGAGTATGTTTCCCTACTGAATCACGCAAAGAACGTTCGTAATAATCCAATAAAGCAGCCTTATACGTTGGATGGGCACAGTTCTCAATAATGACTTTGGCTCTTTTCTTAGGAGAGAGCCCTCTTAAGTCTGCTAAACCTTGCTCTGTCACGATCACCTGAACATCGTGCTCGGTATGGTCAACGTGAGAGACCATCGGAACAATGCTGGAAATCGCACCACCCTTGGCAGTAGATGGCGTCATGAAGATCGACAAATACGCATTTCTAGCGAAGTCCCCAGACCCACCAATACCATTCATGATCTGAGTACCCATCACGTGGGTTGAATTGACATTGCCATAGATGTCTGCCTCGATCAGCCCATTCATAGCAATCACGCCTAAACGACGAATCACCTCAGGATGATTGCTAATTTCTTGGGTTCTTAAAATAATGCTTTGACGATAGGTATCTAAATCGTTATTAAATCGAACCAATACTTCCGGGCTAAGTGAGATCGCAGTAGCAGATGCACAGGTCATCTTTCCAGAGAGGAGCATATCAAGCATCCCATCTTGCAATACCTCGGTATAGGCTGTCAAATTTTCAAATCTACCTTTATTTAAACCTGCTAATACTGCGTTTGGAATGTTACCTACTCCAGACTGAATCGGAAGAAGGCTCTCAGGCAAACGACCTTTTTTTACTTCATGCTCTAGAAACTCAAGAATATGCTGTGCGATTTTTTCAGAGTCTGCATCAGGGGGGTTAAAAGGAGAATTGCGATCTTGCGCTGCCGTCTCAACAACCGCAATTACCTTTTTAGGGTCAACCGTAAGGTATGGAATACCAATCCGATCACTCGATTTAATAATCGGAATAGGCTGACGATCAGGCGGTAAGCGTGTGCCATAGTAAATATCATGCATACCCATCAACAGGGGGTTTTGCATACTATTGACTTCGAGAATCACCTTATCAGCCATGTCCAGCCAAGTCTTATTGTTGCCAACCGATGATGAAGGAACCAGATACCCCTCTTCAGTAATACCAGTAACTTCAACCACAGCAGTATTTAGCTTACCCAGGAAGCCAGACCAAACAAACTGCGCAACATGAGACAAATGAATATCGATATATTCCATTTGACCCGCGTTGATACGGGCACGACACGTTGGATCCGACTGGTAAGGTAATCGCATTTCAATACCATCAACCTTGGCTAATGCCCCATCTAATTCAGGGGCAGTTGATGCACCCGTCCAGACGCTGATACGAAATCGCTCACCGCGATCATTGGCTTCAGTAATGTGCCTTGCTAGAGCCAGGGGAATTTCTTTTGGATAACCAGCACCAGTAAATCCACTCATTCCAACGGTGTCACCTGGAAGAATTAATTTTGCCGCCTCATCTGCTGACATGATTTTGCTGCGAAAGTCAGCATTTAATATCCGAGAATTACTTAACATGAGCTACCAATCCCTATAGCAACCAATACATGACAAAGAAAAAAACTTTAGGAGATTGATTCAGACGCGATTAAACATTGCTCACTGAGATGTTAATAACCGCTGCTCAAATCAATACCTAAATGAGACATATAGCCGCCTTGGGCCAACCTACTGAAAACGTCATAAGTAAAAAAACCACTCCGAAGAGTGGTAGAGAACCAAAACTATTCACATAATCTTGGAGGAGACGGATTCATTCTCCTTGGTTCTCAACATGACAGATTGATCCATATCAAATCAAATGGGCCAATTAATTGGCTTTCATTAGAAACTCTGACTCCTTGAATTCACTCACGAGGCACTTATGCGATGTACAACGGAGGCTCACTCTGCTTAAGCCCCGCAGTCGCTACCCGACCCATAGCAGTCTTTGGTGGAGTATTCCTCCACCCTGTCATTAAACCTGTTTGAGTCAGAGGGAGCATGGCCCAATCTCAATACCAAGCCTGTTTTTTTCCATCAATCCAAGTTTCCTTAACTTGAATATTTCGGATTTGATCAATAGGAGTCTTTTTAGGGTTTGCCGACAAGACAACCAAGTCAGCTTGCTTGCCCACCTCAAGACTACCAACCTTGTCATCAGAGAACATTGCATAAGCAGCGTTGATAGTTACAGCACGAATTGCGTCATCAACGGTGACACGTTCATCAGACCCCAATACTTTGCGAGGCGCTTTTTGCCATAGGCGACCAGCACCCTCAGAAATGTAATTGAGGGGCCCCACATTGGAGACTGGCGAATCGCTATGGTATGCAAATCGTCCACCCTCTTTTTTGAATGAGCCCGACGGATCGATGCGATTAGCACGTTCTGGACCTACGATCTTGTCATGAAATGCCTCGCCCCAATAATCCACGTGGCCAATAGTAAAGCCCGGGATTACGCCTAACTTCACTGCACGCTTCACTTGTTCTGGGGTGTTGATAGTGAAATGCTCAATACGCAATCGGCGCGCTTTAGGATCAGGTGAATTAGCCAACAACTTAGCATATGTGTTCAGAGTTTGCTCAATAGTCCGATCACCATTTGCATGGGTGGCAATCTGCCAACCTTGATCAAAAATCGGCTTTGTCATCTTATAAATTTGGTCATCGGAGTAATCTAAATTACCCCGAAATTGAGTCCCTTTAGGATATATGTAGGGCTCATTTAAAGCTGCCGTGATACCTTGAGTGGAGCCATCAGAAACAAACTTCACGCCCACATAACGCAATTTATCATCACCATCATTTGGCTTTAGGCCATTTGTACCATTAGCTAACAGCGGGCCATATAGATATGCCCTAACACGCAATGGAAAATCATCGCTATGAACGAGGCTGTTAAATAGCTTTACTTCATTATCTAGACCCAACATCAAACCCAAAGTGATTTCTGCTGAGGTGGTTACGCCCCTTGAGGCAATCATCTTTGCTGTTTTTCGCATAGCTGCCGCTAATTCAGCTTCAGATGGAGTAGGCGCATGCTTCAAGATAGAGAGAATTGCTGATGCCTCCACCACCACGCCGGTCAAGCGACCTTGAGCATCCTTCATATAAATACCGCCGTCCCCAGAATTAGGGGTTTTATCGGTAATGCCGGCAACCTCAAAAGCTTTATGGTTCACATACAAAATGTGGCCGGATTGATTCATTACGACGATTGGCACCTCTGTTGAGACTTTGTCCAAAACATCCGCAGTTAACTCGGCCATAAATGGTTCCGTACGGGATGGATCAACACCAAAAGCCCCTAACCATTGACCCTTTGGTAGGGTCTTCAGCCTTACCTTGAGTTTTTGACTGAGAGTATCAATGGTGTCGTATTTGGGCGTGAAATTCGATAGATTGAGCCAGAGAACCTCTGTCATCGCTGTCATCACAATATGAATGTGGGGTTCTACGAAGCCTGGCATAAGTGTTTGACCTTTAAGATCAATCACTTTTGTTGTGCTGGCTTTCCAGTCTTTCGTTACCGCATCCTTGAAACCAACGGCAACAATCTTGCCGCCCTGCACTGCAAGCGCCTGAGCCTCATCATTCTTTGCATTTACAGTCAATATTGGGCCGCCATAAAAAATAGTGTCGGCAACTTGGCTTGGTGCTGCCTGCGTGTTGTGTAATGTACCAATAGTGACAAATGAGATAAACGCAGTTTGAATAAAACGTTTCATTTAAAACCTTTATTGAAAATTACTCTTAGGAGTAAATCTTAGCTGATATTAAACAAAAATCTCATGGATTGTCCCCCTAAACAAAAAACCATCAGAAGTTGGTTTTGATGTGGCTTGGTATAAGGGGTGTCAGAGAGAGTTATAAATGACTCTTAATGGCCTTTTTGAGCCAATTGGCAAGGTGGCTAATGAGGCACTTCTCGACCCAAAGTAGGCCTTGGTAAACTTATCAGAATTGAGCCTTCTCATATGCTTGCGCACTTGAATGGGTGCCGTCTAGTCTCCCGTAGGTAAAATTTCAAAATGTTTAACATCCACCAAACCAATTAAACATTCAGATAGCCTGATAAGGTTGCTGGAGTCATTCGTTCTAATCGTCATTTTGTATTGAAATAATGACCCATCGCCAATTAACTGGTAACTAATTCCCTCAACCTTAAAGCCATGTATAGATAGCAATTCTTTCACCGCAATTTGGCTGGGTGTTTTATCCCTTAAATAGGTGATTGTATTATTTACATAGTGATGGGATGGAATCTTTGCCTCAATCCATCTAAATAATGACAAAGTAATAAGCGCTAAGACAGTTGCAAAAATTGCAGGGAAATAAAATCCAATTCCAAAAAGAATACCAATTGCAGCCGTTATCCAAATGGAAGCTGCTGTTGTTAGACCTCTAACATTTAAGCCCTTCTTAAATATAACGCCCGCTCCCAGAAAGCCAATACCCGTCATAATTCCCTGAGCCATACGGGTTGGATCGGTCCTAAATAGTTCGCTGTTATCTACAGATATCCAACTTCCTTGAAATGCAGTCACCGACATCAACAAACTAGAGGCAAGGCAAACTAGGGCATGTGTTCTAAATCCTGCCGGGCGACCATGGAGACTTCTTTCCATACCGATAATTCCCCCGGCAATCAAAGAGGCCAGAAGGTTTGCCGTAATTAGGAGCGAGGTTTGATCCATTGCCACCTTTTAAATAAATATGGATTCACTAACATTAGCCGTAAGAGTCTAGTGACTAAACTCCATTCAACACGTAATCAAATATTTCATAACTTTTTAACGTTCCAGATGCGGCTTTTAACTTATAGGCATCATTCATGGGCTTATTGATAATGATGGGAACCTTAGCCTCCGAAGTGCCGCCATGAGTTCTTAGGCGATGGCCTTCTAGGCCCTTTAAGTCATGATTTGCAGCAGATGAGCCAATGCAGACATCTGCTCTTGAAATTACAACAACATCTGCCTCTCGATCGGCGGGCAATTCAAAAAGCTTGCAGGCGCTATCTTTATTTAATACCTGTTCAATGCCGTCTACACCCGCAATGACTTCAATGATTTCTTTTGGGGTTGCTTTGCCTCTGCACCAAACACGCACAAAACCACCCAATGCGCCATGATGACCAACATAGGCATCAGTAATTGGGCATATAACTTGCGCATCACCTTTGCCAAACTTGGCATCCAAAATATCCTGAAGCCAGATAACATTTGGATTCCCAGCAGGATTTGACTTGTCATTCATGCCGTGGTCTGCAGTCAGGGCAATGGTCGCTCCCAATGCAGCTAACTCTCCAAAGCATTTGTCCAATTCTTTATAGAAGATACGAGCACCCTCTTCATTGGGTGCAAACTTATGCTGCACCCAATCAGTTAGCGATAGATACATTAAATCAGGCCGGTCACGCTTTAAGATTTGGATGCCGGCTTTGAGTACAAACAAAGAAAGCTCCATTGAATAAATATCTGGCTGAGGCATTCCAGCCAGATCTAATACATTCTCAATGCCATTCTCAGCCATGGTGCAACTACCGGAAAACTCTGAAGAAAAAGAAATACTGCCGTTACTCAAATCTAAATTCTTTCCGAGTTGCTTTCTAAGCTTATCTTTAGCGGTAATTGAAACAACCTTAGCTCCAGCTTTTGCAAATCTAGAAAGAATAGTGTCGCCACGCAACAAATCTGGCCCAGTCATGACAACCGGCTCCCATGTCTTGGTATCTAAATAGTAGTTTCCTGAAATGCCATGCGCAGACGCAGGCGTTCCCGTGATGATGGACATATTATTTGGGCACGTGAAGCTAGGCATAGTGCCATCAGCAATAACACTAAAACCCTCTTTGATAAATTTTTCAATATTAGGAATTGACCCATCTGCAAGAAATTGCTTCAAATACGCTGGATCGCCTCCATCTATACATACCACTACCGTTGGCGATGTAGGCCAGGCATATTTTTTTTGATTTACCTCTACCTGAGTCTTCTTGGAGTCTTGATTCATAGTCATTTCTTCTTACCTATTTAAATTAAGCGCTTCATATAAACGCTTTTTACTATCCATTACATGGTCAAAGAGCAACTTTTCTGATAAATCTACATCACCGGATTCAATAGCCTTCACTATTTGCTCATGATTTTTGGTTGAGATCTGAATATTGGAAACATTTTTTTCTAATGTCGCCCTACGAAATAGAGTTAACTCATTCGTTACACGGCGGTAGTTCATTACCAGTGCAGGGTTATGGGCTGCTAATGCAAGATTCTCATGAAAGGCTATATTTAATGGAAAGTAAGCAACAAAATCATTTTGCGCTGCCGCTACTTTCATCTCCTTAACGAGCTCTTTGAGTTTCTTTAATTGTGTCTTTGTAATTCGCTCGGCAGCCAACCTGCCAATTAACCCATCCAAAGCAGCGCGAACCTCGTAAATATGCCCCACTTCATCAAGCGAGATTTGCCGTACCGACATTCCGCGATTTTTCTCATTGACAACCAAACCAGCCTGCTCCAATGAACGTAGCGCTTCACGTACCGGGCCTCTAGATATTCGCAACTGATTTGCTATCCCCGCCTCTGTCAGCTTTTCACCAGAAGTTAACTCCCCAGAAATAATCTGACGTTCAATCTCTCTTTCCACCAAATTACTTAAGGAATGTTCACGCAATAGCTCAAATGCGCTATTTTGAACATTTAAGCCAATCTTTTCTTCAGTACGATTCATTTCATTCCCGCCGTATTAGTTACCGCATTACATCAGTTTTATGGTAGATTGTCAACAATCTACATTTAAAGTATCAAAAAACTGTAATAAATGATTGTTAGGCTACAGGGTCAAGGAGGCCATCGATGAACCTAGTACTCGCTTCAAAGCACGTAATACGCCTAATCACTTTAGTGATTGTCATGCTGACATTTACACAGCCAGTGCTTGCTCAGTCGGACTGGCCCAATAAATCAATCAAACTCATCGTGCCTTTTCCACCTGGCGGTGGCACTGATACTTTCGCCAGACCATTAGCAGCACAACTGTCAAAAGAGTTGGGGCAGCAAGTCGTCGTTGAAAACAGGGGTGGAGCCGGCGGAACCATCGGGGCAGCAATAGCGGCTAAATCTCCATCAGATGGATACACTATTTTTATGGGTGCCGTTCACCATACTGTTGCCGAGAGTGTTTACAAAACTCTGCCGTACAACCTGGAAAAGGATCTTATTCCAATCAGGGGAGTAGCGTTTGTTCCGGATGTCCTTGTTGTTAACAATAAGCTGCCCATCCAAAGTGTAAAAGAATTAATTCAATACTCTAAGAGCAACCCTGGCAAAGTGAACTATGGCTCCTCTGGCAACGGCACCACGAGACATCTTGCTGGAGAGATTTTTAATAAATTAACAGGCGCTTCTCTTGTGCATGTGCCTTACAAGGGATCTGGCCCTGCAATGGTCGCCCTCATGGGTGGTGAAGTTGATCTAATCTTTGAAGGCTTGGGTAGCGCAGCCTCTTATATTCGTGCGGGCACCATTCGTCCATTGGCAGTTACCTCACCACAAAGATCTCCAGCATTTCCAGAAATACCCACAATGGCTGAAGCTGGCGTACTCGGATTTGAGTCGATATCTTGGTATGGATTTTGGGTTCCAGCTAGCACGCCCCAAACCATTCAAGATAAGGTCTTCGCCGCAACAACTAAAGCCCTCAATGCGCCTGAGATCAAAACTCTATGGGCCAACCAAGGGGCTGATACTGGACCCAGCACACAAAAACTATTTATTCGGTATGTTAAAGACGAGACGGATAAGTGGGGCAAGGTTGCAAAGTCAGCTAATGTAACTATTGACTAAGTCAGGACTAAAAAACCAAGCTTTTATACTGTCCCCCAAAAGTTGGACCTAATGTCCAACTAAGATGGTTTTCTGCTTGGTTTTTTCTTTTCTGATATCTCACAAAGACTTGAACCTTGGGCTAAAGGATTTTGGTTTGGATTGCTTTCATAGTCTCTTAGTGGCCGACAGCGGACTATCGGCGGTAAAGAAAAGCCACCCCGCAGGATGGCTTTGCTAATTATTTTCATAACAAGGCTGTTAAATAGTTTTATTAATTACTTCTTAGCAGTATTCAAGCCGAGTAGACTGTACGCAGGGCAATTGCCCATCATTCCAGTTACCAGCGGAATGATGCCAATCCAGCCCCAAGCACCTACAATTCCGTACCCAGC
>CAIOIX010000338.1 GCA_903858445.1 uncultured beta proteobacterium
AGCGCATAAAGCATTTTTAAGTTGGGATAATTTGTACGAAAGTTTTCCAGAGCCCCCAAGACTATCAATAACAAGTAAGTTCTGCTTAAGGGCCTTGTTCAGTTTTTCACTTAGGGTTGGAAGAATTGCCCTCAATGCTTTCGCATCTTCAGCTCCCTCAACAACAAGTACATAGCTTGCATTTATAAGGTTATCAGACGCCTTAATTCCTAGTAGGTCTCTAATTTGAGAAATGTTTTTGGCGGGAGTGGCCCCTCCATCAGTTACTATAATATTTGATTTAAGGTCTGCTCTTTTTACAAAAAGCGGATTATGCGTAGTAATTAAAACTTGAGATGTTTGGGATATTGATTGAATTATTTCATTTACTTGGTGGATCGCTGCAGGGTGAAGGTGTGACTCTGGCTCTTCAATCGCAAGTATCGAGGCTCCAGGTTTAGCGTTCTTACTTTTCAATAAACCAAGGGCTGCTAAGCTTTTAACACCATCTCCTTTCTGTTCAATATTTGTTGCTACGCCGTCATCCACTATTACGTTCACCTCTCGTCTTGAGGCGTATCTTCTTGACGGCTCTAGGATGTCAATACGTACTGAATTGATATTAGGTAAAAATTCATGAAGCGCATCCTTTACCTGGAGAGACAAATTATCAAGAATAGGCTGTTGAAGTTTGAAGATCGTATCTAATGCATCCTTATAGCTAGGCTCTTCTTCGAGCGTTTTTAGCTCTTGCTCTACGAGCGTTCCAATTAGGTTTAACGTATCTCTTTCAGTCCTTATGGCTGGAATATAGTTAAAGTGAATTCGGGAGGCAATAAATTGAGCAATTCTTTCCGATTTTTGCGTCAGTGATTTGGCGCCTTTGCCTGACTTTACAACCCTAAACTTCGGCTCATTATCTTTACCAAGCTGTATTTCAAGGGGCAGAAGTCCATTTAAATTAGACTTAATTTCATCATAGAACTCATTTAATTCGTCTTCTGTTAATTGAAATTCTAAATTTAAAACTGTGAAAGCTGAAGTTTTACGGTTTTGGAATTGAATTGGGAAATCTCGTTTCCACGTATAGGCGTCATCTGAGGTAAGCAGTGTTCTGATGCGCCTCAGGGCGTTCTTACCTGCAGCATGATTTTGCAGTAGGACCATCGCAGTCCCAAGGGCCCTTAGAAGGTTAGATTTTCCTTCATTATTTCGGCCAATTAATACAGTGACGTCTGATAGGGTAATTTTATGTGCGGACGTGATACTTCTATAATTCTTTGCTGAAAAGCTTACTAATTTCAATTAATGCTCCTAAGGTGTTGGGCCGCTAAATTTTGGAATTTATGAGTTACTACCATCCTTTAATCGATGGTGACTGATTAACTTGTCGCGGCGTGCTAATAGTCGTGTTGGGTGGCGTAACAATGGGCGCTTGAATATTTCCCTGATACTGACCTTGGGGCCCGTAGAAATTTGTTTGGTTACCTTGCACTTGAGCAGACCCCTGCAATGCTCCAGTGGCGCTATATGAGTTCGATACACCATTGGGTGAGGTTTGTACGTAGCCCTTGTACTCGCCATTTGGTCCATAAATGGCTTGCCCATGGGCAAGCCCGTATATTAGTAATGTAATTAAGCAAAATTGATGTTTCATGGATTTCCTAATGGCTAATCTAGTCCCAGTTTATGCGCATAAATGCTTAAAAAGTGATCCAATCTCTCTAACCACTAAAAATGCCAGTAAATGACTGATTTCCTTATATTATTAAGGGATGCATATAACTTTTGGCATTAATGAATGAGTAAGAAATCCCTTAGCGAACGTGATATTTGTACTAAGTTCATTACCCCGGCCATTTTGAAGGCTGGATGGGATCTTCATACTCAAATTCGTGAAGAATTAAGCTTCACCAAGGGGCGCATCATTGTTCGCGGCAAGTTGCATACGCGTGGAAAACAAAAGCGCGCCGATTATGTTCTTTATTACAAATCCAATATCCCAATTGCTGTAATTGAAGCCAAAGAAAATAATTTAAGCGTGGGTGCCGGAATGCAGCAGGCACTAGATTATGCGGAAACGCT